>JBBIUF010000001.1:0-1062 GCA_037440365.1 Chloroflexota bacterium
TCTACCTCATTTTCGACGAAGCCCTAGTCTGGCTCAATTATACAACACTCGAAACACGCTTCCTAATGTACCCCGGCTTGCCGTTGTTGGTGTTTGCGGGAGTCGCGCTGACTCAAGTACAGTCGCTAGTCAACAGTCAACAGGCGCGAGTCACACCCCTAGTTTATTCCGCATTACACAATCTGTATTACCTAGTGCTTACCACATTCGTTGCGTTCCTTGCCGCGCAATCCTATCAGCAAGGCAACCTGGGAATGCGTTTTGTGTATAACATGATGGCATCGCAACGCGAGATGGCGGCAGAGTTGGCGCAGATCGTGCCTGCGCATCAGACGACAAATGTGATCGCGTACACCGGCAACGCAGGCGCGCTGGCTCTGTTCGGCGAAAAATACCATCTCGAATTTGCATTCACCGATTTTCGTTTTGCGCCCGGCGAAAACCCGGAACAATTTTTACTCGATCAAAAAATTCAATTTGTGATCTATCCGGTGGGCAATGCGTTCGCCCAAGCCAAATATCCGTACCTCGCGCAATTCGAAGAACAAACACACGGCGCGGTGACATTCAAGCCGCTGACGCAATTTGCCACATCCACCGACAATCAATTGTATTCCATCTGGAGCGTGCAAACACCATGACGAATTTATTTCAACAACGCGTCATTGACATTGTGCGCGCCATTCCGCGCGGGCGCGTGTTGACCTATGGTCAAGTCGCCCTGCTCATCGGCACACCGCGCGCCGCGCGCCAAGTCGGACGCGCGCTCTATCAACTCGATCCTGGCTCGCGCGTACCCTGGCAACGGGTCATCAACCGGTTCGGCGGACTCTCAACTTACAAAGTTGGATCAGGTGTTCGGCAACGCCAACGCTTGCAAGCCGAAGGGATCAAATTCAAACGCGACGGCACACTCGATCTGAAAAAATACCAGTGGCGTCCAACCGCGCGCGCGATTCAAAAATTACAATTGCCGGAAGAGATTGCGTTTGAGTTGAATCGGCGGATGCCATTTGAACGCGAACGGTAGAGACGTTCCACACGAACGGTAGAGACGTTCCA
>JBBIUF010000001.1:1162-64208 GCA_037440365.1 Chloroflexota bacterium
CGAACGGTAGAGACGTTCCACACGAACGGTAGAGACGTTCCATGGAACGTCTCTACCGTTTTTCGATTTGAATTTCTGCCAACGCAAACGCCGCGCGATCCCCCGCGATGTTTTTACCCACCGACACGTTCGCTGGCAAACGTCCGTCCACACTTTCGAGCGCCTGTCCCGGTTGCGCGCCCTTGACGCCAATCAACGCCTGCCCCGCGCGAAACTGAAACCGCAAATCGCTTTCAACCCCAATTGAATGGAGTGCCTCTACGGCTGTTTGTTGCAATTTGCCCGACACATCATCCACAGCCACGCCCGCCACAATTTCGCCGCGCGGCAATTCGGCGATGAACTGGGCGAGCCGCGCCGATTCATGCGCGTCGGTCAGTGTATCGAACAGCGCCACACGCTCGACCGCCCCAGTTTGCGGGTTGAGCGCAACTAGGTGATAGCCGCGTTTATTCTCGATGACATTTTTGCCGGCGACAAAAATTTCGCCAAATTTTCCCGCATCGAATCCCGCGCCCGTCGCCGCCAGATCCACCGGCGACACAACTCCCGTATCGCCAATCGTGTAATCATCCACGCGCGTTGCGTTGATCGTGCTGGTGTCCGTCGCAAAGACAAACTCGTTCAAGCTAGCGCGTAACGCCGAAGCGGGAATCGGCAACGAATAATTTTCCCACGTATCGCTCAATTGAATTTCAGCGACAAAATTTTCATTGACATAGACATTCACCGCTTGCCGCGCGTGTGCGCCGCGCAAACGAAATGTGATCGTTTGCGCGCGCGGCTCCAGCGGCAACCAGATTGCGGAATCGCCGCGCGTTGCCCAGCGATAGTCCACGCCATTCGCCGATTGCGCGCGCCCCCAGCCATCGTCAAAATAAAGCGCGGCAATTTCATCACGCGCCGAAATGATCGGCGCGGATTTTTTTTCGCTCACGCGGTAAACAATCCGTGTCTCGTCGCGATAAATTTCGGTGAGCGGCAACACCTCGCGCGCATAATCGGCCACGGCGGAATCCGTGAGCGCGCGGTTTAGTTCGACAAAGCGAATATCAAAAAAACCCAGCACGGCAGGCGCAAGTTCGCGATCCCGCGCGCGCCGCGCATCGTCCACTTGGCGTCCTTCCTCCAACGCAATCAGCGAACCAATCACCGGCGCGGTCGTCACGTATTGTGTTTTGAATTGCGGAATCCGCGATGTGATCCCGCCGAGCAAGCGTTTGTGATGATCGGTTTGATAAAATTGCGCCTTGTCATCGAGTTTGCCATTCATCGTGATACTGCCGCGCCAGCCAATCGGCAAATCAAGGATCGCAAAATCGCCGGGCGTGTCACGGATGATCTGATATGCGGCAGGCACGCGCAAATCCGCTAGCGGGATTGGGGCAACGAGTTGCTCAAACGCGGAGAAAACGATCAAGCCTGCCAATACAAATCCGCCGCGCCGCATTTGCAACACGCGCGCCGCGCCAAGCGCGACAAGTGGCACGAGCGCAAGCATCAGCATCACGTTAAAACGCACTGGATAACGATTCGCGTTGACGACCGGGATCGCGCGCAACAACGCGAACGGTAAGGGGATGTTTGTGTTTTGCGCGTTGACGATCAACGTGGGACCCAGCATCAGCACCGCGAAAATAAAAACAAACCCAAGCCACAAACGCGCGCCGTGGGTCGCGCGATAAAAATAAAATCCAATTGCCGCGAGCGCCAACACCGCATAACCAATAAACGCATAGCTTGTATTCGCGTTCGTGAGCGCGTTCGCCGCCGCACCCAGGATCGGTTGTTGCGCCGATGGCACAAAAAACGAAATCAATTCGGCGGAAAATATCTGCGGCCTGCCAACGCCCGTTGAAAGATAATAACCGTACCGCAACGAATCGAGTAGCAAGTTGAGTGCAAGCGGGCTTGTACCGATGCCTGCGACAATGCCCAGCGCGACGACATTCCGCGCGAACATTTTCGAGAATAGCACGCGGCGTTGCGCGAACGCGAGGTACACGCCGTATAACGCGGCAAGGATCGCGAGAAATAATGCGAGCGTTAGTTCAGTCCACGCCGTCAAGGCAACAAAGAAACCCGCCAATACGCCGTTGCGCCAACGCGGTTGATCGAGACGCACAAGGTAGAGTGCAAAAAACGGAATCCATTCATTCGACAAGAGCATGAAATGTCCGGCGACGAGATAGTTAATGTGCCACGCGCCAAACGCGTAGACGGCTCCGGCAAGCGCGGCGGCAAAATCGTTGTGCGCGTGACAGCGCATCAACATTTCCCGCGCGAATAAAAACGCGCCATAGCCGCTCGTGATCAGCGCAAAGAGGACGATGAGGTTCTGCGCGACAACAACGCTAGAGAGAAATTGCAGGGGAATTGAAAGAATGCCGTTAAGGAACGTGGGGGTGTACGCAACAAGATTGAGCCCGGTCGGATAAAAAACGTAATCGCTGGTGAGTGGGCTGAGACCCAGATGAAAAATCGAATACGGCACCCACCACAAAGCCCAGGTCTGCGCCGGATCGTCAACGCCGTGACCTACGCCGTGCGTATCGAAATGCAAAATCAGCGGATAGGTGAAGATGAGCGCGAGAAAAAAATATATAACGAGGACAGCAAAATCGCGGCGCAGAATCAGATGTCGGACAAGACGCATGAACCACTCCAAGGATTTTAGAGCGAAATCATAGCACAACGACCGCAATGCGTCAAAGCAATTGCCGTGCGCTGAAATCAAACGCGGCAAGGGCAATTTACCCTTGCCGCGCAACGCCGTGCTAATTTAGGAATCGCAGATTCGGACTAGTGGCAATTGCCAGCCAAGTCTGCTTCAATGTTGTGATCATAGCAACTAGGGTTGGTATCATAATATTGATGCAACTGGTCGCAGAAACCTGGATCGGAACAAGCCCCCCAATCATACCCGATCAACTTGTGGCAATTGTCGCACGAGTTACCCAACGATGGCGTAGTGCGGGTATAGCGGAACGAATACGAAACGGGGGCGTTCGTCGTATTGGTCAATTTGGCATACCAAATGCCATAGGCTGAACTCCGTCCCGAATAAAACAGATCGGCACCGGGATAGTTTTTGTTCAACGAGCCACGCCCGATGGGTTTGGAACCATACAGGTCTTTTTGCTCAGGCGCATAAACATCCAGCAAGAGTCCAGTTTGTCCATTCGCAAACACCCAGATTTGAACTTGGAGACTATGGCCATCGTCCATCTTGTACCATACGCTTGAATTACCCGCAATCCAATCCCAGCCGCCCGGCGAATTTAACAGAGGCGCGCTCGTTGCGCCGGGGCACATGGCTTCGATGCAATACTCTGGCTTGACCCACATGGGAATTCGCGCCGTATTGGGATTATCGCCAACGGGCGTTGGTCGCGGCGTCCAGGTTGGTTGCGGTGTAGACGTGGCGGTAATCGTCGCCGTAGCAGACACTGTCATCGTGGCAGACACCGTTGCGGTGGTTGTTACGTTGGCATTCGCCGCGAGTGTGCCAGTTGGGGTTACCGTAGCGGGAACCGTTGCGGTCGCGGTAATCTGTGCCAGTACCACGCACGGCACCGAGTTAGCCAGCGAACTCGCATCACAGCCAAACGCATTCGGCGTGGCGATGAGAAACAAGACTGGCACAAGTACGAGTGCGCCCAAGATAATAGACCAACGAATCATTCCTTGCGCTTGCATTATTTCCTCCAGCTTCATTGCCAAATAAAATCGCTTGATCGTCGCGGTGCGATTTTTGAACGGATTTAGAATACTACCGTTTATTGGAAAAGTCAAAAAATTTCGCCGTCCGGCTTGCGGATTAGCGCGCGAACAAAATCAGATGCACGCCATCCGAGTAATCAAATTGCGCGGTAACCGGCAATGCATGTTCCAGCCAAGCGCGCGTGGGATCGTCTAGTTGCGTGGCGTCGTCATAGGCAAACCACACGCGCGCATAATTTTGAGCAAGCCGCTCAAGCAGATTGCGCGTCGCATCATCGAATTGATTTGGATCGCGACTCAAGCCGTACCAACGCAACCGTGCGTAATTGGCGTTAAAGAAAAAACCCGCGCGCGCGTCGTCATCGAGAATCAACACGTCGCGCGGCTGTTCCTCACGCGTGAGCGTTTGGGCAAGCGCGCGATAGCCGTCGCCTGCGCCCCAACGCGCATCATCGCGATAGCGATAGAGCGAAAAAAGTGCGAGCGCGACTACCAATATCGTCATTACAGCGAGCGGTGTACGTGCCAAAGTAATTTCCGATAACCTGATTGGGGATTGCTTCGCAAAGAACGCTCGCAATGACAATCCGGCTAGCACAATAAACGCGAGCGTCAACACGACGACGAGCCAATCCATGGCAATTGTCGTATCGGTGATGCGAATCCAAGCCAGGTCAAGCGCGTTGAGTTTCAAGTTAAGATAACCAATGAGCGGCGAAAATTGCGGCACAAAGATCGAATCCCAATCAGCGGTTGGCGACGAGCGCACAAGGCGGAGTCGAAAAGCCAGCGAAGGAAAAGCAACGCCCAAGAGTTGAAAATATAAAGCCAGGAGACCCAAGCCCGCAAAGACCAGTGAGAAAATTTTTTGCTTGCCCGTCAGCCCAAGTTCGATCGCGGGCGCGGTAAGCAAAACCAGAAATGGGATCGTCGGCACGAGAAAGCGCGCGCCCCAGTTTGTGCCGCCCCACCAATAATACCAGGTCGAAAATAGAACAAGGTAAAAGATAAATGTGCACACGATCAGAATTGTCTCGCGTTTAGCGCGGCGGAAAAAGAGCGGCATGGAAAAAATCAGCGCGGCGAGGAATGGCATATACACGAACAAGCCCCGACCGGGGCTGAACAATAAACCATACGCGCCGAGCAGAAATGGATTGTCGAAGGTCTCATCTGCGCGATAACCCGTCGCCAACGGACTGCCATAGCGCGCGGCATCATACCATACAACCGAAAGCGCGACGCCGCCGACGGCAAGCGCAAATGGGATCACACCACGCCAACGGATCGAGGCGCCAAGCGCGGATAAAAAATGTCCTTGCTTTTGTGCGCTCGTCTGCGTGTGAGGATCAATCACCACAAACCCGTACCACACAAACGCCGGCACGAGCGCAACATTCGTTACGCGCGTAGCCGCCGCCAAGCCAAGCGCGATGCCAGCGATCAATCCGTCGCGCGCGTTTTGCTCGTCGCGAAAGCACTGCAAAAAATAGAACGCGGCGAACAAGGTGAACAACGCATACGGCTCGCTCCAAAACTGTTTGGCATACACCCACGCGGGCGTCGCGAGCCCGAACAAGAGCGCGGTAATCAAACTGACGCCGCGCGAAAATTTCAAACGGCGCGCCGAAAGGAATACCAGGGCGGCAGTCAACGCGATCACAATCGAACTCGTGAGCAAGGTTGTTTGCGTCAAGCCCAGGTTCAACGCGAACGCAAGCGCGTACAGCGGCACGGCAAAAAGCGACATGCCATAACCATACTTGGCATACGATTCGCCATCGGGCGCAATTTCATTGCGCGCTTTGAACAGCGTCCATAATTGATCCGTGTTGAACTCACCGCGCTTGACAAAACTTTCGGTGACGGAAAACATGGACATGCTGTCTTGCGAATACAATTGGCCGCTGAACGACAGCAAATAAACGCCGAATAAAAACAGCGTGAGCCACGCGGCAATGCGCGAATCAGTTTGAGCGGTCATCCAATTTCTTTGCGGGCACTGCCCACACCAGCGTCACGCCGAGTAATTCGCCTGCCGTCGTCCACAAGCGCGTGACCAATGATAACGCAAGCGCAACGGGCGCGGGAAAAAAACTTGACAGCATCCACGCGAGTACGCCTTCGCGCACGCCCAAGCCACTCGGCGTGAGAAACGACACATAGCCGATCCAGTATGCGCCAGCGTTCATCGCAATAAAGGCGGGCAGTTGCGTCAGCGCAAGCGGTGTGATCGAGTTGGCGAATAAATAAAATGCCACGCCATTCGTCAGCCACATGGCTAGCGAAAAAAGCGGCGGCACCAGCCCGCGCGCAAAGGTGGGCGTCGGCGCGATGATCGTGCGCCGCATCAAACGCGCAGTAACCGCGACAATCGCGCGATTCGTGATCGGCAATGCAAAAACAATCACGAGCGCGGCAAATGCCAACGTAAACACGAGCGGCATATACGCGGCGATTGACGACGGCAACAGCGCGCTGAACAAATCCGGGCGCACGAACACAAACATGACCCCAAGCAAACCGGCAATCGCGAGCGCGAGCGCAGTGTAAATAACCTGGCTCAACAGTGAATTGGTTTTGCTCACCCCGCGTTCCTCAACCAGCGTCATCATCGTCGCCACTTGCCAGATGTTGCCGGGGATATAGCGCGTGAGATTGGAAAGGAACCACACGCGCGCGCCAAAACCAAAATCGAAATAATTGCCGAGCGAGAGCAAAATACGCCGCCACGCTTCCACCGCAAAGCCGCGCGCGACGACGAGCAGAACGAGTGAAACGATCAGCGGCGGCAAATCGAATTCGAACTTGAAGCCCGACTTGACCACATCGCCCCAGGTCTGCACCAACAAACCGCCAAGAAAAAACAGCACGGCAACCGCAAGGACATAACCCGCGATTCGTCGCCACGGCATTCTAGTTTTTCGATGTTCGGTTTGCGCTGGGTTCAAATCTGACATTTAATTGCTACTGGTTGTCGAGCGATAGATTTTTTCGAATTGCGCCGCGACACGTTCGGGTGTAAATCGTTCGCGCACGAATGCCGCGCCAGTACGCGCAAGTTGCCGCGCCGATTCTTGATCGCGCAATAATTTTTCGATCGCGGCGGCAAGCGCGCGCGGGTCGCGTTCAGGAAAGAGCAACCCGGTTTCGCCGTCGCGCACAATATCGGTGACCCCACCCGAATTTGCGGCGACCACCGGCGCGCCGCACCACAACGCTTCCGCCAGCACCAAACCCATGCCTTCGCGGATGGAGGGCAGAACAAACACCGCGCACGCGGCATATTGCGCGGGCAATTCGGTTTGTGGCAATGCGCCAACAAACTCGACGCAATCACTCAAGTTCAATCTGCGCGTCTGTGCTTCAAGCGCGCCGCGTTCGGGGCCAGCGCCGATTATTTTTAGGCGCGCATCGTTTCCACGATCACGCAGGAGCGCTAGCGCGTCAACCAACGTATCAATCGATTTTTGTTTCGTTAGCCGCGCTACTGTCAAAATTTCTGATTTGCGATTTCCGAATTTTGATTTTTGAATGCCGAATTCTGGATTAAGCGGCATTGGTATGACAACCACCTTGGCCGCATCTGCGACGTTCAACGCAACGAGTTGATCCCGCAAATAATTCGAGCCGCACGTAATGGCGCGCGCGCGTCCAAATGCAAAACGCGCTAACGGGATCACCCACGGCATTTTGCAAAGCATCTCTACGTCGGTCCCATGCGTCGTGATGATCAGCGGCACGCGCGTCACGAGCGACGCCACCGCGCCAACGATGCCACCCGGAATCCACCAATGCGCGTGCAACAGATTAGGACGCGCCGACCACGTGACAGAAATTGTTTTGAGCAGAAAGGCAAACGTGAACAACGCAAATAAAAATTTACCCACCAGGCCGCGCCCAACTATATCGTGCATTGTGCCGTGATACGCCAGCGTTTCCCAATGCACGGGCGCATAACGAAAACGCTGGACGCGCGCCGCACCCAAGAGTTCGACATTCGCTAGATTTTGCGCGTGCGGCGCAATCACCTCAAGCGTCACCCCGCGCGCGGCAAGCGCGTCCGCAAGATGCAAAAGAAACGCGCCCATCGAATCATCGAGAGCGCGCGGAAAGACGTGCGCCAACACGACCACGCGAAAATTATTCGTCATGCGATTCAAGGTCGTTCAAACGCGCTTCCAATTCTTCAACCCGCTCGCTCTGACTCACGATCAACTCGGCGAGAAAACCCACCACAAAAAATAGAATGCCGACTAGAAGCAAAACCCCGGCAAAATCAAACACGGGGCGGCGTTGACCCAGACTGGCAAGATAAACCGCCGTAAGCGTCGCAAAGATCAAGAGGGAGGCGGCAACAATGATCAAACCGAGTCCGCCGAAAAACTGCATCGGCTTGCGCCCGAACGTCAGCAAAAATTTTACCACCAGCACATCGAGAAAAGAAACCGGGAGGCGTCCCAAACCATAATGCGATTTGCCTTTGGTGCGCGGATAATAATTGACCGACACTTCGCCAATGCTATACCCTTGCGCGGCGGCGAGAATCAAGATGTACCGATGCCAATCGGAACGTAAATGCAAATGCTCCACGACCTCACGCCGAAACGCCTTGATCCAATTCATGTCATGCACTTGCAAACCAAACACGCGCCGCGACACCACATTCGCAACCGTGGACGCAAACACTTTGCCGTCGTGCCGACCCTGCCGCCAACCGGCAACCACATCGTAACCCGCGTTGATTTTATTAAACAGCGCAGGAATGTCTTCTGCGGGATCCGATTCGAGATCGCTGGGCAGAAACACCACCACATCACCGCGACAATGACGAAACCCAGTCCGCATTGCTTCGGTCAGCCCCAGCGATTGGCGATGCCGAAACAAACGCGCGCAAGGATAACGTTGCGCCATCGCGTTGGCTTCCTGCCAGGTCGCATCGGTTGAACCATCGTCCACAAAAATAATTTCGCCCGCCACGTCGAGCGCGGCAAATGCGCGCGCACATTTTTCGAACAGCGGCGCAATGTTACCCGCTTCGTTGCGCGCCGGAAGAAACACGGAAATCGCAAGTGAATCAGTCATCGCGCGCGATTATATCATCAAGCCGAGTTTTGGACAAAAGGCATTGACGCGCGCGCGCAAGGTGTGTAGAATGGCATTGGTTATTTCGAGAGAGAGGACACCCACATGAACGCACAAGAACTCGTTAAACGATACAATGCCGGCGAACGCGATTTTGCAAACACCGATTTACACGGCGTGGATTTGCGCGAAGCCAATTTGCGCGGCATTATTTTGCGTGGCGCAAGTTTGGAAAAAGCCAATCTCGGTTGGGCCAATTTAGAAGAAGCCGATTTGTCCGACGCCAATCTCAAAGGCGCAAAACTGAACGCAACACATTTGCGCGGCGCAAACTTGACGAGCGCGGATTGCGCCGAAGCTAACTTGAAAAGCGCGGGGATGAAAGAAGCCAATCTAACTGGGGCTGTCTTGCGGGGCGCGGTGTTGGTTGGCGCAAAATTCCAGGGCGCAATTCTGCGCGGCGCAAATTTGACTAAAAGCCATCTCGACGGCGCGGACTTGACCGGCGCGGACACGACGGATATGGACATTACCTATGCCGAATTAGGAAATGTGGTAGGCATGGACATTTCGAAAGACCAGAAATCGTGGAAAGCGGTTGACAAGTAAATCAAACAACAGGCAAACGTAATCCGGCATGACGTTTTTACGTTTGCCTGTTGCTATTCGCAAATCTGTGCTAGAATTTTTTTCGCTTGGTCAGCCGCCCTGGCTCGGTGGCTGATTTTATTTTTTTCGCGCGCCGACAATTCCGCTAACGTCACGCCGCGCGCCGGAAAATAAAATACCGGATCATATCCAAATCCGTTTGCGCCGCGTGGCGTGAACGCGATTTCGCCTTCACAGATTCCGTCGCATTCCCACAGTTTACCTTCAGGCGACGCAATGGCAATCACGCACCGAAACCACGCAGCACGTTTTCCGTCAGGCACATCACGCAGTTTATTCAGCAAGAACGCGACCCGATCAGCATCACTCCCTGCGGCATACCGTTTCGAGTGCACTCCTGGCTCGCCGCCAAGCGCAGCCACCTGCAGACCGGAATCATCTGCCAGCGTGAGCAAGCCACTGGTTTGCGCATACGCGTTCGCTTTGAGCCGTGCGTTCTCGGCAAAAGTTGCGCCAGTCTCGGCAACATCTTCACGGATGCCAACTTCGTCAAGCGTAACCAGTTCGCAGGGCAAACCGGCAAGCAATTCCTGGTATTCGCGCAACTTGCCGTGATTGTGGGTCGCGATTAACACTTGCATCGAAAGACTCCTGTAATGGTCAGACCGCGCTCGCGTCGATCCAACCGGCAATGGCTCACGTTCCCTAAATTTTACTTTACCAGTCTGCGCTATTTCTTCTTGACGCGCTGAATAGATCGCGTTACAATGCGCGCACTAAAACTTGCGAGATTTTTTCGGGGGCATTGTGGAAATTATTTTGGTCGTTGTGATCGTGCTGGCGCTCCTGGTCATCGGACTGGGCGGCTGGATCGCGTTTCTCGAATATCGCCACCAACAACTCACCAACTCGTTACGCCTATTGTTGACCGGACGCGGCGGCGCAGACCTCGAAGCCACCTTGCTGGATTTCGTGTCGCGCATGGATCGCGTGGAAGAAATCGCGCACGGAATGGAAAATCGCGTCGCGGGCGTCGAAGTCAAGTTGCCTTATCTGATCCAACACGTCGGCGTGGTGCGCTTTAATCCGTTTTCAGACAAGGGCGGTGATCAAAGTTTCGTGATGGCAATCCTGGATGATCACGCGGACGGCGCGGTGTTGAGCGCGCTTCACGGACGCACCGATGTCCGTGTGTATGCCAAACCCGTCGTAGGCGGACAATCCACCTATACACTCACCGCCGAAGAAAGAGACGCAATCACACGCGCGATGAAACCCCGCGCCTAGACCAATTCGAAATTAGATTTGCAATCATCCGCCGATATCAACATTGGATCGGCGGATTTTTATTGGCACGCGTCAACGCGTCGAACACCTTATGCCGCCGGCGCAAGCTCGACGTGATGCTTGCGGACGGGACGCGCATGCCACAGAGACAAGCCGCCAACATAGGCAAAACTGATCGCGTATAAAATCAAAAAAGGCATGGTCCAAACGAGATGGTGTTGCCAGGCAATCACCGTGCCGAGCGCGGCGTACCCCGCCAAAGCCAATTCACCCAGCGCTTCCCAGGAAAATGGAAGCGTGTAGCGTTTGGTATTCCACGCATCATTTTCGTTTTCGACGCAAAACTTGGGCGTGCGCCGAAAGGTATTGCCACGGCGCGTGAACGCTTCAAGGACAGCCAGCGAATTGCTCAACGCGATACCTGTACCCAGCAACAGCAGTGCGCCGAAATAGCGAAACCGCGAAAGCCAATCCGGATATTGCGCGCGTTGCGACAGCGCGTAAATCGCGGCGGGGCCAAGCATCGCCAGACTGCAGAATAGCATGACATCCGGCAAATGGATATTGAATGTCATTAACGGGATCAGCGTCAACAACAACACGAGCATCAACGGGTTCATCACATAGCCGGACAAATGCAACAAGCCCTCAATGCGCTTGAACAACGAAACGTTCGGCAAGGTCAACACCGCGCCACCCAGCTTTAGCAGAACCTGGGTCGAACCTTTCGCCCAGCGAAATTGCTGGCGCTTGTACGCATGAATCTGCGGTGGCAATTCCGCCGGCGCAATCACATCGGGCAGGTAAACAAATTGCCAGCCGCGCATTTGCGCGCGATACGACAAATCCAAGTCTTCGCTGAGCGTGTCACCTTGCCAGCCCCCCGCCGATTCAATACACGCGCGGCGCCAGACACCCGCTGTGCCGTTAAAGTTAAAGAACAAGCCGTTGCGCGCGCGCGCCGTTTGCTCAACAATGAAATGGCCATCAAGCGCGAGTGCTTCGGCCTGGGTCAGCAGAGAATAGTTTGTATTCAAGTGGCCCCACCGCGCCTGCGCTAAACCCAGGTTCGGTTGCGCGAGAAAGTGCGGAATCGTGTTTCGCAAAAAATCCTGGGTTGGCACAAAGTCCGCGTCAAAGATCGCGATGAACTCACCGGTTGCCGACAGCATCCCTGCGGCGAGCGCGCCCGCCTTGAAACCAGTGCGATCCGCGCGGCGCACAAGCGCAATCTCCACCCCGCGCCGCCGGTGATAATCTACACGCGCTTGGGCAATGGTCGTTGTCTCATCATCGGAATCATCCAGCACTTGGATCTGCAAACAATCACGCGGATAATCGAGCGCACATGTCGCGTCAATTAAACGCTCAACCACATAAAGTTCATCGTAAATCGGCAGTTGCACCGTAACCCGGGGCGTCGTCGTCAGCGCGGGCGTCGGGAGCGTTACGTCGCGCTTGCGCCAATAAAACCAGGCCGTCAGCAAAATATTGAAACCATAAATCGTCAAAAACGATGCGGCAAGACAATAAACAAGCGCCAAAACCAAACTCACAATAAGACCTCCCAACCGTGACCCAGCTCAAATAAAAACGACGTTCCCAGTTCACGGAACGCCGCAACCCTGCGGATTTCTCAAGCGAATCGAACGGGCGCGAGTATACCACCGTTTGATTTTTTGGACAAGGTTTTGTTTATGTTATAATGCGCGCGTGATTGTCTCGGTCATTCTCACCGTAAAAAATGAAACTGAATCGTTGCCGCGTTTGCTCGATTCACTGGCGGCGCAAACGCACGCGCCCGACGAGATCATCGTCGTGGATGGCGGTTCGACGGATACGACGCTGGATGGGTTACGCGCGTGGACAACTCGCTTGCCACTAGAAATCTTGACGCAACCTGGCGCAAACATTTCCCAGGGACGCAACACCGCCATTCGCGCGGCGCGCGGCGAGATCATTTGTTCAACCGATGCGGGCGTGCGCCTGGACCCGAACTGGATTGCGGAGCTCGTCGAGCCGTTTGACGACAAAAACCAAAGCCAATCAGTCGCCGCGGATGTTGTCTCCGGTTTTTTCGTCCCCGATCCGCAAACCGCGTTTGAAGTTGCACTCGCGGCAACCACCTTGCCAATTGTCAGCGAAATTGTCCCGGAGCAATTTCTGCCGTCCAGCCGATCCATCGCGTTTCGCAAATCGGCATGGGAGCGCGTGCGCGGTTATCCCGAATGGTTAGATTATTGCGAAGACTTGATTTTCGATTTCGATTTGCGCGCCGCTGGATTGCGCTTTGCATTTGCGCCGCGCGCCGTGGCGCATTTTCGCCCGCGCGAAAATCTGCGCGCGTTTTTCAAGCAATACTATTTGTACGCACGCGGCGACGGCAAAGCCAACCTTTGGCTCAAGCGCCACCTCATTCGCTACACCACCTATTGCGTTGCACTGCCCACGCTCATCCCGTTGACGTTGATCGCGCCGCTCGCCGCGTTGCCGCTGTGGTTGCTTGCGGCGATAGCCATGTTCCTCATACCATACCGCCGTGTAACGCCCATGTTGCGCGGATTAGCCATCAGCGACCGACTGCGGGCAATGGCATGGATTCCCATCATTCGCATCACTGGCGATGTAGCAAAAATGATCGGCTATCCGGTTGGCGTGGCGTGGCGGCGAAAATATCAGAACGCACCGCGATGATTTGTCAAGAACCCACTTTCAAGGTATAATAGCCGCCGTTATCTTCAAGTAGAGGAGTTGTTTTGTGAAGCGAGTATACCAACCCAAACGTTTGAAACGTCAACGTACGCACGGATTTCGCAATCGGATGCAAACCAAGGGCGGACGCAAAGTGATTGCCGCTCGCCGCCTGCGCGGGCGCAAGCGCTTGAGCGTGTCTCCCACCCGCTCCAATCTCAAGCAGAAATAAGCGGTGAACCGCACGTTCAGTTTGCGGCGCGGCACGGATTTCCAGCGCGTCTGGGACGATGGCAAATCCTGGTCGCATCCCCTCATTATCCTGCGCGCGCGAGCAAACGGAACAGCAACCTGTCGGTTTGGATTTGTAGCCGGAAAAAAAGTCGGCAAGGCGACGGCGCGTAATCGCGCCAAACGTTTACTGCGTGAAGCAGTGCGGCATCGCCTGCCGACAATTTCTACCGGTTGGGATTTGATCTGGATTGCCCGCGGCACCGCGCAAACCGCCACCTTGCGTGATATCGAAACTGCCGTCCAAACCTTATTGGAACGCGCACATTTGAATGTGATAAAATAGAACGATGAAATATCTCGCCCTTGGTCTGATTCGATTTTACCAGCGATTACTCTCACCCCTCTTGCCACCCAGTTGCCGGTTCGTCCCCTCTTGTTCGCAATATGGGTTCGAGGCAATCGCGCATCATGGCATCGTGAAGGGCGGTTGGCTCGCGCTCACCCGCATTCTGCGTTGTCAACCGTTCAACCCCGGTGGTTACGATCCTGTTCCATACGATTGAGCAAACCTTTAGCAAATCTTGCCACGGGGTGTGACCTAGCAGTCACGCCGACCGTGGTAAGGACTTTTGCACATTGTAGTTGGAGGAAGTATAACTTGGCAATCATTCATCGCGCGCGGCTGGCGTTGGCGCTCACAGCGATCCTCGCCGCCGCGTTTCTCTTGGTCGGTTGTGGCGCGGCACCGGTGACCGGTTGGTCCGGCACACAAGTAGTTGGCGACACGGTGTACTTTGGCGGTGCCGCAGGGCGTGTTATGGCAGTCAACGCGGCAGATGGGAATCTCAAATGGCAATTTCCCGCCGCCGCCGACAAGCCCATCGTCGCGTTCTACTCCAATCCGCTCATCACTGAAGACGCACTCTATATCGGCGGATTTGATCACAAACTGTATGCACTCGATCTCGCCGCGGGCGCAAAAAAATGGGAATTTGACGCCAGCGCGCCAATCGTCTCGACGCCAGTTATGGCTAACGGCATGATCTATTTTGGCGCGAATGACAACAAAGTCTATGCGCTGGAAAGTGCGACCGGCTTGAAGAAATGGGAATTTGCGACGAACGGCGAAGTGTGGGCTGATCCCACGCTCGCCGGCAGTAACGTGCTGGTTGCGTCACTTGATCACAAGCTGTACGCGCTCGACGCATTGAGCGGCGCTAAGAAATGGGAATTTGACGCCAGCGGGATTATCGTCACTAAACCCGCCGTCGCCGATGGCATGGCGTATATCGCGGGCTTGTCCAAAGTATTTGCGATTGATCTTGCGACGGGCGCAAAAAAATGGGAATTTGCCGCGACGAACTGGGTCTGGTCGAATCCAACGGTAACGAATGGCGTCGTTTATTTTGGCGCACTCGACGGCAATGTATTCGCGCTGGATAGCCAGACCGGAAATTTGAAATGGAACACGCCGTTCAAAGCAGGCGATGCAGTACGTTCCGCCGTTGTTGTGAGTAATGGCGTCGCGTACTTTGGCTCGGACGATTTCCAGGTCTATGCGCTCGACGCCGCGACTGGGCAGAAAAAATGGTCGCGTGCAACCACCGGACGGGTGCTGGCATCGCCGGTCATTGCCAGTGGCAGTGTCTATGTGCAATCGCACGATCGCATGGTGTATGCGCTGAATGCAACCGACGGTCTCGTGAAATGGACGGTGGACACGAGCACCGGCAAAATCGTACCCCCCGCCGCGAAATAGGAGCAAGAGCGAATGTTAGATTTTCTCGCCCCCGTTTGGAATACGTTTATTTTCAATCCGATGGTGAATGCGCTCATGTTCATCTATGTCATCATCGGCAACTATGGCATTGCGATCATTGTGTTCACGCTATTGATTCGCCTCATCACCTTGCCTTTTTATGGTCAGCAACAAAAAGCGATGAAAAAGCAACAAGCGTTGATGGCAAGTAAAGAATGGCAAGAGATGCAAAAGAAATATGCGAAAGACAAGGAAAAACTTTCGCAAGAGCAGATGAAGCTCTACCAGGAAGCCGGGGTCAACCCACTCGGCGGTTGCTTGCCCGCGTTGATTCCCTGGCCCATCATGATCGGTTTGTACCAATCGGTGACGATGGTGATGGGCGCGCAACCAGAACAATTGATGGAATTGGCCAAGCACATTTACGCATTTGTGCCAGCGCTTGCCGCCGCCGTGCCGGTTAACAGTTCCTTTCTCGGCTTGAGTCTGGCGGCGCAACCCCAAGTGGTAGGTGGCGTTTACTATGTTGTGCCGGCGCTCGTACTGGCAAGCACCTGGATTCAGCAAAAAATGATGACAATGCCATCCGCCGATCCACAATCCGCACAAATGAATCAGTCCATGCAGATGATCATGCCGTTTTTCATCGGCTATATCTCGCTTTCATTCCCGGTTGGCTTGGCGCTCTACTGGATCGTGTTCAACGTTGTCGGCATCATCCAACAATACTTTACCAGCGGCTGGGGCACCTTGTTCAACGGCACGCCCTTTGCCGCCGCCGCCGCAAACGCGAGCAAAGGAAAAAAGAAATAATGTCAGACGCTAAAGAATTTTCAGCCAAGTCATTGGACGAAGCGATTGCCAAAGGGTTAGCCGAACTGGGACTGGCGCAAGATCAAGTCCGCATCGAAACCGTGCGCGAAGGATCGCGCGGTGTCCTCGGTCTGGGCAGTGAAGACGCACTCGTCCGCATGACGCCGCTTACCCCTAGCATTACTCCCAACGATACGGAATCTGCCGCGCAAGAAATTCTGGAAACCATTTTGCGCGGTATGGGCATTGTCTCACACGTCCAAGTTTTGCCCGATGCCTCCGCCGAAGAAAGCAACGCAGTGGTACTCAACATCGTCGGTGACGATCTGGGTGTGTTGATCGGGCGGCGCGGCGAAACTCTGCGCGACCTCGAATATATCACGCGCTTGATCGTCGCGCAAAAAAGTAAAGCGACAAAAATTACGGTGGATGTTGAAGGGTACCGCACACGCCGCGAGCGCGTCTTGCGCGAACTCGCCAAACGCATGGCAGACCGCGTTGCCGCCAGCCGCCAACCAATCACGCTCGAAGCCATGCCGCCAAACGAACGCCGCATCGTCCACATTGCCTTGCGTGATCATCCCACCGTCACGACAAACAGTATCGGCGAAGGTGAACACCGCCGCGTCATGATTTTGCACAAATAGAAATTCCAAAGGGGCGAAAAAATTATTTTCGCCCCTTACCGCGTTTGGGATTATGTTTGAGACTAGAAACGCGAGCAACTCTAAACCAAATCCAGAACCGAGTCCACGTGTTTTCAAAAATGATTGACTTGCTCATTGTCGGAAACATAGTGCAAGATCTAGTGCCAAATGGGTTTACCGTCGGCGGCACGGCAACCTATATGGCAATTACCGCACGCAATCTGGGGCGCCAGCCGGGCATCGTCACTCGACTCGCCCCGGATTTTGTTTTGCCTGCCGCATTGGATGGCGTCACCGTCCATCGCATCAACGCCGCGCACACCACGACCTTTCACAATATCTATCACGACGGGCATCGCCAACAATTTCTGCTCGCCGTCGCCGGACCGCTTGAGCCAAACGATATTCCGCACGAATGGCTTGCCACACCTATCGTGCATCTCGGACCACTATCACGCGAACTCGATCCGCGTTTTGCCAAACTGTTTCCGAATGCATTGGTCGGCGTAACCCCACAAGGTTGGTTGCGCCAATGGGATGACGACCCATCAACACACTTGGCGTCGGGATGGCGTGTGCGGATGCGCCCCTGGCTTGAAGCGCCAGACATTTTGCCGCATGTTGATGTGCTGGTGTTGAGCGAAGAGGATTTGAATGGCGACGCCGCGCTCATGGACAACTATGTGCAAATGGCGCGGATCGCGGTGATGACACGGGGTCGCGATGGGTGCATTGTGTTTGCCAATGGCGAACGCCGCCGCGTTGCCGGATTTCCGGCGAACGAAGTTGACCCGACCGGCGCAGGCGATGTATTTGCCGCCGCGTTTCTTATTCGCCTGCACGAAACGAACGATCCGTTTCAAGCGGCACAGTTTGCAAACGCCACCGCCTCGTTCTGCGTCGAAGCGCCAGGCATCACAGGAATTCCAACGCGCGCGCAAGTGAAAGCACGAATCGCGCAATCCTAATTTGAAATATCCATCGCCGATTGATTTTATTCTGCAACCTAAATTCTACAATCTGAAATTCAATGCCAACCATTTACACTTTTGCCAATCAAAAAGGCGGCGTCGGTAAAACGACGACCGCGATCAACGTCGCCGCGAATCTGGCGGTGCGCGAGAAAAAAGTGTTGCTCGTAGATATGGATCCGCAAGCCAACGCTACCTCCTCGCTCGGCGTAGATAAAACCGCGCCGCTGTACTCGGTCTATAACGCGCTTGTGGACGATGTCCCGCTTGATCAGATCGTGATGCTGACGAAACGCTTGCACCTGGATCTGGTCCCCGCCTCCGCCGCGCTCGCGGGCGCCGAAGTTGAAATGGTCCTGGAAGACAAACGCGAATATTTATTATCCCAGGTTCTCGCGCCCATCACGCCGCGGTACGATTACATTATCATTGACTCGCCGCCCTCGCTCGGTTTGCTCACCGTCAATGCGCTCGTCGCCGCCGATGCAGTCATCGTGCCGATTCAATGCGAGTACCTTGCGCTCGAAGGTTTGTCGCAACTGCTCAACACGATTGAACTCGTGCAAAAAAGTTTAAATCCGCGTTTGCGCGTTGCCGGGATGGCAATGACGATGTATGATTCACGCACGCACCTGGCATTGCAAGTGGTCGAAGAAGTGGCGCAACATTTTCCCACCTTGATTTTTCACACCATCGTACCGCGCAGTGTCCGCATCGCCGAAGCGCCCAGTTACGGCGAGCCGCTCGTCTCGTTCGATCCAAAATCGCGCGGCGCACAAGCGTATGACGCGCTGACGGCGGAATTACTCGACAGGGAAATCAAGCAACAGGCAGAAAGCGGCAAGCTGTAAGCAGAACGAACTATCCACTGGAGTTCCACATGCCTCCTATCAAACACGGTTTGGGTCGCGGACTAGGCGCGCTCATCCCGCAAGGTCAACCCTCGCAAATCACGTCCGGCGTCAAAGAAGCACAGGTCGCGGCAATTGTCCCGAATCCGCGCCAGCCACGCCACAAAATGGACCCCGACGCGATCCGCGAACTCGCCGAATCCATCCGCGAACATGGCTTGATCCAGCCGCTTATTGTCACACCCGCGCCCGATTCGACCGAGCTTGCGCCGCGCTATCAACTCATCGCCGGTGAGCGCCGCTGGACCGCCGCGAAACTCGCCGGTCTGGCGACTGTTCCCGTCATCGTACGCGGCGCAACGCCGCAAGAAATGCTCGAACTCGCACTCGTCGAAAATATCCAGCGCGCCGATTTGAACGTCCTCGAAGAAGCCACCGCGTACCGCCAACTGATGGACGATTTTGGCTTGACACAGGAACAAGTTGCGGCAAAAGTGGGCAAAAATCGCACGACGGTGGCAAACGCGCTCCGTCTGCTCAAATTGCCAGACGACATCCGTGCCGCGCTCGCCGACGAAACGTTAACCGAAGGTCACGCGCGCGCTATTCTGACGCTAACAGACGAACGTCAGCAAAAAGCATTACTGCGCGATGTGATTGAGCAGGACTGGTCCGTCCGACAAACAGAAGAAGCCGCGCGCCGCCTGACCGAGCCGCAAGCGAGCGAACACCCCGCCGCCAAAGCCAGCGCACGCGCGAAACACCAAGAACACGAAATGCCCGCCGCGACGCGCGCGCTCGAAACCGATTTCCGTAACGCGCTCGGCTTCAAAGTCCAATTGTTTCGCTCACGCAAAGGCGGCAAGATCGTCATTAATTTTTACTCGGAAGAAGACCTCGAAACGATCTATACGCAAATTGTCGGACGGCGATAAATTCTGTTCATCCAAAATCAAAAACGGCTTGCAACTCACTTGCAAGCCGTTTTTGTCTTTATTTACGATTGTATTTGCCTTGCAGGTCATTCCACCGGACCAGCATCACATCGCGAAAATTGCGCCACGAATCTTTCAACGGATTGACTTTGGTTTCAGTTCCGTACCGCCATTCGACCGGTACTTCTTTGATCTGGACACCGGATTTTTGCCCAATGAACAACACTTCGACGTCAAATCCGGTAACCATCGCGCCGCTAATTTTTTGCGCATCCGCGCCGTACAACTGCATCCGCGAAAACACATCGCGCGCCACATCATCCCGAAACGCCTTGAACCCACATTGCGTATCGTCAATGCCGCGCACCGTGAGCAAACGCACAATAAAGTTGAATACGCGCCCCATCATATGCCGATAGAATGGCTCTTTGATTCGTTTCGCGCCCGTGCCTTCACGCGAGCCAATCACGATGCCATACCCGCGTTCGAACCAGGGAAGCAATTGCGTGATCTCTTCAATTGGCGTGGACAAATCCGCATCCGAAAATAAAATAATGTGTCCGCGCGCCGCCAGCATACCCGTCCGCACTGCATAACCTTTGCCGCGATGATCGTTACGAATGACTTGGGCATTGGGGTGTGCGGCAGAAAATGCTTCCGCGACGGCGGCAGTAGTATCTTGACTGCCATCGTCCACGACAATCAATTCGCTCGCATAAGATTGCTTGCCAAGATATTCTACAATCGCCTGCAACGTTTGTGGCAAGCGGCGGGCTTCATTGTATGCAGGAACGATAACCGAAAGAAACGGACGCGCGGTGTTGGTGCTAATGAGGAACGCTCCAGAAAAAAATTCAGATTTCAGATTTCAGAGCGAACAATGAAATGCACCGCTCTGAAATCTGCCGTTGCCGTGTATTCTATCCGAAACAACGAAAAACACAAACACTATTTCGCGCCGAGCGTGATTTTCGTCAGGATCATTTGATCGGCGCCGGTCTCGTTCACGCGTAATCGCGCACCGGTCGGCGCATTATACATTCCAACCGCAAGCGTATAATCGCCCGGCGCCACGTGATCCGGTAGATCGATCTGATAATGGTCGGTGATAATTTCGTTCGGCACCCAACTTGTCGTCGGCGCATGACCCGCGTCCGGCTCGCTGTCGCGTTGCGCGACCAGGTTGCCTTGCGCGTCGAGCAGATGCGCAAACACGGTATAGCGATTCGCTAATCCATCCAGCGCTTGCCAATACAACGTCAGCGCAAGCGGCGCGCCGGGTTTCACCTCCAGATCATAACCAAGCAATTTAATTTTGCTGTCCAGCGTTGCGGTGACCGAAAATTTTGGCGCGGGCAGATCAAAGCGATGCGAGCGCGCGTTGATTTTGACACGCCCAATTTCAACGGCGTGAACATTCAAACTCTGCGACGTACCGTTCCCGTTGAATTGTAGATCGCGTATCGGCGCAGACGTTTGCACTGGCAACCTCTCGTCCGATTTTGCATCCGTGACATAGACCAGCACAGTTGCCTCGCCAGCAGGTACACCGGCATCCACCGTCAATTGCACCTTGTCGAGCCAAATGCCATCCGCATCCAGCGCGCCATGCGCCGGACGAAACGCGGCAAATGCGCTTCGGCCGCCTTGCGCGTCAATCAAAAAAACATTGGCGATGTAATCGCGCGTTGGTGTTTGTGTCGCGCGCCAATAGAGCGTCAGCGGCAATACGTCGCCCGCATTGATTTCATCCGCGCCGCGATCCACACCCACAAGCGCAATTTCATTCCAACGCACATCCAACGGATTTGCAATTTTCGGCGCGGCAACCCGCTGTGACGGTTTGACCACCGTCACGTTGCCAAGCGCCAGCATTTGTCCGCGCGCATTATCCGGCGCGACTATATTTGCCGCAACGCCGCTATTCGACGCATACGCTACCAAACGCAGGGTGTATTCACCAGGCGGCGTGCCCGCCGGGAGCGTAAACGCATGATAATCCGCAATACGTTGTCCGGGTTGCCAGGTTGAAGTGGGTAAGGTTCCGCTCGCGGGTGGATTGTCACCTTGCGCCCAAATCACATTACCGCTCGCATCAGTCAGCCGCACGCTCAGCGCATAATCGTCCGAGATTGCGCGCGCCGCCAACCAATCGAGTTGCACCATGATTGCGCCGCGCCCCGATTCAATCGGCGCATCGTTAAAATGATACCCAAGCAATTGCATCCCATTATCAAACTGAATCGGGGGCGTCACATTTTCGCCGCGCGCGGGCGTCCCCGTACGATACCTCAGCACGCGCATTTGCCCATATTTTTGTTCGCCGAGTGGAAACGCGCGTTGCGCCAACCAGTTTTCAACGTCGTGGCGCGCCAAGGCTTGAACAATCACCCATACCGTACGCGGCTGATTGAGCGCGTAATCGAGATCGGATTGTTTTTCGACCGCGCCATACGTCAATGGCGGTCCATGATAATGGCTAAGAAAATAGCCCTCCTGCCAGTACGCATGAAACAAAACCACATCGCCGGGTTGTGCCTGTTGTTCAATCGCTTGAATCGCCGGAATATAATCTTCGACAGTCGGCGCGTACCGGTCATAGCGAAAATAATAATCGTTGAGCGAATAGAGCGATGCGCCGACGATGAGCAAGGCAATTGGAATCGCCGTCCAGCGCGCGCGTTGCGTCATGACCACACTCGCGCGCGCGATCAAAATCATCAACGGCACCAATGCCAGCGCAAACAGTCGTCCGCGATAGAGCGGCGCGATCCAATAAATCGGATAAAGTGATGCCATGGGCACCACGACGAACGCGACGAGCAACCAATCGTTGACGCGCGCCGCGCGCGTGATGAGCGCGACGAACAGACCCAGCCCAATCACGGCAAGAACCAACGCGGATAAAGTGAATGCTGTCGTGAGCGGGATCGTCGTGCCAACCGCAATGGCATAGAATCCGCGCGCAAGAAATTCGAGCGCATTCATTGGGACCGTGTCGCCCGCCACGCCTTGCACATCCGTGATCGCGCTCCCGGAATGCGCGAGCAACCAGGGAATGAACAGAATTACAATGGCCAGCGAAACGGCAAGCCATTGCACAATAAATTTGAAACGCTGTTTCAGAAACGGCGCGAGAAAAATTCCTTGCGCGACAAAGACAAAGGCCGTTTGATACAACGAGTATTGCGCGAGGAACATGGAGATGAAAAAACCAAGCCAGAGGCGAGGCGAAATTCGCACCTTGGAAAAAGCGGAGCGGTGAACCAGTTGGACAAAGAAATAGAGCGCGAGCGCACCGAAAAACATGACGAGCGCATACATCCGCACTTCTTGCGAATAGTGAACGGCGAATGGCGCGAGCGCGGCAATCAGCGCGGCGCTTGCGCCGGTGCGCGCATCGAACATTTTTTTGCCGATGGCGTAAATCAGCGCGACAGTTGCCGTGCCAAACACAACGGAGAAAAATCGGATGGCGAGTTCAGAATAGCCGCCGAGCGGAAGCCAGTAATGCAAGAGGTAATAATACAACGGCGGATGCGGATCGACATCCTTGCCTTCAAATGTGATCGCGTATAAATCGCGGTTGGCGGAATAAACCGAAAAGCCTTCGTCGCCCCACATCCGCAGATTGGCAACCTGCGCCATCCGCAATCCAAACGCGAGGAGCATGATCGCGAGGAGAATGATAACCCAAATATCTTGGCGCGCCCCAACACGCCGAAGCAATGCCAACGTGCTTGTTTTATTTGCGTTCATCCGCATCCAATCTCGGTTTGTCGCAAATCAACAAAATGTGCGGATACGGCAAAATGTCCCAGAGATAATGCAAATAAATGGGTGCAAAACCGCGCGCGCCCAGTTGCCGTTGCCATTCACCGGCGGAGCGATATTGAAAATCGTCGCGCGGCGACATGAGCACGTCGAGCCAATACGTAAACCACAACATCGCGCGCGGCGTGGTATCAATATCCTTGAGCAAAAATCGCCCACCCGGTTTGATCTGCGCGAACAGATCACCGAGCAACCGATTGCCATTCTCAACTGGGATGTGATGAAATACATCGAGCGCATATGCGCCGGACATTTTTTGCGCCGGTCGCCAATCGCGCAAATCCGCCTGAATGAACTCGATATTATCTACGCCGAGTTTGTCTGCCGCATCCCGTGCCATTTGCAAACGCCGCGCGTTGACATCGAGTCCGATCACGTGCGCGCGCGGTTTGCATTGCGCAATATACAATGCGAATAGGCCAAAGCCGCAACCCAGGTCCAGCAAATCGCCCTCGTCCGGCAAATACTGTTCGATCTCTTCGAGGAAGCGCAGATGAATAATCTTGAAACGCACAAATGCGTACATTCGCACAACGCCAGAATATGCGGCAATAATCCGCGCGGCAAGCGCGCGTTTGGATTGATTATGATCGTGTGGGTTTTCGAGAATGGCGAGTTTCATAAATGCCAACGGGAGATAATTGACGCACGTGCTTTTAACATGCGTTAGTGGTCTTTTTTCTCAACGGGTAAAAGCAGGGCTTCAATCTCCGCATCGCTCGCGCGGCGGATAACTTGACCGCGCCGTCGGAGCCAAGTTGCCAAGCCGATGACACCCGCAACCTGTCCGCGCAAACGCGCGCGCGCCGCCGTGCCACGCCAATTTTTCAGCGCATCGAACGTAATGCGCAATTGCGCGCCAATAATTTTGGTCCAATATTTTTTCCACAACGCACTCGGATAATTTTTTGCCAGCACCCAAATAAAATTGCGCCCGACCAGGAAACTGCCATACGCGCCGCCGCCGGTTGCGCTGATCATGTGGTAGACAATCGCGCGCGGCGCATACGCCACGCCATGCCCAGCAAGCCGCGCGCGCCAGTTCAAATCAACGTCTTCCAGGTTTGCCACCAGCGCTTCGTCGAACACGCCAATTTCATCCAGCATCGTTTTGCGGTACGCACACGCGCCGCCACACGCGCCGAACACGCCGCGCGCATCGTCGTACTGTCCGCAATCTTGTTCCCACACGCCGCGATTGCCCGGGATGCCATCCACGCGCATAAAATCACCCGTGCTGTGAAGGTACTCGCGCCGATCAAAAAGTTTGAGCTTGCACGCGATCATCCCAGCGCGCGGATTTGCATCGAGCGCGCATGCGATCTCTTCGAGCCAATGCGGATCGGCTTCGGTGTCATTGTTCAGCAAAACGATGATCTCGCCGCGCGCCGCGCGAATGCCCGCGTTGACCGCAGACGCAAAACCGCGATTTACGTCGAGCGCAATCACGCTCACCTCTGGAAATTCACGCGCGAGCAATTCACGCGAATCATCCGTGGAAGCGTCATCCACGATCCATGTTTCAAAATTGCGGAAGGTTTGATTGCGCAGTGCGTTCAGGCAGGTGGGGAGCAAACGCAATCCGTTCCAATTGGGGATGATTACGGAGAACATAAAAAATTTACGATTTCAGATTGGCACATTGAATTATTGTCGCGTCAGTGCGTCCATGTATTGGTCTAGCGAATCTTGCCAGGGTGCGAGTTTAATTTCCAGCGTCGTTGCCGCATCGAAATTCAGCAACGCGCCGTAACGCGGCGGCGTTGAAGCGCGTTTGTAATCGGCGAGTTTGCCGCGCGTGAGCGGCACATCTCGCAGACCGGCAAGTTCCAGCACACGCGCCGCCCAATCATACCGCGACGCGATGCCCTCGCCGATCAAATGATACATGCCATAATGCCGCGTCTCGATCAATTGCGCGAGCGCGCGCGCCAAATCAGGCGCATACGTGGGATTGCCGATCTCGTCATCCACAACGGTGAGCGCGCCGTTTTGTTTTGCCGCCGCGATGATTTTGCTTGGAAAATTATTCCGTCCGATCGAATACAGCCATGCAATCCGCACGATGTAAAAATGATCGAGCAACATTTCGACGTAGCGTTCGCCCGCCAATTTGGACGCGCCATACGCATTGATCGCGCGGCGCGTGTGAGTTTCAAGGTATGGCGAGTTCTGCGTGCCATCAAATACTTCGTTCGTACTGATATATACCATCGCCGCGTGCGCGCGCTGACATGCCAGCGCAACATTGTGCGTGCCCAGCGCGTTCGCGCGATGCGCCGCGAGCGGATCGCGCGCGCAACCATCCACGTCCGTCATCGCCGCGGTGTGAATTACCAAGTCGGGCGCGTAATCGGTAATAGCATTCATCCCGCCGCGTGTGGTCAGATCACATTCCGGCAAATCGAGAATGAGAATGTCATGGTGCGGCGACAATTCGCGTTCCAAAATTTTACCCAACTGCCCACGCCCGCCGGTAATCGCAATACGCATTCAATAACCTCGACTGCGTGCGAAAATTTCGCGCGCCCCATGTTCACGCACCTGTGCTAGAACTCTGTGCGCGATTATATCAGGTTTTAGTAAAATTGGGTAATCGTTTTGCCTTGACGCTCGTTATCGCGTGGTGTATAATTCTGGCACAAGATCATTTTCATAAAGGAATCTATGGCTGAAGAAAAAAAACCAACGACAACTCCAATGACACTCGGCGCGCGTGTGCGCGGGATCTTGCACGGACCGGTGCTGGTGGGTGTGATTGCGGCAGGAATTGCGATTGCGCTCTCCGTGTTTGGCATGATTCGCAATCCAGATACTACGCCGCTCAACCTCCGTTCATTGTTGCTCGTGGTTGTACTCGCGGGCGGAAGTTGGGGCTTGATCGCATGGGCGATTGCGACAGCCGCCGTGGAAGCAGGCAAAGATTAACGCAGACGAAAAAACAAGTAGACCGGGAAACTAACCTGGTCTACTTGTTTCCTTGTAATCGGTCATCCATTCTAGGAGGAAACATGAAAGCCGTTATCATGGCAGGCGGAGAAGGTTCGCGGTTGCGCCCCTTGACCATCAATCGTCCAAAACCAATGGTCCCGATTGCCAATCGCCATGTCATGGGACACATCATCGAACTTTTGAAACGCCACAATTTTGATCAAGCCGTAGCGACATTGCAGTACCGCGCCGCCGACATCCAAAATTATTTTGGCGATGGTTCGAACGTGGGTTTGCCGATGCACTATTCCGTCGAGCCGCATCCGCTTGGCACGGCGGGCTCAGTCAAATTTGCCGAAAAATATCTTTCGCGCGATGAACCCTTTCTGATCATCAGCGGTGATGCGCTCACCGATTTTGATCTGACCGACGTGGTGAATTTTCACAAGCGCGTTGGCGCAGCCGTGACGATCACATTATACCGCGTGCCGAATCCGCTCGAGTACGGCGTAATCATTGTGGACGGGCAAGGCCGCATCGAACGCTTTCTCGAAAAACCATCCTGGGGCGAAGTGATCTCGGACACGGTCAATACCGGCATTTATGTGATCTCGCCGGAAGTGTTGGATGAAATTGATCCGGATGTGCCGTTCGATTTTAGCAAGGATTTGTTTCCGCGGTTGATGGCAAAAGGGATGCCGCTCTACGGGTACATCGCGGGCGGCTATTGGTGCGATGTCGGCAATATGCAAGAATATATGCGCGCCACCGGCGATCTCTTGAGCGGCAAAGTGAATCTCGGTGAAACCGGCAAGCACATTGGCGGCGGAATTTACGTTGAAGAGGATGTGGAAATTGCGCCGGACGCGCAATTGTTTGGACCGGTGTATCTGGGGCAAGGCGTTCGCATCAAAGGCGGCGTGGTGGTTCACGGCCCCACCGCCATTCGCCCGTTCACCATTGTGGACAATCGCGCGCACATTGATCGCAGTATCATTTGGCGCAACTGCTATATCGGCGAAGGGGCCGAATTACGCGGCGCGATCATCGGACGGCGTTGTAGTTTGAAATCGCGCGCGGTGGTATTTGAAGGCGCGGTCCTCGGCGACGAATGTACAGTCGGCGAAAGCGCGGTCATTCATCCCAATGTCAAACTGTGGCCCCAAAAAGAAGTGGAAGCTGGAGCAACGGTCAAATCGTCATTGATCTGGGGCGCACAGGCGCGCCGCGCCTTGTTTGGCCGTTATGGCGTAACCGGCTTGGTCAACGTAGACTTGACGCCGGAATTTGCCGCGCGGCTCTCCACCGCGTTCGGCGCAACCTTGCCCAAAGGCGCAACGGTCACCATCAACCGCGACTTGCATCGCGGCTCGCGCATGATCAAACGCGCCATGGTCAGCGGCTTGCCATCGGCGGGCGTCACCGTTCTCGACGTGGACACACTCCCGGTTCCGGTTGCGCGCTATTACACGTCCGTGGTAGGCGCGGCAGGCGGCGCGCACGTGCGCTTGTCGCCGTACGATCAACGCGTGGTAGACATTCGCCTCTTCGACAAAGATGGTCAAAATATCAGCAAGGCAAAAGAACGCAGTGTTGAAAACATTTTCTTCCGCGAAGATTTCCGCCGCGTGGCATTTGACGAACTGGGCGCGATTGAAGAATTGGGGAACGAGCCGATCAAACGCTATACGCACGATTTCTTAAAGAGCGTTAACGTGAAAGTGATCCGCGATGCAAATTATTCGCTCGTCGTAGACTATGCCAACGCACCCGCTTCGCTCGTTCTGCCGATGATTCTCAATGAGCTTGGGTGCACGGTAGTCGCGCTCAACGAGCGCATGGATCCCACCAAAATGTCGGTGCCGAATGAAACATTCCAACGTGGCATCGATCAGTTGGCGGCAATTACGGCAACCGTCAAAGCCGACCTGGGCTTGCGGATGGATGTTGCTGGCGAGCGGGTCTGGCTCGTGGACGGCAACGGGACCAAATTATCCGGCACGCTCACCGCGGCAATTTTTGCGGAATTGGCATTGCGACAATCGGATCACACGCAACCGCGCACGCTCGCCGTCATGGTCAATCAGCCGCAATTGTTCGATGAGATCGCGGCGCGGCACGGCGCGCAAATCAAACGCACCAAGATCGAACCGCAAGCGTTAATGGAAGTTGCCCTGACTGAACCGAACCTGGTCGCGGCGCTGAGCGGCGCGGGCGAATTCATCGTGCCATCGTTCCATCGTTTGATTGACGCCATGTTCCCCGTCATCAAAATGCTGGAATATCTCGCGACGCAACATTTAACGCTCGGCGACATCATCGCTACATTACCGCCGTACTGGATGGCGCAAAAGCGCGTCCCGTGTTCCTGGGATCAAAAAGGCACGGTGATGCGTTTGCTCAACGAACAATACAAAGATCGCATCAGCGATTCAATTGACGGCTTGAAAGTCCGGTTGGGCGAACGCGAGTGGGTCCTCATCGTACCAGAATCGGATGAACCAGTATTTTCGATCTATACCGAGGCGGCCTCCGCCGACGACGCGACCATGTTGATGGATCGCTACGCCCGCGTGATCGAGGGATTACGCGCGTAAATCAAATCATTCCGACAAAAAGGCAGAAGGCAGTCGGCTTACTGCCCTCTGCCTTTTTATTTTCCGCCTATGCATCCAACACTTGATTTGTATTTTTTCGATCTGCCCGTTTACACCGCACTCGTCCTACTGGGTGCGCTAGGCGGTTTAGCGACCGCCTATCTGTACTGGCGGGCGCGGTCCCGCCGCGCCGCGCGCCTGAACCAATTTTTCGATGCCGCGCTGATTGTATTTAGCGCGGGCGCGCTGGGCGCGCGGGCATATCACGTGGCGTTGCATTGGGAATATTACGCGGCGCGCCCCGATGAAATCGCGCACCTTGAACTGGGTGGGTTGGCAATGCGTGGCGCGCTGATCGCCGGAGGCGTCGCACTTGCGTTCTACGCGCGATTGGGTAAGATAGAGCCGCGCAAATTGTTTGACGCGGCGGCGCTTGGCTTGGCAATCGGTCAAGCAATTGGCTGGGCAGGTGCGCTCGCGCAAGGCGCAAATTACGGCGTGGTCAGCGACAGCCGCTTGGCGCAAGATTTGCCTGATCTGTACGGTTTAACCGCACCGCGCTTTCCGCTCCAACTCGCCGAAATCATCTTGTTTGCACTCGTGTTCTTGGGTTTGCTCGCGCTGACCCTGCGGCATGCGCACACGGGCAGTGTGTGCGCCGCCTATCTGCTCGCGACCTCCGCCGCGAACATCATCCTGGGTTTTCAACGCGGCGACGAAACCGTGATGCTAGCTGGCTGGCGTGTCGATCAATGGGTGGATGTGGGCTTGACTGGATTAGCAATTTTGTTCTATCTGCGTGGCCGCCACGTGGGTAAAGTTGGGATAAATGTATAATGCCAAATTATATAGACAGTCATCAAATTAAAAAACCAGATATCGAGACTCCGCCCATTATGGTCGCAACGCCGGACGGACTAACCACGCTCCATCACGCGATTATGCACCAAGTCTGCGTGGCCGTTGACACCGAGTCAGACAGCTTGTTTTCGTACTTTGAAAAAGTCTGCCTCGTGCAAATCTCCACGCCCGCCACCGATTATGTGGTTGACCCGCTCGCTTTGAACAACCCGGACAATCCCATCGCCACCCTGGCTGATTTCTTTGCCGACCCCGCCATCGAAAAAGTATTTCACGCCGCCGAGTATGATATTTTTTGCATGAAGCGGGATTATCAATTTACATTCGCCAATTTGTTCGACACGATGATCGCGGCGCGCATCCTGGGTTGGAAAAATGTCGGACTAGGGAATATCCTGCAAGAACGGTTTGGCGTTGCGCTGAACAAAAAAATGCAACGCGCCGACTGGGGACATCGCCCGCTGACGGCAGAACATATTGCGTATGCACGCGAAGACACACATTACCTTTTGCGCTTGCGTGATCTGCAAATTGCCGAACTAGCCAAGCTCGGCCGCCTCGAAGAAGCCCGCGAAGAATTTGCGCGGCTCGCGCTCGTCGAACCAACGCCACGCAAATTTGATCCCGATGCCTATTGGAACATTACCGGCGCGCGCGACCTCGATGGCGTAGCACTCGGCATTCTGCGTGAGCTGTATCATTTCCGCGACGCCCAGTCACGGCGTGAGGATCGTCCGCCGTTCAAAATCCTTTCCGATACAACCATGATTCACATTGCGACCGCGCATCCGGCGTCACTGCGCGGACTCGCGAACACGACCAGCGTCTCGTCGTATGCGGTTCAGCGCTACGGCACCGCCATCCTCAGCGCCGTCGCGCGCGGCATGGCAACACCGCAAACCGCGCAACCGCATCCGCATGTCAAGGGCGAGCCGCCGCTCGATAATAGCGCGCGCGATCGCTTGAGCAAGCTCAAAGAATGGCGCAAGGCGCGCGCGGCGGCACGCGGCGTTGAAACCGATGTCATCGTTCCAAACGATGTGCTGTTTGCGATTGCGCGCAAACATCCGCGCACGCTGGATGCACTTGTGACCGCCAGCAACCTGGGTCCGTGGAAAGCCCGCGAGTACGGCGACGAAATGTTGGCCGTGTTGCACGGCAAGACCAAGTAAGCAAAAAATAGCCGGCAGTAATCAGAAAACAGAAAATAAAAAGCAGAGAGCGGCATGTCGCTTTCTGCTTTTTTGCATTTCGGCTTTCTGGTTTCTATTTTCCGATGTGCATCGGCATAATGATATGCACAAAGTCATCGCGCCCAACCGCTTTGATCACGCCCGGACTCGACGAGCTATTTGTTTCCAGCGCGACCTGGGGCGTGCGCAATACATTCAACACATCGGCGAGATAGCGCGCATTGAACGCGATCTCCACCGGCTCGCCATCCACTACCGCGTCCACATCGCCCACATTATCGCCGGACTCGGCGCTCGTCGCAGTGATCGTCACTTTTGCCGCGCCAAGCTCATTCGTCGGCGTGACTTGCAAACGAATAGTGTTCATCGCTTCACGCGCAAACACAGCAGACGCCTTGACCGCGCTCTGCAATTCCGAGGTCGTGACAACCGTGCGCGTCGCGTGACCCTCTGGCACCAAACGCATCACATCGGGAAACGAGCCGTCAATCAACTGCGCGACAATTTCAATGTTCGTCAACTTGAACATGACCTGGGAACGATTTTCGGTGATCGCGACTTCAATCGGCTCACTTTGATCGCCACTGACGCGCGCCACTTCTTGCAACGCCTTGGCTGGAATAATCACACTGACCGATTGCGTCACCGGGGTTGCCAGTGTGGTCGACCGCACCGATAAACGAAAACCATCGGCGGCAGAAAACGTTGCCTTGTCTTTATCGAACTTGGTCAGCACGCCCGTCAGCACCGGACGCGATTCATCGGTCGCGGCGGCAAAAGTCACTTGCTCGATCATTTCGCGCAACGTCTCCGGTTCGAGCGAGATTTTTTGCGCGTCACTGGTGGTTGGAATGATTGGAAATTCGCTCGCGTCAATGCCTTTGATGTTCGCGTCGTACCGCGCACATTTGAGGTGCAACGTTTGTGTGCGCGTGTTCAATTCCATGTTGATCTGACCCGGCGGAAGCGAGTTGACGAAATCGGCGAGGACACGCGCAGGCACCGTGGTTGCGCCATCCTCATCCACTTTGGCGCCGATCCAACACGAGACCGCCAGTTCGAGATTGGTCGCGGCAATCTTCAAGCGGCCTTGATCGGTCATGAGTAAGACATTGCCCAAGACCGGCAACGTCGAACGCGAGGCGACGGCGCGACTAACGACTGACAAACCTTTGGCGAGATTTTCCTGCAAGCACGAAACTTTCATGGGCGGACCTCCGCAGATGAGTAGGCAGTAATCCGGTGTCCCTAGTCAGATCGAGTTAAATATAATTTCTGATCACGGGTCAGTGAATTCTGACGATTGAATTGCAGTATACTACAATTAAGACTTGAAATCAATTATGGAATCCACAATTGGATAGTTTTGCGTGCATGATTGGCATACTAGCGCGGCTGACGTTGTTTGCAGATCGAGTGAGCCACACGCCGGGCAACGCCATAGCGTCTGCGCGATCGTTGGCGCGCCGGGTTTGTGCGATTGCGTTCGCAAAAAAATGCTCGGCGAAATCTGCAACCTGGCGGTGGGGTGCTGGATCGCGCCATCGAGCGCGGCAAGGATACCTGCTGAGATTGATCGCTTGAGCAAACCGATCCGAAACGTCGAAACGGCGCGGCGATCCTGGATCACAAAATTGACGCGCGCCAATTCATCTTTGATGTAACGCGGATGGAAATCGAAATTGAGTTTGACGAATTCGTAGGGTTCGAGCGCAAATGGATTTTCCGCGCGGCGATTGACGATATATCGCAAAATCGCTTTGAGGTTACGCTTGTTCGCAAACTCGGTGAGGTATGTGCCGTGCGGACGCACCACGCGCGCAATCTCCGCGAACGCGCGCGGAATGTCGGTGACGTGATGAAGCACACGCACAGTCACCGCCGTGTCGAGCGCTGAATCGGCGAGCGGCAAATTGTAGAGATCGCCTGCGACGTAGAGAAAGCGCGGATCATCGCCGATGCGTTCGCGCGCCTCGCGCAAAAGTGACCGCGAATAATCGAGCAAGATCACGCGCTCATAACCGCGATAAAAATCGGCGAGACGACCAAACCCTGCGCCGATCTCGCACAAGCGCGCGCCGCGCGGCGGCAACATGTGCGGAATGGCGATCCGTTCCGCGCGATCTTCGTACTCGCGTCCGCGCCAAAATGCGGTGCGCCAAGGTGAGTTTTCGTAATCGCAGATTTCAGGCATACTGTAAATCTATTCCCATCGTCCCAAAACAAAATCAGGGTTTGCCAGCGAACCATATACAATCACATACGCCTTGTCGTTTTGCCAGCCCGGATACCCTTGCCAATCCGAAACCCGAATCGCGCGCCCGCGCTCATAAGATTGGAACGCCGCATTGCCGTCTGCGTCCTCGTAGATTTTAGCCAAGCCAAGCGCATCGCGCAATTCGGGATGATCGCACCAGGCTTTGCCAAAGCCGCGCCACGGGATACCGGAGCGTTCGGGGCGCAGACCAGGCTTGCGCTCGCACGTGTACCAATCATCCGGGTTCTTGGATGTTTCGACGAATGTATCCCTGACACGCCACGCGCGCCCATCGGTCACCAACGCAAAAATAAATTCGCCGCCGCGTTGATCAAAAGTGTCGCCTGACTTGGCAAAGATCAGCATGACGCCATGCTCAAAGCGTTGAACAACAACTTGCCGCTTGGCGACAAACGGTTCGGTCGCGTTGCCGAGTTGCCCAAGTTGTATCGTCGTCAAGCGAAACGGGTTGATGTCAGGGCTAGTCGGCGACGGCAACGCAATCGGCGCAAATGTTGGACCTGGCATCGGTGTCAATGCTGGCGCGATTGGCGAAAACGCAACGGTTGGCGTGGCGAGATTAGCAACGAACGGACCAGTCCCAGCACAAGCGACCGCAACAAACGCCAATATAATCGCAACCACCTCAAGCATTTGGTTCTTTAGGAATCGAACATTTTTATCCACATCAAAAACATTATGTAAATGTTTCACGTGAAACCATAGCCACAACGCACGCTTGTCAAAAACATTTTTAGGCACAAGAATACTTTTCAGACAATATCCACATGTTTTGCGCCTAGTTATCCACTTGGTCAAACCAATGCGACATTCACAACCGCACGCAAGCCGCTAATCTATTTTTCGCGCGTTGCCTGCTCAATTTCATTTCGCTTTTCCTGCTCCACCGCCACGCCCAGCCCGTCTGCAATTCGATTTACAAATGCAAAATAGCCAACAATCTGCGCGATGTCGAGTATGTCGGCATCGCTGAAACCAACGTCACGCAACGCTTGCACCTGGCTTTCACGCATCGTCCACGGTTCGCGCGTTAGCGCCGCCGCGTAATCCAGCATCGCGCGATCCTGCGGCGCAAGCGGCGCAACGCGATAATCCGTTTTCAATTGTTCGACGAACGCGGCGTCGTGCGTCAAGCGGCGAAGACCTTCGCCGTGATGCACCGTTCAGTATTCGCAGTGATTCAGCGTAGACACCACCACGCCAATCATTTCGCGTTGCTTGCGCGATAAACCCGATTTGCCGTACATCAAGATGCGATACAGCATCACGTGCGCTTGAAGCGATGGCGGGTTGAGCGAATGAATTTTCAAAATATGATCTACGCCCCAAGCCGATTTCTCCGCCGCGTAAATTTCCGCGAGCGCGCCGGTCGCGTCCGCTTCATCAATCATTTTGATCCAGGGCATCGCCAACCCCCTATTTGTCTGCCGTGCCGCTCCGCGAAATGCCGCGCATTTCTTCGCGCACGCGCGCGTAGAGTTCCTCCGCGCGTAACTGTTTGAGCGTGTAACACGCGCCGCCCATCGTCTCGGCGAGTTCTTGCGCCAAACCACGATCAAACGCTTCATGTTCCGTGTTGATCACCACCGCGCGCAAATCGGATTTCTTGACCATCGTCGCCACGCGCAAGGCTTCTTCTTGCGGCGGCATATCCGTCATCGCCACATTGCCCGCGCCATCGGTGACGACGATCATTAGCGGCATCACTTCGCGGTCGCGCACGCGCTCGCGGATCAAAACTTGGTGCGCCAGGATCAAACCCGCGCTCAACGGCGTCTTGCCGCCAATCGGAATATCCACCAGCGCTTTTTCCGCGAGGTCTACCGATGAAGTTGGTGGGAGAATCAGACGCGCGTCTTCTTTCTGGAACACCACTAAACCCACGCGGTCACGCTTTTGATAAGCGTCAATCAACAGCGACATGATCGCGCCTTTGGTCGCGGTCATGCGCTCTGCCGCCGCCATAGACCACGACGCATCCACCACGAATAAAATCAAATTCGCGGCGCGGCGCACGCGCACCTTTTGGCGCAAATCCTGGGATTCGACGACAAACGCAACGCCGCGGCGATCTGCCGCACGCGCGAGTTGGTGTGGCGCGGCTTGGCGAATCGTTGCATCGAACGCAATATCGTTCGCTTTGCCTTTTACGGGGCGGGATGAAATATAACGACCGCGCTTGCGCTCGGTGCGCGTGCGCGATCGTTTGCCTGCAGTTTGACGAGGAAGTTTATCGAGCGGAGTTTGGAGTTTTTTCGGTTGAAATGTCTTGCCGATGTCAATGCGTTTGTCGGCGGGATGCGGCGTGGGCTTGCCCGGCTCATGCCCGGTGCCTTCCGCGTTGTGATCCGAGGGATCCGGGTCTTGCTCCATCGCCTCGTTAGACGCTACCCCGGCTTTTTTTTTACGTCCTTCGGAGATTCCGACTTCTGCCCTTGCGTCGCCGCGCCTTGCCTAGACGCTTCGAGCCGCTTTTCCAAATGCTCAAAACGCAGTTCGACATCCTGAAGCGATTTGCGTTTCATGCGATGCGCGAGCGCAAGTTCCGCCGCGAGAATAATATCTTCTTCGTGGATTGACGGGCGCCCTTTGAGTGCGGCGTGCGCGCGCGCGGCTTTGAGAATCACCAAATCGGAACGATGCCCGTCCACCTCAAGCCCCGCCGACAATTCCGCAATGCCGTACAAATCGGTTTGCGAGTGCTTGATCATGTGGAGCATGTTACGCGCCGCTTCAATTTCTTTCGATAATTTTTCTTCGGCGACCGACCATTCCTTGACGAACGCAACCGGGTCTTGCTCAAACGCAAGCCGGCGTTCGATGATCTCGACGCGCGCTTCGGCGTCGGCAATGCCTTTGATCTCGACGGACAAGCCAAAGCGGTCGAGCAATTGCGGACGCAGTTCGCCTTCTTCCGGGTTCATCGTGCCAACCAGGACGAATTGCGCGGGATGCTGAAACGAAATGCCTTCGCGCTCGACGACGTTCACGCCCATTGCCGCGCTATCGAGCAACAGATCGACGACGTGATCGTCGAGCAGGTTCACTTCGTCCACGTACAAAATTCCGCGATTCGCCGCCGCAAGCACACCCGGCTCGAATTTCTTCTCACCTTTTTTGATCGCAGTCTCGATGTCGAGCGTACCGACAACGCGATCTTCAGTTGCGCTAACCGGCAAATCCACCAGCCGCACGCGGCGTTTGGCGACGGGTAATTCCTCGCCGCGCGCCACACGGTCACGGCAATTGTCGCACAAGTGATCCAGCGCAACCGGGTTGCAACTGAACGGGCAATCGGCGACGACGGAAATTTCTGGCAAGAGCGCGGCAAGCGCGCGCACTGCGGTTGACTTGGCGGTGCCGCGTTCGCCGCGCACCAACACGCCGCCGATCAATGGATTGATCGCATTGAGGACAAGCGCGCGTTTCATTTTATCTTGATTGACGATTGCCGTAAACGGAAAAATTGGAGCGGGCATTGTGTGTTCCTAAAAAAAATTTCGCAACGTTGCGTGACAACATTATATGCCAAACAGAATGCGATGCAAATGGAAAACAAAAAACAGTCAGAGATGTTCCACTGAGATATCTCGATACAATTGATTAGAACATATTTTCTATTTGGAAAATCAAAGTGACTTGCCCCATTTTTCACTCTGCAAAAAAAATGGGGCAAGTCACTTGGCAACGCGCTCTACCTGTGGTAGAATGATTTCCGTGAAACCAAATTGTCAATCCGATTTTATTTGCGTGATGTTGATGCCAAGCGGCGCACCGTAAAGTGGGCGCGCAGTTTGCGCGTACCCGGTGCGCCACGCCGCTGTTGGGCAATCAAGCTGGTTGCCCAGACCCACGCGGCGTTTTTTATTCAGGCGAAACAAAACGCAATCGTTTGCTTTCGCCGCCTCACCTTTCATTCTTTGATTCAACGGAGTTTCAAACATGAGCAAAAAAATTCTTGTATCGGTCGCGTGGCCCTACGCCAACGGGCCGCTCCACCTGGGACATATCGCAGGCGCGTATCTCACCGCCGATATTTTCGCGCGCTATAATCGTTTGATCGGCAACGACGTATTGATGGTATCGGGATCCGATTCACACGGCACGCCGGTGACAGTGACCGCGGACGAAGAACACATCACCGCGCGCCAAGTGTTCGAACGGTCGCACGCGCTCTTTCTCGAAACCTGGCAAAAGCTCGGCATCTCGTTTGATCTATTCACGCACACCGACACAGAAAACCACTGGGCGATCTCCCAGGATTTTTTCGCGCGGTTGTTGGAAAATCAATATCTTTACAAAGCGACCGAGAAACAAATTTTTTGTGAAACCGACGGACGCTTTTTGCCCGACCGTTACATCAACGGCGAATGTCCGTATTGCCACTTTGCGCGCGCACGCGGCGATCAATGCGATAACTGCGGGCGCGTGCTTGACGCCACCGATCTGATCAATCCAATCTGCAAACACGCCAAACCCGGCGATCCGCCGCACCGTCTTGTGGTGCGCGAGAGCGAACAATTTTACCTCGACCTGAATAAATTCGAAAAACCCTTGCTGGACTATCTCTCGGACAAGGACGCGTACTGGAAACCGAACGTGCTGACGTTTGTGCGCAACTGGCTCAAGAGCGGCTTGCATGGTCGCGCGATCACGCGCGATATGGACTGGGGCATTCCTCTGCCGATCCCAGGTTACGATGCCAAACGCATCTATGTTTGGTTCGAAGCCGTCATCGGTTATTACTCTGCGTCTGTTGAATGGGCCGCGCATAACGCAGTGCAAAATCGCGGCACGCCCGACAAGTGGAAAGAATGGTGGACGCAAAGCGATAATGTGCGCGGCTATTATTTTGTCGGCAAGGACAATATCCCGTTTCACACGATCATTTGGCCCGCGATGCTGATGGGCTATGATCCGGCATTGCCTCTGCCCTACGATGTGCCTGCCAATGAATTTCTGAATCTCGAAGGGCGCAAGTTTAGCAAAGGCGATCACTGGGCAGTTTGGATCAACGATTATCTCAAAGACTATGATCCCGATCCGCTACGCTATTTACTTGCGGCGAACATGCCGGAATTTGCGGACACCGATTTCACCTGGCACGAATTTATTCGCCGCAACAACGACGAGTTGATCGCCAACTGGGGCAACCTGGCAAATCGCGTGTTGACCTTCACATACAAAAATTTTGGTTGTGTGCCAACGCCCGGCGAACTCACCGATGCGGATCGCGCGCTGATCGCAAAATCGGAAGATGCGTTCGTGTCCGAAGGCAACGCGCTCGAGCGCGTGCGCTTCAAAGAAGCCATCGGGATTGCCAGCGACGTGTCGCGCGACGCGAACATCTATCTGCAAGTGAACGAACCCTGGAAAACGATCAAGACGGACCGCGCGCGCGCGGCCACGTCGCTCTATGTCGCGCTTCGCGTGATTGACAATTTGAAAACGCTGTTCTATCCGTTCCTGCCATTTTCGTCCAACGACTTGCATCGCCAATTGGGTTATGAGGGTGACTTGCTTGGTTCTGTCCAGATCGAAACATTCGCCGAAACAACGCGCAGTCACACCGCGGCAGTCTATCATCCGGGCAAGCATTCGCAAACCTGGGAACCATCGCGCTTGCAACCAGGACAAGTGTTGCGCGAACCCAAAGCGCTGTTCAAAAAACTCGACGAGAAAATCGCCGAGACAGAAATAGCAAAATTGGGCAAACCGTAAAACAGGAGGAACCATGAGCGCACAACAACCTCAACCCGTTGACTTGGCACAAGAATTGCGCGAACTCGGCGAGCAGATCAAAAAAGCCGTGCTCGTCGCGCGCGAGCATCCCCAAACCAAGGAAGCGGAACGTCAAATCGTCCAAGCGTTGAACGACCTCGGCGCGGAAATTGATCGTGCCGTCAAGAGCGTGCAGACCCACGAGCCGGTCAAAAAAGCCGAAGAACACGTCAAACAAACGGCGCAATCGTTCAAAGACAGCGGCGCGTTGGACGACATTGCCAGCGGCATTGCCAAAGGCGTGCGCGCGCTGAACGAGCAAATTCGCAAAGCGATTGACGCGGCGGAGAAGAAATAGCCGCATAAATCCATTTGCGCTTGGCATGCGTAGAATAGACAACGCACCATCATCACCAACAACATACCTGACATCGTTTGAACACAACGCAACGCGGCGGAGTGGCTATAAATCAAGCCACTCCGCTTTTTTTTGAATCGCAAATATATTTTGTTGAGGAGGATTACCTTGTTCAAGTTTACCCGCACGATCACATTGAGCGCGCTACTGGTCGTTATTTTCGCCGCATGCGCGCCTGCGCCCACGAGCGCGCCCGCCACCGTCGCGCCGAAACCCGCGGCAACCAGCGCACCGGCCGCAACCGGCACGTCTGCGCCAGCAGGCACGTCTGCGCCAGCAGGCACGTCTGCGCCAGCAGGCACGTCTGCGCCAGCATCCCCATCCAGCGCAACTCAAATCGATCTCAAAACCAACGGCGTGCCGTACACCTTTCAGATCGTCCCAGATCAATCCCAAGTAAGTTATGCCGTGGAAGAATTGTTCTTTGGCAAACCAGCGCCGCAAACCACGGTCGGCACAACAAATATCAGCCAAGGGCAATTCGTCGCCGCGCTTAACAATGGCAAACTCGTTTTGCAATCCAGCGATTTCAAAGTGGATTTGCAAACTCTGAAAAGCGACAATTCCGTGCGCGATCAAGCCATTCAACGCGCCTGGCTCGAATCTGGCAAGTATCCAACCGCTGAATTTGTTTCGACCGGCATCAGTGGCTTGCCCGCCGAGTTAGTCGAAGGTAAAGAGATTGCATTTCAAGTGACCGGCAACATGACGATTCGACAGATCACCAAGCCAATCACCTTTGCCGCCACCGCGACACTCAACGGCGATACGATCACCGGCTCCGCGGTCGCACATCTTTTGATGAAGGACTATGGCTTTGCCGCGCCGGACCTGGCTGGCAAACTCACCGTCACCGATGGCGTCACACTCACCGTCAAAGGCGTTGCCAAACTGGGCGCTGTGAACAAGTAACTGGGGTCCCAAGGGTTTGTAAAAAAATAATTTCCCGTGTGTTGGCGCGGAACGGCGTCCGCGCCCTATGTAGGGAACGCTCGCCGGAGCATTCTCGCCAGAGCATTCCCTCGGGAATTTATTATTTAACGAGTCCTAACCTTGCGAAGGTTGATCGTCTCGCCGAGCGAGACGCGCCTTTGCAAGGTTTTTTATTTCTTTGTGTTTCCTTGCAATCGTGGTAGAATGAACTCGAACGTAGGTTTTGTTTGCGACTGCCACTTTGTCTTCTAGAAAGTTTCTATGCCCCGCATCTATGTTGCGCTCGATCTCGAAACGACCGGCTTGCAAGCTGATCGCGATGCCATCATCGAAATCGGCGCGGTCAAGTTTCGCGGCGATGACGTGATCGGCACCTGGTCATCCCTGGTCAACCCCAATCGCCCGCTCCCGCACAAGATTGAACGGCTCACCAGCATCACCCAGCGCGAAGTCGAACGCGCGCCCGCCCTGCACAGCATCCTGCCGCCACTCACCCGCTTTATCGGCGACAATCCGATCGTCGGACACAACATCCAATTCGATCTCGCGTTTCTGCAACGCGCCGGAGTATCGTTTTCCGGCGGCGCGCTCGACACGTTTGAACTCGCGTGCATCCTCATGCCTTACGCCTCGCGCTTTTCGCTCGGCAAACTCGCCGACGAACTTGGCATTGAATTTCCCACACGCCATCGCGCGGTCGAAGACGCCCAGGCTACCTTTCAACTCTTCAACGCGCTTCTTGCACGCGCGGGTAACCTCGATCAAAAAATCATTGAAGAGATTGCCAAGCTCGGCGACAAATCAAGTTGGGCATTGAAATACGCCTTTCAAGATTTATTGCGCGACAAGGCGCGCAATGCATTTGCGCCCGGCTCGATTGGTGCGCAACTTGCCGCGAAAAGCGGCGGCGCGGACGAATCGCTCGGCTTGCTCTTTTCGCGCAACAACGCCGAACGCCCGCTGAAACCCAACCTACGCACCGATCCGCTCGACGTGGACGCACTCGCGCATTTGCTCGGACCGGACGGTTTGTTCGCCGGACATTTTGCCGGTTACGAACATCGCCCCGAACAAGTCGAAATGTTACGCGCCGTCGCCACCACCTTTAACGAACATGCCACCCTGCTCGTCGAAGCCGGCACCGGCACCGGCAAATCGTTGGCATATTTGCTCCCGACCATTTATTGGGCGGCGCAAAATAATCAGCGCGTCGTCATTTCCACCAACACGATCAATCTGCAAGACCAATTGTATCTCAAAGACATTCCCGACCTGCGCCAAGTTTTGCCGCTCGAATTCAAAGCGTCGCTTCTCAAAGGTCGCTCAAATTATTTGTGCCGCACGCGGCTCGACACGTTACGCAAAAGCGATAAACTCTCGCCAGAGCAAGTACGTGTGTTGGCAAAAGTGATCGCCTGGTTGCCCTCCACGACAACGGGCGACAGCGCGGAACTCACCCTGATGGGTCCGACCGAAAACGCCGTCTGGAGCCAACTTGCCAGCGACCAAGATCATTGTTCGCCGGATCATTGCGCCATGAACCAGGACGGCAAGTGTTTCTTTTATCACGCGCGCGAAAAAGCCGAAGGCGCGCATATCATCATCGTCAACCACGCGCTCTTGCTCTCGGATATGGCAACCGAAAACCGCGTCTTGCCCGAATACAAATACCTCGTGGTGGACGAAGCGCATCACCTTGAAGCGCGCGCCACCGACGCGCTTGCCTTCGATGCATCGCGCTCGTCGCTCGAACTGTTACTGCGCGGGCTCGCGAGCGAACGCGGCGGACTGATCGGCAACCTGGCAGGCAGTTTGCGCGGCTCGACTTTATCGGCGCAAGCCAAGCGCGATCTGCAATACATTTTCACCGATGTCGCGCAAGACGTGGATCGCGCCTTGCGCGGCGTGTACGATTTCTTCAATGCGCTGGACGGTTTTCTTGGCAAACAAGAACAACTACCGGGTGAATCGGAAAGCAGTTACGATCGGCAAATTCGCTTGACAGCAGGACGGCGCGCGCAACCGGAATGGAGCGCGATTGAAATCGCGTGGGAAACGTTTGGCGCGATCCTCTTGCGCGTCGCCGAAGGTATGGGCAAAATTTACAAAGCGTGGAGCGATCTCGACTCGGACGACGCACCGAGTCAACCCGAACTAGAATCCGAAATCTCGTTTGCGCTCCGCCGTGTCAGCGAAACGCACGCGCAAATGCAAGCCATTGTGGCCAAGCCGCAAGCGAGCAGTATTTATTGGGCAACGATCAACAAGAACAATGGCGATATTTCTCTGCATACCGCGCCGCTGACCGTTGGCGAAATGTTGCAAAAGCAATTGTTCGCCGGCAAAGACGCGGTGGTGCTAACCTCCGCCACGCTGTGCGTCAACCAAAAATTCGACCACATCAAGTCCCGCCTCGGCATTGGCGATTGGGCAAATGAACTCGCCGTCGGCTCACCGTTTGATTATGCGCGCGCCGCGCTTGTCTATGTGCCAACCGATATTCCCGAACCCGGTCAGCCCGGCTATCAAAAAGCGGTCGAAGCCACACTAATCGATTTGTTACGCGCCACGCGCGGGCGCGCGCTTGTCCTATTCACTTCCTACTCGCAATTGCAAGCGACCTACCGCGCCATTACCCGCCCGCTCGAAGAAGACGATGTCGTCGTCATCGCACAAAACCTGGACGGCTCGCGCCGCCAAGTCTTGGAAACGTTCAAAACGCGCGAACGCACCGCTCTCCTCGGCACCAAATCGTTCTGGGAAGGCGTAGATGTGCAAGGCGACGCGCTGTCCTGTCTCGCCATCGCGCGCCTGCCCTTTGCAGTCCCCAGCGATCCGATCTTTGCCGCGCGCAGTGAAACCTTTGACGATTCGTTCGCGCAGTACGCGGTTCCAGAAGCCGTACTACGATTTCGGCAAGGTTTCGGACGCTTGATTCGAAGCAACACCGATCGCGGCATCGTCGTGATTTTGGACAAGCGCGTCTTGACGAAAAACTATGGGCGCATCTTTATCGAATCCCTGCCGCCTGTTTCTAAATATCAAGGCACGTTGAAAGAATTGCCGCCCGTTGCGCTCAAGTGGATTGACGGCGACGGTGGCAATGCCAAATAACGCTTGTTTTCCGAGTCTTTTTGACAATTCACCCAGCCCGCGCTATAATCGCGCCCTGAACTTTTTCTCAAGGAGCAAGTTTTTATGATTGGCGTTCAAGATTTACGTAAAGGCACTACCTTTATTGACGACGACGGCAACCTCTATCGAGTGCTAGACTATCAACACGTCAAGCAAGGGCGCGGCAATGCAACGATTAAAACCAAATTACGCAATGTCAAAACCGGCTCTACAATTGATAAAAACTTTCAATCCGGCGGGCGCGTCCAAGATGTGCACCTCGATCACCAAACCGTGCAATATCTGTACAACGACGGCGACACGTACCATTTCATGGACACGGAAACGTACGAACAGCCGGTTGTGCCTGCCGAATTACTCGGTGATGGCGCAAAATATCTAAAAGAAAACATCATGGTCGAGTTGCTCACCTACGACGGCAAAACAATTGAAGTGGAATTGCCGACGACGGTGGACTTGAAAGTGACCGAAGCCGCGCCCGGTTTCAAAGGCGACACCGCCAGCGGGGGCGGCAAGCCGGCAACTTGCGAAACCGGCGTCGTCGTCAACGTGCCATTCTTTGTCAACGTGGGCGACACCATCCGCGTAGACACCCGCGACGGCTCGTATGTAACGCGCGTCTAATCTCGTTCACACCACAAGGACGAATGACACCCAAACCGTCATTCGTCCTTCGTCTTTCGCTCACTTTTTATGCAAAATTCACTGTTCGATCTCGCCCCAACCCTGACCGTCACCGAACTCGTTCACCAAATCAAAGATGTGGTGGAACGCGACGCCACCTTGCGCGATGTCTGGGTCCGCGGCGAGATTTCCAATTTCACGCAATCCGCCGCCGGACATTTATACTTTACGCTCAAAGACCGCGAGGCGGGAATCAAATGCGTCATGTGGCGCACCGATGCGGCGCGGGTTTTGCACGCACCCACAAGCGGCGACGCCGTTGAGGCACGCGGACACATCTCGCTGTACGAAACGCGCGGCGATCTGCAACTTTATGTCAACGAAATAAAATTTACCGGCACCGGCGCATTGTGGCAAGAGTTTGAACGCTTGCGCCGCCAACTCGACGCCGAAGGATTATTTGCCCCGGAACACAAACGCCCGCTCCCCAAATTCCCGCGCACGATCGGCGTTGTCACTTCACGCGACGGCGCGGTGCTCCGCGATATTCGCAACGTCTTGCGTCGCCGCTACCCGCTCGTCGAACTTTTGCTCGCGCCCACGCTGGTTCAGGGCGAACGCGCGCCAGAGCAAATCATTCGCGCAATCCAAACCATCAACCGCTATCCGATCGATCTGCTCATCGTTGCGCGCGGCGGCGGTTCCATCGAAGATTTGTGGGCATTCAACGACGAGCGCGTCGCCCACGCGATTTATCATTCGCGCGTCCCCGTCATCAGCGCGATCGGTCACGAAACCGATTTTACGATTGCCGATTTTGTCGCCGATTTGCGCGCGCCCACGCCCAGCGCCGCCGCCGAACTCGCTGTGCCGCAAGCGCAAGATTTGCGCGATGCGCTGGATGCCGCCACGCAACGGCTTGGCAACCGGATGCGCGATCAACTCGACGATGCCCGCGCGCGGCTAGAGCAATTGGTCTATGCACTCACGCGCAATTCACCCCATGCGCGTCTTGCCACTGATCGCCAGCGCGTAGACGATCGCGCGCGCCAACTCAATGTGCGGCTCAAGCAACTCGTCGCGCTCCGCCGTGCGCAACTTTACGGCGCAACGCGGCAACTCACCGCGCTCAATCCAGAAGCCACACTCGCGCGCGGTTATGCGATTGTGCGCGCAAAAAAAACCGGGCGCGTGATCACCCACACAAACCAGGTCGCCCCGCACAGTGCAATTCAAGTGCGCGTCAGCGACGGCGAGTTTGATGCGACGACGGATGAATAAAACCCCGGCTGAATTATTTCAGGCGAGGTTTTATTCGCGCAAAAAAATTATTATCAAAAACCAGGTCTTGGCGAGAGACCTGGTTTTCTGTTTCACATTTTAATCGCACGTGAATTTGCTTTGGGCGCGGGTCGCCCGGCATCATCTAACCACAACGTCGTCGCGTGATCGCGGATCAACAATTCGTCGCCGCGCGCGATCTCCAATTGCCATGCCATCGCGCAATGTCCCGCGCCGATCAACTGCGCGCTAACCGTTACCGCATCACCTGGGATCGCCGAGCGCACATATTCAATCTCGTGGCGGTACACACGCCAACGTGGCGCACCCTGGGTCGTGAGCGCATCCGCCAAGACGTCTTCAAGCCAATCCACATAGACCGCATTGTTGATATGGTGCATCCCATCCGCTTCGTAGCGCTGCGCGCGGCGCGACACCGTGATCGCACACGAACGCTTTTCCGTCAGCGCCAAAGCGCGCGGCACAATCCGCGTAATCGCGCGCACGCCGTTCGGCTGAAACTGCGTGATCAATTCCGGTGGAATTCGCAAGGGCATGCGCGTTTCATAATTGATATACACCCAGGACGCGCGTCCGCGCGCGACCACTTGGCTCGTCGCCGCATCCCGCGCAAGATATTCGCGGTGCGTGCGAACTTTTTGCACATCGGACAGCCAAGTCGTGATCGTGATGGCAGTTGGATAGGTCACCGGACACACCCGCTCCAAGGTCATGTGATGCACCAGCCACACCGCGTGCCGTGTGGTAAACCAATCGGGCGCAAAACCAGCCTCCTGCGTGGCGCGCGTGGCGGCTTCTTGAAACAGCCGCAAAAACGCCGCGTTCGGTAAATCGTTCTGCGCGTTCAACTCATACTGACGAACGTGAAACCTAGTGGTAAATATATGCGTCATGACGCTGATTGTATGCGGAAAAGCGGGCAAGTCAACGTGAGAGCGACCGCGCAAGCAAATCCAGGTCTAAATTCACTTGTTTTCAGGTGCGACTAGGCGCGCGACTTGGTCTCACACACGCTCCTTGATCAACTCGCATTTGCCATGCCCTATCTACCCTAGACCACCCAAGCAAGGTATTTTGTCACGCTGGGTGGTCTGTGGTAGAATCGTAGCCAATGCTAACTAGCCGCGCCCGCAAAAACCTCGGCGATTCGGGCGAACGAGTCGCCGCTCTGCATCTCACGCAATCCGGGTACACCATTCTGGCGCGCAACTTTCGCACGCGCACCGGCGAAATGGATCTGATCGCGCGTGATACGGACGGGCTCGCATTCATCGAAGTTCGCACCCGACGCGGCAACGTACGCGGCACACCCGAAGAATCGCTCACGCCACGCAAATGCGCGCGCCTGATCGCGGTGGCGCAAGAATTTTTGCAGACGCACGCGGAATACGCCGATGCCGCATGGCGCATTGATCTCGTCGCAATTGAGATCGATCACGCTGGCCGCATCGCGCGGCTCGACGTGATCAAGAACGCCGTCGAAGCCTAACGCAAAGGAACCGTGTGAACACCGCCCAACCACTCATCGCGATCCTGGGTCCAACCGCCGTTGGCAAAACCACGCTCGCCATTCAACTCGCGCAAGCCAGTCGCGGCGAGATCGTCTCGGCGGATTCGCGGCTAGTTTATCGCGGCATGGACATTGGCACCGCAAAACCCAGCCCGGCCGAACAACGCGCGGTCCCGCACCACCTCCTCGACCTGGTTGATCCTGGTGAAACGTTTTCCCTCGCGCATTATCAACACCTCGCCATTACCACCATCGCCGAAATACACGCGCGCGGCAATGTGCCCTTCCTGGTTGGCGGGAGTGGACTGTACGTGCGCGCCGTGCTTGAAGGTCTAACGATTCCGCGCGTTGAACCGAACCTGGTTCGGCGTCAGGAATTGGAAAACCAGGATGTCGCAACATTGTACGCGCAATTACAAAAACTCGATCCGGTTGCCGCCGCAAAAATTGATCCGCGCAACAAGCGCCGCGTCGCGCGCGCGATTGAAGTGTGCGAGAGCGCGGGCAAGCCGATCAGCGATCTGCAAACCCGCGCCGCGCCCAATTACCACATCCTGCGGATCGGCTTGACGATGCCGCGCGACCTGCTGTACGCGCGCATCAATGCGCGGGTAGAGCAGATGATGCAAGCCGGGTTGGAGGACGAGGTACGCGCCCTGCTCGCGCGCGGCTATACCGCCGACACGCCCGCGATGAGCGGCTTGGGTTATCGGCAGATCGCGGCATACTTGCACGGCACACTCACGCGCGAGGAAGCGATCCGTTTGCTCAAGCGCGATACACGTCGTTTTGTACATCATCAATATAGCTGGTTTCGTCCCGACGATGTCCGCATCCATTGGTTCGATCGCGCCGCCACCACCGATTCCGACATCCACTCACTCGTCAACGAATTTCTGCAACGCCCCAGTTCAACACACGCAGGTTAATTTTCGTCTTAGGTATCTCTAGTTTCATAAGATATTGACACCCCTCGCAAAATCGTGTAGAATATCGCAAGAGAGAGCAAAACCGAGTGAGGTGAAGCGTGACGGGGAAACGTGAATTTCTTAGCACGAATGAAGTTGCCCAAACGCTCGGCATTAGTCCATTCACCATTCGCCGCTATATCAAACTGCGCATGTTGAAAGCAGTCAAATTGGAAGGCAGTTATCGCGTGCGCCAAGCCGACCTCGAACAATTCCTCAAGGCACGCGAAGTGGAAACCGAAACAGAACTCGCGGCGCAGACACCGATCGCCCCTCCCGCACCACGTCGCGAAAAAACGTCCGCTCTAAAACGCGCACCACGCAAGAAACACGCCGCGAAACGCCAATCGCCTAGCGCGGCGGTTTAAGTCACGAGGAGGAATGATGCGACACAATTATCGCTTATTTCTGGTCACACTCGCCATCCTGGCACTCGCGCTCGGCTTATTTGGGTTGACCGCGCCGAACGCCGACGCCGACGCGCCCATCATCCATGTTGTCGGCTGGGGTGACACACTGTTTTCGATTGCCACGCGCTATGGCACGACCGTCAACGCGATCATGCAAGCCAACGGCATTCGCAACGCCGATTTTATCTACGTCGGTGAACGCCTCACCATTTCCGGCGGCGCGGCGCCAATTCCACCCGCGCCCGCATCGTCGTATGTGGTGCAAAACGGCGACACGCTATTTTCAATCGCGACGCGGTATGGTACCACCGTCAACGAACTGATGCAGGCAAACGGACTCTATAATTATTGGATTTTTGTCGGGCAAACACTAAAAATTTCCGGACAGCCCATGCCCGGGCCTGTGCCTAATCCGAATCCCATGCCCGCGCCCAACCCAAATCCTCAACCCGGCACGTATTACATCGTCCGTTCCGGCGATTATCTTGGCTTAATTGCCGCGCGTTTTGGCACAACCGCCTACGCTATCCAGCTCGCAAATCGGTTGCCGAACGCTTCGTTCATCTGGGTCGGACAGCGGTTGTTGATTCCCGGTGGATTGCCAATGAATAATCCAAATCCCGCGCCAATCTACAACCCCTTGCCGCCAATTTATGTGCCACCCGTAATCAGTCAACCGGTTCTGATCAACCCGCAACCGCTACCGCAAGTCATTCCGCCCGCGCCGTATTTGCCAACTGCCGTGCCGGTTGTGTTGCCACCCCCCGTCACGCCGAACCCGAATCCCATTTGGGAAGCTGTGCTGATCACAAATACGGTCGGACACGGACCGTGTTCGCTTGCGGCAATTGTCGTCGGCAAAGATAATTGGCCCGTTGTCGTCGCAACTACTGACGGCAGTTGGATTAGCGATCCAAAAATGACCGGCACCAAGCCAGAAAAAGGACCTTACGCGGTAGAATTCGCGCACGCCTGCACCGGCGTCTGGCGCGTGATTCCGCTCGGCTTGAACATTTACGCCGACGTGCAATTGAACGGCGGTCACGCTGAAGTCGAATTCCATCCTCGTCCGTAGAACATCACGGCAATTGAATTTACATAAAAACCTGTTTTCGATTTGAAAACAGGTTTTTTTTCACGCGACAGTCCGCAAAAACTCGCGCACCGCTTGATTAAACTCGGCGGGCTGATCCAAATTAGACAAGTGCGCCGCGCCCGCGAGCGTCACCAGCCGCGAGCCGCGAATCGCATCGCGCATTAACTCGGCTTGGCTCGGCGGCGTCACCGCATCTTCTGCACCAACCAAAATTAGCGTCGGCACCGTAATTTCCGCCAGCAACGGCGTCGCATCAAGACGATCCCGCATTGCGGCGAGCGCGGCAACTACACCCGCCACCGATTGACGATTCATCATGCCGCGCGTTGCGCTGGCAAGGGTTACATTTTGCGAAACCGTTTGCGGCGTGAGCATTTTCGGAAACATGTTTTCAGCCACTGCGCTCACGCCTTGCGTTTGCGCCAACGCGATATTCGCGTCGCGTCCACGTTTGCCTTCGGCAGAATCTTCGCCAGCGCGCGTATCTGCGAGAATCAACGCGCGAACGCGATGCGCGTATTTGCGATAAAACGCAAACGCAATATAACCGCCCATCGAAAGCCCCGCGATCACCGCAGTCTTGATGCCGAGCGCATCGAGCAACGCACGCGCGTCATCGGCATAATCGTCCAGCGTGACTGCGCCCCCTGGCAAACCCGATTCGCCCAAGCCGCGCAAATCGGGCGCAATCACGCGCGCTACCTCTGCAAGATCGCGCACCTGCACCGCCCACAAGGTTCGGTCAAGCGGAAAGCCGTGGAGCAACACTAGCGGCGGCAATGCGCCGCCCGTATCGTCGTATGCCATCGAAAAACCATGCACCTTGATCGCCGTCATGTCTTCCTCCCTTGAAAATAAACCACCAATGAATCTGCATCAACACGCAAAAAATAATCTGCGCAAATTCGTGATTCACATTTTCCCATTTTCACTAGTATAGCACGCTTGCGCCGCTTGCAACACACACCTTGCAATTTGCCGCGCAACCACTTTTCCATTATGATCCGCACGTAATTTTCTCGCCGTGAGGTCATTGTGCTAGCCAAAGAATTATTCCTGCTCGATCCCGACCTGGTTTTTCTGAATCATGGTTCATTCGGCGCAACTTCGCGCGTCGTGTTTGAAAAATACCAAGCATGGCAACGCGAACTTGAACGCCAGCCCGTTGAATTTTTGGGGCGCCGGTTCACAACGCTCATGCGCGACGCGCGCACAGAATTGGGCGCGTATGTAAATGTGTCTGCCGATGACCTGGTTTATGTACCGAATGTAACCGTCGGGTTGAACATTGTGGCGCGCAGTCTCGCGCTCAAACCCGGCGACGAAATCTTGACCACCGATCACGAGTACGGCGCGTTGGATCGCACTTGGCAATTCATGTGTCGCAAAAACGGGGCGGCGTATGTACGTCAACCGATCCCGGTCCCCGTCACCACGCCAGCCGATTTCATCGAAACGTTTTGGGCGGGCGTCACCGCGCGCACGCGCGTCATTTTCCTCAGCCACATTACATCGCCAACCGCACTAATTTTTCCGGTTCGGGAAATTTGCGCGCGCGCCCGCGCCGCAGGCATTCTCACGATCATTGACGGCGCACACGCCCCAGGACAGCTTCCGCTTGACCTGACCCAGATCGACGCCGATTTTTATTCTGCCAATTTGCACAAATGGCTCGGCGCGCCCAAAGGCGCCGGGTTTCTCTACGCGCGCCGCGACGTGCAACAGCTTGTCGAACCGCTCGTGGTGAGCTGGGGATATGAATCCGAACAACCTGGCACATCGCGTTTCGTGGACGAACAAGAATGGACTGGCACGCGCGACATCGCGGCATATCTTGCTGTACCAGACGCGATTCAGTTTCAGCAAGAATCTAACTGGAACGCGGTGCGCGCGGAATGTCACGCGCTCGCGCAAATGGCGCGTACGCGCATCACCGCGTTGACCGGGTTACCGCCGTTATCACCGGACTCGGCCGCGTGGTACAGCCAAATGGTTACCGTGCCTCTGCCGCCGTGCGACACGGCGCGCGTCAAGGCGCGTTTGTGGGACGAGTTCAAAATCGAAGTACCGCTGGTTGTGTGGCAAGCACGTCCGCACCTTCGCATTTCGATCCAAGCGTACAATTCACGCGACGACGTTGAATACTTGATGAACGCATTAGAAAAAATTCTGGAGATGAAACATGAATGAAATGCAAAACAAGGTTGTGATCGTCACCGGCGCGAGCAGTGGCATTGGGCTTGCCGCGGCGGAAAAATTTGCAAGCGAAGGCGCGCGCGTTGTGTTAGTAGCGCGGCGCATGGAAAAACTGACCGCGGTCGTCAACGGCATCCGCGCACGCGGCGGCACAGGTCATGCGATTGCTGGGGACGTGACCCAATCCGCAGAAATCGAGCGCGTGGTCAGCGAAACCGTTGCCACGTTCGGCGGCATTGATGTGCTGATCAACGCGGCAGGTATTATCGCAAATGGTACGATTGAAAACACCCCGCTCGCGGATTGGGATTATATGTTCAACGTCAATGTGCGCGCGCCGTTTTATTTGATGCAACGCGCCATGCCGTACTTGATCGAACGGCAAGGCAACGTGGTCAATGTGTCGAGCGTCACGGGCATTCGCGCGTTTCCCGGTGTGCTGGCTTATTGCGCGAGCAAAGCCGCACTCGATCAACTAACGCACGCCGCCGCGCTCGAAATGGCAAGCCAGGGCGTGCGCCTCAACGCGATCAACCCTGGGGTCGTGGTCACGCAATTGCATCGCACGGGCGGTATGAACGAGGACGCCTATGCGGCATTTATCGAACGGAGTAAAACGACGCACCCACTGGGGCGCGTCGGCAATCCAGAAGAGGTTGCCGAGTTGATTTTCTTCATTGCGTCGCCGCGCGCCGGTTGGATCACGGGCGCCTCACTACCGATTGATGGCGGGCGCCACCAGACCTGCGCGCGCTAGATAAAATTGCGCCTCACGAAAAAATTCGTGAGGCGCAATTTTATTTGCTTATGCTAACCGAACCCCGCTTTCTTTCAGCGCAACAATTTGTTTGCGGACGCGTGCGCGATCGTCCAATGCGCTTTGCACGGGCTTGGTAAAATCATTTTCCCACTTTTGCAACAAGGTTTCCAAATCCGCGAGTAATTTCTTGTTTGGCTCGAGAACATTGTTGATGATCGGATTGACTAGATTGGTGCGCACCAGCGGCTCGCCGGTTGCCGGGAAAAACCAATCGCGCAGGGGCTTGAACACTTGGGTCGTCACTGCTTCAATGCTCGCCGGAATCGCGCGAATCAAATCGGTAAGCGCAGTGAGCGCGCGCCGCATATTGTCGCCCACTCCAAATGGTATCAAACCGAGAACGGAATTGAAAAAGTCGCCGATGGATTGCGCAAGCGGCGCGGCATTGCCGAGCGCGGCTGTCACCACACCTTCCGCCGCTTGAAATTTTTGCGTCAAGTCATTTAGGATTTGCGCGACGCCGTTGACCGCACCCCGAAGCGTATCCACGAACGCGAGAAATGCCTTGAGTGCGTTTTCGGCGGCGCCGATACCGTTCCGGATCAAACCAACACCGGCTTTCACTGTGTCGAGTGCTCCGCGGATAATTCCCATGCCGTTGCTAATCAACGTGTCGAGTCCAAAGCGTTCCAGTTGTTCGTACAAGCCAACGAGCGCGCGCAATTTGTTCAGCTCGTCTTCCAAATCGGTGCGTGATAGCGCGCCGACAGCCGCACCGCCGACGGCGGTCACTGCAATTGCGGTGCCACCGAGCGCGGCATTGCGCAAGAATTGCCGGCGCGAGAGTCCTGCGGAATTCGCCACAGCCGCCGAATCGTTATAATCGTTTGCCATTGTTCGCCTCCTAAAAAATCTGCGCCATCATGCTGCTAGGATATAGCGTAGCACGATGGCGCAGAGACGTCAATAGAACCAACAGACTCGCCCAATCCTTGGCGAGATTTGATTATTCGCGCTTGAAGACTTTGCGATAAATAACCTTGCCTTCGCCGGGCGCGTAAAAATCGTCAAAATGCGCGACACGTTCATAGCCATATCGTTCGTAGAGCGTGCGCGCCGGCACATACGCATCCGAATCGGAGGTTTCGAGATAAACCGCGCGCGCGCCGCGTTCACGCATTGCATCTTCAACGGCAAAAAGCAATTTCTTGCCAACGCCCGCGCCTTGTTGATGCTGATCGACGCCCAGCCAATAAAAGTCCCAAATCCGATCCGCGAGCGGCGTGGGACCAAAACACGCAAAACCAGCAACGCCGTTTGGATCGCCGTTGCGGTAGATTAGAAATTCGTAATCGTCGTGCGGTTTGGGATTGAAATACGTTTCGAGGAGTTCGCCCACCACGCGCAATTCATGTTTGGTGAACACACCGGTGCCTTCGGCAATCCGCAGGATCGTCGGCACGTCTTGAGGAAGAGGGGTTTGAATTGACATAGCGTAGGGTTAGGCGGCGATGCCCGCGGCAGGCGCGGGACGCAAGCGTTTGATTTTCTCCGGGCGCAAATTGGCGGGCAGGAGAGCACTTGCCGGAATCGAATAAACGCCGTCTGACCCGGCGCTCCGCGCTTTGATCTCGTAATTGACAATGCGCGGACGCGCCAATCCCTTCATGCGATACCGTCGCGCCGCCAAACGGACGATTTCATCCGCGAGGTCGGCATACGTCATGCCAGCCACACGCGCGGCGCGCGCGATGCCAGCATCCGGCGACAAGTCCGCATTCGGGTTGACTTCAAGGATGTACGGAATACCATTTTGGACGCGGAGGTCCACGCGCCCATAATCGCGCAAGCCCATCGCTTGATACGCGCGCCGCGCCACGTCTTCGATCCGCGTTTTAAGCGAATCGCTCACCCGCGCGGGACAAGTCGGCGGTGTTTTCAAATACTCTTCCGAGGTGGGCACCCATTTGGCGCGGAACGAGACAATCCGCGCAAACGGGTTGGCGATATGCTTGAAATTGATTTCCGAAAGAGGCATCACCCGTGGCGACTCGTCGCCGAGGACGGTCACATTAAATTCGCGACCCTGGATAAATTCTTCGACGATGGCGGCTTGATGATACGCTTCCCAAATATAACGCACTTGCCGCCGCAGGGCGCGATCATCATGCACCACCGAGTTCGCCGAAATGCCAATGCTCGCATCTTCCGCGACGGGTTTGACGAATAACGGATATTCAATGTGGCGATCAATTGTCCACGGGGTAAAAATTTGAAATGCGGCGGTGGGTAAACCATGCGCTTGAAGAATTTCTTTGGCGCGCGCTTTGTTGAGGCAACTCGAAAGCGCGCGGCGATCGGAGCCGGTGTAGCGAAAGCCTAAATGTTCAAAAACGGAAATGATATAGGGTTCGAGGTAGGTTTTGTTGCGAATACTTTCGCAGAGATTGAAAATTAACCACTCGTTCGGATCGTAAGCTTTGAGTGGACCCCACAAATCATCCCGAATCGGGACGGCGGCAGTGGTATGTCCGTGTTCTTGTAACGCTTTTTCAATATCTTGTTCGACCAAAACAATTTCTTGCTCGGCGAATAAATCATCCGCTTCGCCTTGCGCTACTTGTTCCACAACGTTAAAGACGACCAGTATGTTCACAACGATCCTCGCTGACCGCGTTGTCAGTTCCGCATTGATTTTCGGCGCATCGCGCGCGAATGAAAAAATCCCCTGTTGAGATTATACAATAAGATTAAATGAAGCGCACCTTAAAGTTTTACATCGATGGCATGGCATCGGCATGCCCAGCCCCATTGCCTTGCTCACCTGATTTCGTTGGCGGCGATCTGGTTTTGTGGTATAATGGCGCACGCTTGCGCGCAAAAAGGAGAATTGCGTGATCTATCAAATTCTAACTGGTCAAATCGATCCCACCCAAACCCTGGGTTTGCTGATCGCGCTCGTCTTGGGCATCACCGTCCACGAATTTGGTCATGCCGCGATGGCAACCTGGCTCGGCGATCCAACCCCGCGCCAGCAAGGGCGTTTGTCGCTTGCGCCAGCCGCGCACTTGGATGTGATGGGCTCGTTGATGTTCGTGATCGGCGGCTTTGGCTGGGGCAGACCCGTGCAGTACAATCCGTATGCCATTCGCACCGGTCCGCGCGTTGGCGGCGCGCTCGTCGCCGTCGCCGGGCCCACGATGAACATCGTTCTCGCGTTCGTCTTTTCGATCGCGACGCGCCTCGTTCCAATTGTCAGCGGAACCAGTCCACATTTGTTATTCGGCGAACCAGGTTTGGAAGGCACGCTGTACACCGTGCTGATTTTCACCGTCTATTATAATTTGATGCTGGCACTATTCAATCTGATTCCGATTCCGCCGCTGGATGGCTTTGCGATTCTGCAAGGCATCTTGCCCGCCGAGTTCGCCGATCGCATAGAAATTCTTCGCCAATATGGATTTTTGATCCTGATGCTTTTGCTCTTTGCCGGAGGAAGCATCATTGGTCCAATTTTGAACACGCCGCTCGAAGCACTGCTCCAACTATTCGTTTTTGTTGGGGCTTGATATTGGATTCGCACAATGGCGTGCCGCTCACACCTTGGAGGTTCATAATGAACATTCGTCACGTTTTGCTCGCGAGCATCGCCCTGCTTGCTCTGTTTGTCGCCACTGCGTGCGGCACCGCGCCGACCGCCACACCGACCGCTAGCCCAACCGTTGTTGCAACAGCAACAACAATGCCCACGTTACCACCACCCGCGCCGACCGTTGCGCCAACGGCAATTCCGCCAACGCCTCTGCCGCCAACGGCAACGCCCATTCCACCGCAAGCCACCACCAAACAAGAAGTGATCGTGCGCCAAGGTCCTGGCACGCAATTTACAAGCGCTGGCAAAATGCCGATTAAAACAAGCGCGGTCATTCTCGGTAAAAGCGAAGACGCCAAATGGCTCCAAGTTGCCTTTCCAGATGCCGCGCATCCCGCGTGGGTCTCGACCGCGTTCGTCACCGTGACCGGCACAATTGATCAACTGCCCGTTGTCGCGGTTGCCGCGCCCGCCACGCCGACCAAAGGCGCAGTCGCGGTTGCCACCAAAGCGCCGACCGCGGTACCCACGCAAGTTGTGCCTGCCGCCAAAGGTCTGCTCGATTTTGTCGCGTTCGATGCAGGGCAAAATTCTTACGTCGTCAAAAACTTGTTCATCAACCCGCGCAGTTTCTCTGATTATAAACTAATCGGTCCGTATCCGTATGACATTACGCAATCCACAAACGCCGCGCCCTTTGCGTGGTCGCCGGATGGCTCGCGCGTAGTCTATGTCTTGGGCCAATCGCGAAGCGCGCAAAACGTTTTGCGCATGGCGCGCGTCGGCACCGATGTTGACATCGCCTTGGTCGGTTCAGGCGGTATCTCCAGCCCAACCTTCTCGCCAGACAGCCAAACCGTTGCCTACGTTGGGCAAGATACAGGTCCGCAAGCGATCTATACGATCAACCCGAATGGCGGACCGGCAACTCGATTCTTTCCTAAAGATGGCACGCGCCCGCCGGAAAATTTCCGCGGCATTGCGTGGGGCAAAACGTACATGTTGTTTGGGTCGAACGAATCCGGTAGTTATGAAATCTGGCGCGCCAATTCGGACGGCAGTGGCGCAATCCAACTCACGAGCGACAAACGCGAAAATGGTGCGCCGAGTTGGAGTCCGGACAATAAACAGTTTGCGTATTTCTCCAAGCAAGCCGACAACAGCTACCAGATCATGGTGGCAAATGCCGATGGCTCGGGCGCAAAGAAATTGACAAACACCGCCAACAATTTTTCGCCGGTTTGGTCGCCCGATGGCAACTGGATCGCGTTCTCGTCCACGCGCAACGGACGACTCGATATTTTTATCATGGACAAGAACGGCGGCAACGTGCAAGCGTTGACCGACAAGTACAGCCTGGAAAGTTTGCTTCCCGGTTCGTGGCGGTAAAATCAGTTGTGGCGGGCAAGGATGACTTGCCTGCCACAACATAGGATCAAGGCAATGGCAAAATCGCGTGTCGCAATCATCGGCCTCGGACGCATCGGCGGATCGTTGGGCTTGGCGCTCAAGCAAGCCAAACTCGATGTCGAGATCGTCGGTCACGATAAAAATACCGGCGTTGCCGGACGCGCGCTCAAGCGCGGCGCAGTGGACAAGACCGAATGGAATCTGATCAATGCGTGCGATGGCGCAGGCTTGATCATCCTCGCCCTGCCGCTTGATGGCATCAAAGACACACTCGCTGTGCTCAAATCAGAATTACAACCTGGCGTAATCGTCACCGACACCGCCAGTTCCAAAGTCCCGGTTTTGGAATGGGCAAATGAACTTGCCGCCGGTGTGCAATTCATCGGCGGCAACCCAGTTTTGAAATCAGAACACGCCGCCAACGCGCGCGGCATTGACGCCGCCGACCCAGCTTTATTTCAAGGCGCAACCTATTGTCTCATCTCGTCCCACTCCGCCAGCAACGGCGCACTAGAAACCGTGTCCAATCTCGCGGCGATACTCGGCGCAAAACCATACTTTATTGACGCGGCAGAACATGACGGCTTGATGGCGGGCGTTCAGCACTTGCCCGCCTTGCTCGCCACCACGCTCGCAGGCGCGCTCATGACCAGCTCCGGCTGGCGCGAACTAGGCAAGGTCGCGGGCGCAGACTTGAGCGCGGCAACTGAACTCGTTCCAACGGACAGCGCAAGCGCGCGCGAAGAATTTTTCGCGCATCGCACCGATCTGATCCGTTGGATTGATGTGCTGAGCGCCGAACTGGGAACAATGCGCGACACCCTCGAACGTCAAGACGAAGCCGCGATCAAGTCGCTCATCGAAACAATTGCCACCGAACGCAACCGCTGGCTCAACGATCAACTGGGGAGCGAACCGGCTCCGTCAGTGGATTGGCAATCGCTACAAAATAACACCGCGCGCTTGTTCCTCGGCGGACTCGCTGACCGCGCGCGCAAACGCAAATAATCCACCCGCGCATAATTGAGGATGACTTGATTAGTCTCTCGGTGGTATTGCCCGCGCACAACGAAGAAAGCAACATCGCGCCCATGGTTGAGTCCGTGCTGAGCGTCCTGAATCCAGTCACCTCCGACCTGGAAGTGATCGTCGTAGACGACGGCAGTCGCGATCAAACAGCGGCGCGCGTCCAGACGCTTGCCGCGCACCATCCGAACGTGCGCCTGGTGCAACATCCGAAAAACCTGGGTTATGGCGCGGCATTATTCAGCGGCTTGATGGCGGCAAAAAAAGAATGGGTCTTTATGACCGACTCGGATCGCCAATTTGATCTCAATGACATTCACAAACTCTTGCCGCACATCGCCGATGCCGATCTGATTATCGGTTATCGCGCGCCACGCCGCGATCCGTTCCATCGGTTGCTGTACGGCTGGGGCTGGAACACGCTGGTCACGCTTTTGTTTGGCGCAACTGCGCGCGATGTGGATTGCGCGTTCAAACTATTCAAGCGCGACATTCTGAATCACATCACCATCCTCTCGCGCGGCGCAACCTTTAGCGCAGAATTTCTCGTGCGCGCGAAACGTGCCGGATACATCTTCTATCAAGTGCCCGTGTCGCATCACCCGCGCATTGCAGGCAAACCTACCGGCGCACGTCTCGACGTGATCGTGCGCGCCTTTCGCGAACTCGTGCGCGTGCGCCTTGCTCTCTGGCGCGGACTGTAGCGCAACCCAGGATCGAGCAATATGGATTGCTCGCCGGATAACTTTATGCCGTACCGCGTTTTGATGATCGCCCCCACCTCGTTTTTCCTCGATTACGGTTGTCACGTCCGCATCCTGGAAGAAACTCGCATTCTCCAAAAGCTAGGACATCGCGTCAAACTCGTGACGTATCCCATTGGGCGTGATATTGCCGACCTGGACATTGAGCGCACCATAGCGATTCCCTTTCGCTCGCGGCACGAAGTTGGTCCCTCGCGCTCGAAAATTTTGATTGACGCGCTCCTCGCTTTGAAATCGCTTCAAGTTGCCTGGCAATTCAAGCCCGACATCATTCACGCCCATTTGCACGAAGGCGCGCTCATCGGCGGCGTCTTGTCCCGCCTCTTGCACATCCCACTCGTGTTTGATTTTCAAGGCAGTCTCACGAGCGAAATGGTCGATCATCAATTTATTGCGCCGCACGGATTTGTCTATACACTTGCGCGCCGCGTCGAAAAGATCATTGATCGCCTGCCGCGCCATATTCTCACGAGTTCGCAAAACGCCGCGCATGTCCTCACCGACAATTTTGAAATTGATCCTGACCGCGTCACCGTCTTGTCGGATTGCGTCAACGCCGACACGTTCTTGCCGGTCGCCGATGGCACGCGCGCGCTGAACACCGACGATTTGCGCGCGCGCCTAAACATTCCACGCGATCGCAAAATCGTCGTGTATATCGGCTTGCTCGCCGAATATCGCGGCACGAGCGTACTGTTGCACGCAGCGGCAGAGTTGATTCGGCGCGGCGTGAACGCGCATTTCGTCATCATCGGTTTCCCAAATATCGAGCATTACGAATCGCTGGCGCGCGATCTAGGCATCAGCGAGCGCACCTCGTTCCCAGGTCGCATCCCGTACGAAGCTGTGCCGCTGTGGTTATCGCTCGGCGATGTTGCCGCCGAACCGAAAATGAGCGCGACCGAAGCCGCTGGCAAAGTGTTGAACTATATGGCGATGGGACTCGCCACCGTCGCGTTTGATATTCCCGTCATGCGCGAATATCTCGGCGAGCATGGCGCGTTCGCGCCGCTGGGTGATGCGGCCGCATTCGCTGATCAATTGCACACATTGCTCGATGATCCAGCGCGCGCCAGAGAAATTGGCAACGCCTTGCGCGCGCGCGCGCTCGAACGGTTTGCGTGGGAGCGCGCCGGACATGCGATCGAGCGCGTGTATCACGAGGCGCAAACATGAACCAACGCGAATCCGCCCTCGCGATTTTTCGCGCGGCACTCGCCGCCGCCAATCCGCGTGACGCCGTTGCGCGCGCGATGCAACGCAACGGCAACACCTTGCACATCGCAGAGCGCACATACGATCTGACCCCGATCGAGCGCGTGTTTGTGATCGGCTTTGGCAAAGCCAGCGCGGCAATGGCGCAAGCCGCCGAAACAATTCTCGGCGACAAAATTACGCGCGGCTGGGTCACGGTCAAGTACGGTCACACCGCACCGCTGACGACTGGCAAAATTGTGTTGCACCAAGCCGGGCATCCCTTGCTCGACGAAAATAGTTTGCGCGGCACGGCACAGATTTTAGAATTATTGGATCACGCAACCGCCAACGATTTAATCCTTTGCCTGATTTCCGGCGGCGGCTCGGCGTTATTGGAATTGCCGGTTGCCGATGTTTCACTGGGCGATTTGCGCGCGACGAATGACGCACTTCTCCGCTCCGGCGCAACAATCAACGAAATGAACACGCTCCGCAAACACCTATCCCAGGTCAAAGGCGGACAACTCGCGCGGCGCGCAGGCAAGGCGCAAGTGATCGCGCTCGTACTCTCTGATGTAATTGGCTCGCCGCTGGATACGATTGCATCTGGTCCCACCGCGCCTGACTCGACAACCTTTGCCGATGCGCGCGCCGTGATTGAGCGGCACAATCTTCGCGCGCAATTACCGCCGAGCGTGAGCGCGCACCTGGATCGCGGCGCACGCGGCACAATTGCCGATACACCCAAACCCGGCGACGCGCTATTTGCGCGCACTCAAAACGTCATCATCGCCGATAACGCGATTGCATGTCAAGCCGCTGTTGCTCAAGCGCAAGCGCTCGGCTATCATGCGTTATTGCTCACGACGTATTTGCAAGGCGAAGCGCGCCAAGTTGCCCAAGTGTTTGCATCCATCGCCAAAGAGATTGCACGCGCGGATCGCCCAGTGGCGCGCCCGGCGTGCGTCATCGCGGGCGGCGAAACCACCGTCACCATTCAGGGTAACGGCAAAGGCGGGCGCAGTCAAGAATTCGCGCTCGCCGCCGCGCTCGCGCTTGATGGAATGAACCAGGTCGTTGTGTTGAGCGGCGGCACGGACGGCAACGATGGACCTACAGATGCCGCCGGAGCCATCGCCGATGGCGCGACTGTGGCGCGCGCTCAAGCGCAAGGTCACAATGCGCGCGATTTTCTCGACAACAATGACGCGTACCATTTTTTCGCGCCGTTGGACGATTTGTTGATCACGGGACCAACGAACACCAATGTCAACGACCTAATCGTGATGCTGGTCGAGTAAACAAAAACCAGGTTTCTCGTCGAAACCTGGTTTTTAATTTCTATTTACTCGGCACGAGCGTTTGCGGCGGCAGAGGCACGAGCGGCACAATTAGCACAGGCACGGTCGGCGGCTTGCCCGTTTGACATTCGCCCCGCGCTTTTTGCGCGATCAAATTATTCGCGTCGAGCGTCAACGCCAAATTGAAATACGGAATCGCTTGCGCGCAATCATTCGCGCGCCCATAGGCAATGCCCAGATAAGTTGTGTTTTCCGCATTGTTCGGATCGAGCGTGATCGCGCGGCGGAATTGCGCAATGGCATCTGGCGCGTTATTCGTCGCCAGCAACGTTTGACCCAGCCGACTGATCGCTGGCACGTACGCGCCGTACAACGCCACCGCTTGCTGATATTCTACGGTGGCTTCGGCGGGCGCACTAAAGTAGATTTGTAAAACCTGAGCCAGTTCGTAATGGCGGAAATAAAAATTAGGTTCGAGCGCAGTCGTTTGCCGCCATTCTGCAAGCGCGAGATCTTTTTGTGCCTGCAAGGTCAGCACCCAGGCTTGCGCGCGATGCGCCTCGGCGCTATTCGGCGCAAGTTGCAAAGCCGTTTGCGCTTGCGCGGACGCTTCGGAGCGGCGCGCGAGCAAATACGCTTCGGCGAGAAACGCATGAGCGTTGGCGTTTTTCGCATCCAGCTTGATCGCTTGCTCGCCAGCGGCAATGGCATCGTTCACTTGTCCGCTCCACGTAAGCGCGCGACACAATTGCGCGTATGCGTCGGCATCCGTCGGCGCGCGTTGCACCGCGCTTTGCGCTTGCGTCACGGCGGCTTGCATTTGGCCTTTGAAACCCGCTACACGCGCTAACCGCACAAGCGGGAGTGCGCTCGCCGGGAATGCTTGCGCCGCCGATTGGTATTGCGCGATCGCCGACTCGACCTGGCTTTGCACCAACAACTCATCGCCTTTGGCAATCACTGCCAGCAATTGTGGCGATGGCGCGCCAGCCGGAGTTGGCGTGGTGATCGTCACGACGGGCGTTTTGGCGGATGCGTTCAAACCAAAGAAACTGCTGATCGGTTTATTCGGCAAGACGTTATCCACGACAAGCCACATGACAATGACGCCAAACAGCGCGATCAATGCGGCAAGCGCGATCAAAATTGGTCCTGCGATGGGCAACCTGAGCGGCGTGCGCGTGCGTGCGCGTGGCAACGGCGCGGACATGCGCGGGCGCAATTGCGGCGCAGGTTGCGCGGGCGCACTGGACGCGGGCGCATCGGCAGATTTGTCTTTTTGCCCGACATGCGCGAGCGCGGCGCTCAGCGAAAACGCAGACGCCGGATGCGATGGCGCTGTGGATTGAGGATTGGTTGGGATCGCGCGCGGTTGCGGCGCAGG
>JBBIUF010000001.1:64308-108026 GCA_037440365.1 Chloroflexota bacterium
AGACGGTTCGGATTCAAGCGGCGACGTTGTAGGCTCTGGCATCGGCGCTTCGTTGGGCGGCGTCCCAGGAAGCCAGCGCATCCCATCGTAGCAGTACCATTTACCGCTCTGCGCACCGATCATCCACCAGCGTTGCTGTTTATCTTGAAAACGCAATTTTTCGATTTCGGCTTTGAATTGCTCGTCATTCAGCACGCCAACATCGAGCTTGCCTTTTAGTTCAAAGAATCGTCGTTCGAGTTCGTCAACGATCATACCACACTTCCTTGCTGGGCGGCGGAAATAAATTCGCGAAAGATGCCGAGCATCCGCACGTCGTCATCGAGCAACCATTCGGGGTGAAACTGCACCCCCAGCGCAAACTGGCGCGCGTCATCTGCTTCGATCCCTTCCACAATGCCATCCGGCGCGCGCGCGACGATGTGAAAGCCGGGCGCGATCTGTTTCAATGCTTGATGGTGCAAACTATTCACCTCAAGCGTCGTCACACCCAGCGCGCGCGCCAGAGTGGATTGCGCGTCAACCTCGACCGCGTGCGCGCGTAAATTGTAGGGAGCGCCTTTGACGTGTTGGTGCGGCAATTTATCATCCAACTGAGCTGGAATATCTTGATAGAGCGAGCCGCCACCCGCGACATTCAACATTTGAATACCGCGACAAATTCCCAGAATCGGTTTCGCTTCCGCCAAACCCCACTTGAGCAAACGCAATTCAGCGGCATCGCGAGAGAGATCAATGTCGCCGCAAAATGGTTCGAGTGTTTCGCCATATTCGCGCGGATGCACATCCACGCCGCCGGGAAAGAGCAAGCCATCCGCGCGCGCAAAAATTCCGCGCAGGGTATCGTCGTGCAAACCCAGCGGAATCAAGAGTGGCAAGCCACCCGCCAATTCAACCGCGCGCGTATACGTGCGCAAGCCCGCCGAAAATTCGAGCGTGCCATCTTTGATCGTGCGCGTGGGCAGTCCAATCAATGGTTTCAAAAATTATCTCCTGATACTGAACCTTGCCGGTTCGCAACTTGAGCCAGGTCGGTTTTAGCGAACCGGATTAATGAGCGAGCCGAGTCCGTCCACTTCGACGCGAACGACATCACCTGGTTTCAAATACGTGGGCGGCTGGCGATGATGCCCCACGCCCGAGGGGGTGCCGCTGGCGATTATGTCGCCGGGCATCAGTGTAATCGTTTGCGAAATGAACGAAACCAATTGGGCGACGCCGTTGATCATTTTACTTGTATTGGATTCCTGGCGCAGTTCGCCGTTGACCCAGGTGCGCAGATTGAGGTTTTGCACATCGGCAATTTCATCCTTCGACGCGATGTATGGTCCGATGGGGCAAAAGGCGTCCAGCGATTTGCCGCGCGTCCATTGCTTACCGCCCTTGTCATCGAACTGCAAATCGCGCGCGCTAATGTCGTTCAGGTTGCAATAACCAAACACAAAATCAAGCGCTTCAACAACCGAGACGCGCTTGGCGCGTTTGCCCATCACGATCCCGAGTTCGCCTTCATAATCCACTTTTTGCGTAATCGCGGCATCCCAGGTAATCGTCTCGCCCGGACCAATGATCGAACTGGGAAACTTGGGAAACAAGATCGGATCAATCTCTGCGTTAACCACCGCTTGCTCGCGCCGGTGTTCGTCATAATTCAAACCAATGCCAATCACTTTCGATGGATTCGCCAGCGGCGCGAGGAGCTTGATCGCGTTCGCGTGAAACGAAATGCCGTCAACGCCGTGATTGCCAAGAAATTCAAGTGTCTCGTTTGCCGCATCCAGCGCGGCTTCACCTTGCCGCAAAAAATCGAGCGGGTCCGCGGCGAGATATTTCGCTTCCATGCCCCGTGCCGCCAAGAACATGGCGCGCGCCAAGTTGAGATCGGTTACCATGTCGCCGTGCAGTGCGCCCCACCGCGTTTGTCCGCCTGCCGCAAAGGTCACGAGTTTCACGAAACGCCTCCTGTCGGACTGACCGAAAAGTTGAATTTATTTTACTATAAGTTGAAAGGACGCGCAATGTGAATCGAAACAAGAAAACGCGAAAATCCATCGGCACAACGAGGAAAAATGACCCACCCGCAACCTGCTCCTTCACTTTTGCGTTTTGATGGCAACGGTTTGCCCGTTCAGAATCAATTCAATCACGCCGCGATCCGCCGTCTGCAACAGCGTCGCATTCGCTAATGCGGCAAGCGCATCCGGCGCGAGCGAATCGCGCGCGCTATTCCCGCCAAGCACAATGGCAATTTGTGGATTCACTTGCGCTACAAAGTCCGGCATAATTTTGCGCGGCACCACCAACACCGCGCTCGTAAGATCGTCGGTGGAGGCGCGTAACGCCGCTTGCAAATCCGGGCTGGCATCGTCCGCAAGCAAGATCGCGAGCGTGCCCACGCGCAAACGCGGCACAGCCACATCGGCTAAATACGCAATTTCAAATGCCACGTCACGATCCAGGTTCAAGCGGGTGCCGGCGCGCGCCGAAATCGTTGGTACGTTTTGACGCATGAGTAATTCGTGCCATTTCAAATCAGCGGCAGTGGGTTTGGCTGGCGCGTCCACTTGAATGATCTGCCGCACGGCGTACCGTTCAAGCGTGGCGATCAAGCTGGCGCGGTGCGCATCGTCCGCGCGCGTCAGCGCCAGCACATCTACCGCGCGATCCCAGAATGGCATCCGCTCGCCCAACGCCGACAAGACCACGCTTGGATTTGCACCGCCGTCAATCAAGACGCGCGTGCCATTGGGCGTCCGCACTAAAGTAGAGCCGCCCTCGAAAAATTCAACGTGCGTTTTTCCGTCGGGCAGAGTCAGAGTTGCGCTCCAAATCCACATGCCGCAAATCAGCACCACGCCCAAGGCAAGCGATGGCGCAATCGGAAAATTGATCGCTTCGGCGCGTGAAACCGATGCGCGTTTGCGAAAAATTTGGGCGAGCCAAACGCGCAGAGGTTGCCAATTGATTTTTGCAAACGTGAATAACGCGGCGTAATATACGAACAAAATCGCCATGTCGAACTGGGCGACATCGAATGCGGCAAAGGGTAACGCCGCGGTGGCTTGCACAACCACAATCGTAAATTCGAGTACCGTCCACGCAAACCAGCCGATGAGTTGCCCCGCCGGTTGAAAGATCATTCCGGCAAACATCGCCAGGCCGCCCCAGATCATCACGGCGGGTTGCACGGGTAGAACGATAAAGTTAGTCAACAAGCCAATCAGCGAAAACCGATGAAACGCAAACGCAATCAACGGCGTGGTCGTAATCTGCGCGGCAAGCGTCACGATGAATGAATCGTTCAACACGCCGACCATTTGCTTGGCGCGGGCGTTTGAAGTCAGCCGCACAAAAAAATTTTCAAACGCGGCAGTCAGCGGCGTGACGTACATCACCAAACCGAGCGTTGCCAGAAAGCTCAACTGAAAACCCATATCGTAGAGCCAAAAGGGATTCAGTACCAACATGCCGAGCGCGGCGGCGCACAATGTATTGAGCGCATCGTTTTGCCGGCGATAATGCAACGCGATGACCGATAACGAGCCCATGATGGCGGCGCGCACCACGGACGCACTTGCGCCGACGAGCAAGGTGTATACCGCCAAGCCGCCGATCACGATCAGCGTGGCGCGTTTTGCGCCGACCAAGCGCTTGGAAAATTGCGCAAGAATACCCGCAACGATGGAAATGTTAAACCCGGAGATGGCGACAATATGCGCCGTGTTCGTCGCACTGAACGCATCGGTTACATCACGCGGAATTCCGGCATCCACGCCAAGCAAAATACCGGCAAGGAGCGACGCGGCGGGATCGGGCAAAATTGCATAGATGGTTGCGACGCCGCGATCCTTGAAAGCATACAACGCGGTGTAAAACGGATTGCCTTGATCGCGCGCGAGAATTTTGACGCCGCCATACACGCGCACGAGCGAGTGAATGCCCTGCCGCGCAAGATAATCCTTGTACGAAAAATCTGGCTCGTCCGGCGGCGTGGTCGGCTCGCCAAAAATTTGGAGTTGATCGCCATAGCGCGCGTCGGTTTCGCGCGGCGCGTTGACAAGCGCGACGCCATTGACCTCGCGCCATTCTGTGCCCAGGCGAAGGCGTGTGACAGCCAGCCGAATGTTGAGTGAGCGGTCGCGCAATTCCGGCGGATCGATCACGTCGCCGACAAGCAACAGCGTGTCATGATCATTGTACGTCGCTAGCGAGTGATCATCGAACTGGGGTAAAGCGGATGTGTAGCGAACCGCCGCAAGGAGAAAAGCGAGGAGGAGGACATTCATGCGCCGCAAGTTGGCATCGCGCCGCCAGATCAGAAATAACCCGGCTGGCAACACGGACCACCAAGCCCAAACACTCAGGGGCAATTGGACTAGGGACGCAACCGCAATTCCTGCCGCCCACGCGACGGCAAGATAAGGCAACAACATGGTTGTGCCTCGCACAGTTTAGGTTGCCGGGTCAAAGAAAAGAAAATACAGATCGTTGGATTCGACCTTGTGCAGAGGACCGCGCTCGCGCATCGCGTCTAGAATTTCTCAGCCTATTTGCAACTATTCGTAAACGTCGCCGGGTTTGAAGAAATATCGTTCGGACTACCGACATGAATTTTTTCCGAAAATGCTCCGAACGGCGCCGAGGCCCATTGATCGGTCACGGCAAGCGTGCCCGCTGAACTAAACGTGATGGATGCCGGTGGTTTATTCGCGCCGTCACTGCGTTCCCAACGGTATGTGACCGTGCCGGGTCCGTTCATCGTGATCGTCGCGGCAAAACTAAAGTTACCGGGACAAATGTCGGAATAGATCGTTGGGTTGACGACGGCGATCACGCTAATCACTGTTCCAGGAATCGGCGTGGCGGTCGGCGTCCAAGTCGGCGTATTCGTGGGTGTAGTCGTCGGCGTCCAGGTTGGCGTGCTGGTGGGCGTATTCGTCGGCGTCGGCGTGCTGGTGGGCGTGGGTGCCGTGAGCGTGCGCACCAATTCATTGTTATTGTAATTAGATTCCGGCAAATCCTGACCCAGGTTTACAAACACGTCAATGACTTGGGTGCCATAGATCGTATAGTTTGGCACAACCAGTTGGGCTTCTTGTCCGGCGGGCAGAACGGACACCGGGCGATCCGATTCAATGACATTATTATTCGCCGTGACCTGAATCAAAAACGAGCGGGTCACGTCGCCAGGGCCTTTGTTGCGAATGGTATAGCTAATGCCATACGATGGCGTCAGCGCGATATTCGTGACGATCAGATCGGGCAGGTCTTGGACGGAGATCGTCACAATGCGATCCACGGTGCCACCCGGATTATTCGCCAACAAATGATAGTCCGTTGAAACGTTTGGCGTAACCAACCGCGTACCAGTAGCTTGAACCTTTTCTTTATCCAAATACACTTGATCCGCGCCAGTCACAGCCCAGGTTAGCAAGACAGACGTGCCACGCGTAATGACATAGGTGTTTGCCGAAAAACTAACGCCCGGCTGGGGGAACGGGGTCAACGTTGGAATAAGCGTTGGCGTTCCCGTCGGCAAGGGCGTCCGTGTGATCGTCGGCGTTGGTGCCAGCGTTGGTGTGAGCGTTGTGGTGGCAGTGGCTGGCAACGGACCGGACACCGTAAATTTCCACGCGCGCGTCGTCAAGTTGCCTGCCGTATCGCGCAATTCAAGCGAAACCGAATGTGTGCCAGAAAATAAATCCACGCCATAGGACAAGGAACTGGACGTGATCTGGGCAAGCGCAGTGACATCGCGGCTATCAACAATAAAACGAATGGTCTTGACATCCACTGCGCGTTGATCTGTAAAAGCGGCAGAAATAATTACGCGCGTGGCGTTCGTTCCTGCAACCGGGTTAAAGACCACATAACCATTATCGCCCGGATCGATCCGCGTAATTGTTGGGCCAGATGCATCACGCGTGAGCAAATAACCCGCTCCCGCGACAAGCCCCGTGACGACAAGCGCAATGACAAACGCAACGGCGATCATTTGCCAACGACAACCACTGGCAACAGATACCGCTGGTTTGGCGGGTTTGGCTGGTTTGGCGGTTGCGGCACTGGCTTCGGGTTGAATGGCACCGGAAAGACTTGCCAAACGCGCGGCAGACAAGACTTTGGCGCGCACAGTTGAGGCGAGCGAATCGGGCAAGACGAGCGAGGGCAAATAGCCAAACAAGGAATGACTGGTGGCAACGCGGCGAGTCATGCCCCAAATGCGTTCCGGCGCAATTTGGTTGACTAACGGGCGGCCATACTGACGTGCTTGCAGATCAAATTGCAAATCAAACGAGCGGCGCGCATCTTCAACGAGGCGCGGCAGATCGGTGCGGGAGATGGCAAGCGCGTGCGATTTTTCGGTGGGCGACAAGCCGTGTAATTCTTCCACGACCAGCACGGCGCGATGAAACGCCGGCATGGCGCGCGCGGCGCGCCAAATATCGCCGGCCAAACCGGATACACTCGGCTCGTCCGAAGGCGGCAAACTATCCAGCCAGTTTTTCTGGCGGAGAAACGTCACGGCATATTCACGCGCTAAATTATAGAGCCAGCCCCGCACGGATTCGTGTTCGCCGAAACCCGCCGCCGCCGCTGGCACGCGCTCAAACACTTCTTGCAATAAACGCGCGGCTTGATCGCGGTCTCCGACAATGCGATAGATAAACTCATAGAGCAAGGGGCTGTGGCGATCAAACAATTCGCCTAGCGCACTGCGCTTGCCCGCTTGAATATCGTGAATGAGTTCGTGATCGGATTTGCTTGCCACAGCAAACCTCGCTCTATCCGCGCGTCATTTGGCCCAAAGACAAACCCGCGCGCCAAAGATAGAAAAATCCCAACAAGGTCACCGGCACAATCAACGCCGCGTGCAAGACCAGCGTATAACTTGTTGCTAAATTTTGATTGACCCCGAACAGCGTGAGCGTATACACAATCGGCGCATCGAACACGCCAACATAGCCCGGTGTGCTGGGCGCTATAGTCACCAGGTTGGCAAACGCCGCCGCGAGCAAAAACACCGCAAAGGGTTGTGCCAGGTTAAAGCCCCACGCAATCAGCACGTACATTCCAGTTTCGCACAACCACGCCACAACCGAAAGCGCAAACACGGCGAACGAATCCGCCGGGCTACGCAACACACCCAGCCCTTCAAGAATCGAGTGCATCAAGCCGGTGAGCCGCGCGCGCAACGTTTCCGCCGGGATGCGGCGCAAAAAAAAATCGGCGATGCGTTCGACCCGGTGCGGCATTCCGGCAAGCACAGCCAACGCGACAATCGCCACGACGAACAATCCGCCGACAATCCGAATCCGCGCGGTCACGGTTTCATCGGCAAAGTTGAGCCAGAACGACGCGGCGACAATAAACGTCAGCATCGTGAGTCCATCAAAGACGCGCTCGACGACAATCGTCACGAGCGTGGCCGTCTTGCTGACATTTTCCTGCGCGCCGAGAATATACGCGCGCACGAGTTCGCCCATGCGCGCGGGCAAAATATCGTTTGCCATATAGCCAATGACTACCGCGCGAAATAACACGCCATTGGGAATCGGTTTGAGCGCGCGCAAGAGAAAGTGCCAACGCACCGCGCGCACGCCCACGCCGAAGAAATAAAGCGCGAGTGCGGGAATTAACCAGCCGTACTGCGCCTGCCGTAACGAGTCCCAAATTTTTGCCGGGTCCGTCTGATAAAAAACATAGATCACCAAGACAAGACTAGAAACCAGCCCAATCCAAAGACGTTTTTGTTTCAACATAAGTTCCCGCGCATATTAGCACACATCCCTTAAAAATAAAAGCGGCGCGCATCGGGTTGCCCCATGCGCGCCGTGCGTGCGTTTATTTAATTGGTTGTGGGTACCGGTGTGGCGGGAACCACCACCGGTTCGCCAGACGGCGGCAACATGGTGCCCAGCACGCGCTCCATCGCCATCGAATGTTGGCACAAGCCGTGCGTCGAAAAGTAATGGCACCCGCACGACCAGCGTCCGCCATCAAAGGACACAACCCAGGTATTGTTGTCCCCTTCGATCGTGACGCTGAATTGCTTGAAGATTACGCGGCGATTCGCTTCCGCGGCGTACCGTTTCGCTTTTTCGATCTTGCCGATCATGCTGGAGTCCATCTAAACCTCCTCACTGAGAATTGGGTGATCTATTTGGCGCGAGTGATGCGCCGGAAAAAGACAAAGCACCAGGCGCAAACGCGCCTAGTGCTTTCGATTTACAATTTTATACCCTGCCCGATCTGATCGGGCTGAATCTCGATTCATGGCGAATCAATCCTGTCGCGCAAGATTAAGCATTCTTTACAAATCTAGTATATGCCGATTTTTTCCAAAAGTCAATTGCGCGAAAGGTAAAAAATTTGTAAACCGCGATCCCATTATGCCAACCACAAGTGATCTAGTTTTCCTTGAATGCTTGGGCCAACACGCGCCACCGCGCCGTGTCCTCCACACTAAACGGGAAATAGAGCGCGACGCGATCCAGCAAACCGCTGTAGCGTTCCTTGATCCGCGCCGGTACTTCTACCGCGGGCGCAACAATCGCCACCGCATTCAACAGATCATCGCTGACCAGCGCCGCCATCTCGCCCCATTTGCCGCGCACCGCAAGCGCGCCAAGTTGCTCGCTCAGATCGCCCCAGCCATGAACCTCTAGCACACTTTTGTACGTGGGCGTGGACGCATAAAACGATATTTGCTGGCGGACCGCTTCGCGTTCGGTGTCATTCGTCGCGACAAAGATCGAGCTGGACAATTGCACATCGTCGCGGGTGCGTTGAGTTTTCTCCGCGCCGAGTTTGATGTTGGGCAAAACAATTTGGCGCAGATAGTCGGCGGTGTGAAACGGATGCACGTGAAAGCCCTGGCACAACTCGCCCGCAACGCGACAGAGATGCTCGTTAACACCCGCAATGTAAATCGGAATGTCTGGCTGTTCGATCGGACCTGGGTTGAAAAACGGCGTCATCAAGGTGAGCTTGTAAAACTCGCCGCGAAAGTTGAGCTTGCCGTCGCCTTGCCATGCCGCCCACAACGCGCGCATCGCCAAAATCATTTCGCGCAATTTCGGCGCGGGCGATTCCCAAGTCATTCCAAAGCGTCGTTCGATGTGCGCCTTGACCTGGGTCCCGAGACCCAGGATGAAACGGCCTCGCGACGCTTTTTGCAAATCCCACGCGGTTTGCGCCAGCACCGTCGGACTGCGCGGAAACGCCACCGCAATCGCCGTGCCGAGTTCAAGGCGCGACGTATGTTCGGCGGCAAGCGCAAGCGGCAAAAACGGATCATGTTGCGTTTCGCTCGTCCACAATCCAGCGAAACCGATTTCTTCCGCCGTGCGCGCAAGGTTTGGAATGTCAAGCAGGTCCGGTGCAAGAATACCAATGTCGAGTTTCATCGCGTCTCCCGTGAGTGGATTATTTGAATTGCACAAATCCTTTTGAATCAAACACACGCAGCGCGCGCGCCCGCGCATCCAGGACGCGCGCGTTTTGAATGTACTCAAAATCAAATTGCGTGAGATCGCCGGACGCCAACCCAGCAATCGGAACAAGGCGCGCCGTCAACGGTTTGTCGAGTTTCACCGCAAGTGTTGCCAGGTCGAGCAAAATCGCGGCAAGCGCATCAGCAGATGTGTTGCCCGGCAGTGGAATGGTGTCAAGCCCAGTGCCGCATACGGCGGAATAGAGCAAGAGCGAATCGAGCGAATAATTCGCCGCGCGCGCGCCGAGCATAGTATCTTCCAACACCGGCAACATGACGCCGGAAAAACCAACGCGCGGAAAATTGGCGCGCTTGATACAATCGGTGAGAAACGCAACCGCAAAGAGTGTGCCGGATTCGCCAAATTCCGCGCCGAGCAATTGTTCAATCGCGTGACCGATACTACGCCCAGGTTCGGGGTACGGCGCAAGCGAAAAATCAATTCCAGCAAAACGAAAATTAAAGCGCGCCGCGAGATCATCTGCCACGCGCGTTAACATCGCGCTCGTCGTTTCGATTGCGCCAACCAGGTTCGCGCGGGCTTGATCGAGCGTGCGCGCGCGCGTGAACGCATCCAGCGCGAGCGGCGCGGCTTCAGTGGCAAGAGCAAACGCAGGCGCGCCGCCATCGTGATACGCCGCTGGAAAAAATGGCGAGTGTGGCGAAACATTCGCGAGCGCGGTAAAACGAAAATTGCCAAAGCCATCGGGCATGACATCTGCCAGCGCGCGCATCACGCGCGCGGTTGCGCTCACGGCGGCAAGATTGATGCCATCGGCGCGTGACGCAATTCGCATTGAACCAAATACATTTTCGGTGGCGGCGATTGCGGCGGGGATGACTTGCGCGATGGGATGATCGCCGGGTGGCGCGCCCAGCGACACGTAATCCACGCCAATCGTTTCGGCGGCGCGTTTGGCGTCGCGCGCGAACGCAACCAGATCGCGCGGTGCAAGATCGGAAATGGGCTGAGTGGCAATACGCGCGGTCTGCATCGGACAGCCCGCCGAAGCAAAATCAACGCGCGCCGCGGCGATCAGATCGCCCAGCGCGCGCAAAGCAGAATCCTGCACCGGGTCGGTGAAGGAGATAAAACCAGTCAACGAGCGGATGTTCAAACGAATCACCTCATGTCATGGTCCAAACAAAAGATCATACCAATCTTGCCACCATGGTTTGTCCGGCACGGGCGTTGGTTTTGCCACAACCGCAGGCATGGGTGCGGCAGGTGTGATCAGTGGAACCATCACCATTTCGCCTTCACGCGCCCAATGTTGACGACGCATCTGATCTTCGACAAACACATCGCTCTGCACAATTTTTTTGCGTTCGACCAACGCGGTGTGGGTCGCCTGCGCTTGCGCGACTTGGATTTCGGCTTGCTTTTCGGTTTGCGCGATTCGCGCGTTTGTGGTAATCCGCTGGCTAAAATCCCATAACACAAACAAGGTGATCGCGATCACAATCACGGTGGCAATTTGAATTGAGATTCGAGACATTCGACAGCTTCCTCCCTGTCGCCGGTTGCGCAAATATCATACCGCGATTCGCGCCCCAAGTCAATCCGATTAGGCGCAACACATCGGATCATCAGACACTCGCGTTTGACCGCCGATTATTCCCGGAGTAGAATAAATTCGCGGCATGAGCCGCCACCAGGAGGAGCGCCATGGATAATTCCCAGTTTAACGCATTACTCGATCAATATATTCGCCCGCAAACATTTCCGGTCGCAGTAAAAATGTGCGCGCGCGCCGAGGACGTTCCGGCAAAAGCAAAACGCCCGGTGCGTGACCTGGGTTTCCAAGCCGCGATCTGCCAAGCGATTTCATTTGCGCGACATTACGGCTGGACGCTCGCGCTGGATGGCAACGACTTGTCCTGTCCGCTGGCTCAAGTTGTATTTGGTTTCGCTCCACTCACCGATTTCTATTTGGATGGTCACGCGTGCGCCGGCTTATACACCGAGACACCCCACGCAGGCACAATCACCGAAGCCCGTGTGGATAAATTTCCAACCGGTGCGTATGCCGCGCTAGTTGCCGCGCCGCTCGCGCGCGCGACGTTTGAACCAGATGTGGTGATCATTTACGCGATGCCTGCGCAAGTTATGCGGTTGATCACTGCCGCGCTCTGGAAAACCGGCGGGCGCATCGAATCAAGTTTTTCTGGGCGGATTGATTGCAGTGATGGCGTGATCACGACAATGCAAAAACAAAAATGCCAGGTCATTCTTCCGTGTTATGGGGATCGCATTTTCGCGCAAGCGCAAGATCACGAAATGGCGTTTAGCCTGCCGCGCGCGGAGATCGAAACGCTTGCGGCAGGATTACAAGGCACGCATCAAGCTGGAGTCCGTTATCCAATTCCATCGTATTTGCGCTACAGCGCAGAATTTCCCGCGCAATACGCAAATGTGCTAAAGCCAGCCCAGGACGAATAACGTGCGGTGAACCCACTGTTTATCTCATGGGCCAATACTCTCATCGTGGAGGCAACAACAATGAAGTTCGATTACGTGAAAACGCTTTTGCTCGGATTCGGTTTTTTTGGCGTCAGTATTCTGTGGTCGATCCATGATTCGTATGTGCCGATTTTTCTCGGTAAGGATTTTGCGCTGGACGCCTCGCTGGTCGGCACCGTTCTCACCGTGAACACGATCCTGGTTTTCCTAATTCAACCGGGGATTGGGTCACTCAGTGATCGGACACGCACGCGCGTTGGACGGCGGATGCCGTTCATTTTGATCTTTGCGCCGCTTGCCGCGCTTGGCTTTGCGGTGTTGCCCTTATTGGTCCAACCTAGTTTGTTTTGGGTTTTTCTTGCCGTCCTTGTGCTGACCATCATCGCGCTGGCAATGTTCCGCACGCCCGTCATCGCGCTCATGCCCGATATTACGCCGTCCCCGTTTCGCAGTCAGGCAAACGGCTTGATCAATTTGATGGGCGGCATTGGCGCGATCTTGGCGTTTGCCGGGGGCGCGGCATTATTCAAACTAAATCCAGCGTATCCATTCTGGGCCGCATCCGTGTTGCTCGTCATCGCCATCGGAATTGTATTCTGGAAAATTCGCGAGCCGCAAGACAGCACTGCCCAAGCCGTCGAACAACGACCGGGCTTGCTCGTTAGTCTTGGAAAAATTCTCGGTGCGCGGGACAAAAGCGCGTTGCTACTCTTGCTGGCAATTTTCGCGTGGTTCGTCGGCTATAACGCTGTTTCCAAATTTTTTACGCTGTATGGTGTGCTGGCGTTGAAATTGGACGCGAGCCAAGCATCGTTCTTGCTGACATTTCTTGCGCTCATGTTCGTCATTTTTGCCGTGCCGAGTGGTTATATCGCCGCGAAATTCGGACGCCGCCGCACAATTTTGGTTGGCTTGGTTGTGATAGGCATCCTCGCATTTATCGTCCGTTTCCTGCCAGTAACGCTTCAAACCTCTGGAATTGTATTACCGCTATTACTCGCGTTCATTGGCATCGGCTGGGCGTTGATCAACATTAACAGTTTGCCGATGGTGGTGGACATTGCGCCGCAAAACGAATTAGCGACCTACACCGGACTGTACTATTTCGCCTCGACCTCAGCGGCTGTTTTAGGTCCGTTTGTGTCAGGTCTCTTGATTGACGCATTAGGCAAAGATTACGGCGTCATCTTTGCCATTGCGGCAGTTATGTTCGGCATTGCGTTTCTGCTGATGCTCGGTGTCAAAAAGGGCGAGCGCGCGGAGGTTGACGCGACACTGCCCAGCCAACCGTTGTAAACGTAACAACACTGCCAGGTCAAAAAAGGCGGGCGCGTGGAGGTTGACGCGACACTGCCAAATTAGAATTTTCGATCACGTTCACGCAGAAATGACAACGAGAGGCGGTGCGCCTCTCGTTTTTGTTGAGCCAACAACTACCAGCGCTTAATATAGATTTAAGATAGCATTAAATTGCGTTTAACATCATTGCTACTGGACTATGCTATAGTCTTAACACTAGTCGAGTAAAAAAATCAATTTTCCAGGAGCAAAAGGAGCAGTATGGACAGTTTGTTTCAAGCCTTGTTCGCCTTGATAATCACGCTAAGCGGCTCAACGGGTAGCCCTGCCATAGCGAATAAAACAGTGCAACCGGTCGCCATTCACAATGCCGCGCCAGCCGGAATTTCCGGTGCGCAAGATATTACCACGACAAATTCGGTCGAGATCACTGGCACAGTCCAAAATGTGAGCGGCACCATTACAATTGACGTCGCCGGTCAAACCATCACGGTCACGAATGGTATCGAGATCAGTGGCAAAGTGACCCCTGGCGCAACAGTTCAGATCGAAGGCAAGATGATCAATGGGCAACTCGTCATCACCGAAATTCAAGTCTTGAATGGCAAAGGCGGCGACGACAAAGGGCAAGGCGACGATAAGAACGGTTCGAGCGTGGATTCGAATAAAGATTCCGGCAAGGATTCGGGCAAGGACTCGAACGTAAATTCGGGCAAGAATTCCGGCAAGTAATTGACTGAAAACCGCCAAGCGACAATCGCTTGGCGGTTTTATTTTTTCAATTCCGTATTGTTTGTATCCGATTTTCGTCAGGCGGGCGCGATGCTTGACGCGTGGCATTGCTATACAACACTTGGATTTGATCGGCGATGCGCGTCCAGGCATACGCGCGCGCGACCTCGATGCCGTGCCGCCCCAGTTTGGCGCGCAGTTCCGGCTCGCGCAAAAGTTTACCGAGGCAATCCGCCATCGCGCGCGCATCGCCTTCCGGCACAAGATACCCCGTTTCGCCGTCACGCACGACAAACGACAAGCCGCCCACGTCGGACGCCACCACGGGCGTACCGCACGCCATCGCTTCGAGCGCCACCATACCGAACGATTCATACCGCGAGGGCATCACGACAACATCCGCCGACGCATAATAATATGGCAGTGATTCTTGCGCGCGCTTGCCCAGAAACGTCACCAGATCGCCAATCCCCAATTCATCCTTCAACGCTTGCAACCGCGCCGTCTCTTCATCCGGTTCCTCATCATCCGCGTCACCGCCGATCAAGCACACGCAAATTCTACCGCGCAAGGATGGATTTTCTTCGACCACGAGCGCCATCGCACGAAACCAGGTGTCAATGCCTTTTACGGGATCGATGCGCCCGACAAACAAAACGGTGTGGTCGTCTTTGAAATACGCTTTGCGATCATCTACTTCAATCGGATGAAACAAGCGCGTGTCCACACCCGGTGGAATGATCGTGATGTTCTCGCCGGTCGCGCCATAGAGGTTCATCATTTGTTGCCGATCCCGCGGCGTCGCGGCAACAATACGATCCGCATCGTGCATCAACTCGCGCTCGACCACCAAACGCCGATCCAACTCCCGATCCGATTTGCCAATGGCGACCTGGTTTTTCATCGCGCCGAGCGTATGAAACATTTGCACGATAGGCGCAGGTTGAAATTTTTGCAGTTCGCGCGCGACCCAACCGGACAGCCAATAATGCGCGTGATACACGTCATAGCGCGCGTGATCTTTTTCCATAATCTCTTGCACGCCACGTGTGAATTCGGGCAAATAGTCATAGAGCCGATGTTTGTTGTACGGCGCTTCGGGCCCGGCTGGCACATGACAAACGCGCGCGCCGATTTCCAAGCCCGGCACTTCGTGCGGAACGGCGGGGTCTTGCGACCGCGTAAAAATATCAACCTCATGCCCGCGCGCCGCCAATTCGCGCGACAGCTCGCGCACATAGACATTCATGCCGCCCGTTTCCTTACCGCCCAGCGCGGCAAGCGGACAGGTATGGACACTCAGCATCGCAATTTTCATAAACGAATGAAATCCTTTGCCAAAATAAACCTGACAGGCTTGAACAACCTGTCAGGTTCCATTCTATCACACTGCGGCGAGTTCTCCAATTATGCACCGCGCGCGCTAGTTCACGTTCCACGCGCACAGGGGCAAGCGGAGCAGGCGGTCCAAGCCCACGCAGTCGAAATCAGAGCATAGTTGATAGCAACTTTAATTCGCGAGTTACTCTCACACTCACTCGCGTTTCAACTCGCAACACGCCTAAATTTCGCGCTATTTGTACTTGACCACCCACCGGCTTTGCTCGCGCATAAATTGCTGGAGATAGTACGGACCCAACGCGCTCTTGCCGGTACTCCCACTCCCTTTCCAGCCGCCGAACGAGTTGACACCGGGCCACGCGCCCGTCGTGGCTCCAGCGCGCCGGTTGGAATAGGTAACTCCCGCTTCGATCTGCTCAAAGAAAAATTCGATCTCGCTGTCGTCGTGGCTGTAAATACCTGCGCACAAACCATACTCAGAATGATTCGCCTCCGCCATCGCTTCGCCAAACGAATCCACGCCCGTGATGACGAGGAATGGCAAAAACAATTCTTCTTGAAAGAGCCGATGTGTTTTGGGTAACTCGACGATCGCCGGTTCGACGAAAAAGCCGCGCGCGCAATCGCCATCCTTGATCACGTTGCCGCCGAAAATAAATTTGCCGCCGTTCGTACGCGCATCGTCCGCCGAAGCCAGATACAAATCCACCGCGGCTTGATTGATCACCGGACCCATAAAGGTTTCTTTGCGCGCCGGGTCGCCAACCTTGACGCGGCTCTGCGTGTGCGCGATCAACAGCTCGATGAATTGTGCCTTGACGCGATTGTCCACATACACGCGCGAACACGCTGAGCATTTTTGTCCATCGAAACCGAATGCCGCGCGCACTACGCCTTCCGCCGCTTCGTCCAAATCTGCGCTCGCGGTGACGATGGCAGGATTTTTGCCGCCCATTTCGGCGATCACGGGCTTGGGCCACGTCGTGGCAAAGTGGTGATAAATCTGCATGCCAATTTCTTTCGAGCCGGTAAAGACCAACGCATCCAAACCAGGATTTTCTTGCAATTCCGCGCCAACCTGGGAGCCGGGTCCAGCAACCAAATTGTAAACGCCGTCCGGCAATCCGGCGTCCGCCAGCGCGCGATAAATTTCATAACCCGTCACTGGCGATTCCGACGAAGGCTTGAAGACCACCGCGTTCCCCGCGATTAACGCGCCTGCGCTCATGCCCATCGCCAATGCCATCGGAAAATTCCACGGCGCGATCACGCCCCACACGCCATACGGACGCAGAACACTGGACGTGGTTTGGCCTTTGCCCGGCGACTCGAGTGGCATCACATAGCCCTTGTGAAATTCCATGCGCTCGCAATAATAGCGAATCAACTCCGCCGCTTCGTTTACTTCAGCCAGCGACTCGGCGCGATTCTTGCCGACTTCAAACGCCATCCACGCGGAAATTTCGTACCGCCGTTCGATCAACAGATCGGCGGCGCGGCGCAGGATGATAATGCGATCCTGGTAATCCATCGCGCGCCAATGTTGAAATGCTTCGCGCGCCACGTGAATCGCTTCGCGCACATCCTCCCGCGTCCCTTTCGGAAAATAACTGACTACCTGGCTAGTGTCCACCGGGCTGGGATGCGCAAATTCTCCCGCGGCGGAACCGCGCGCCGCGCCATTGATATAATTTGAAAAATGTTTGCCGAGTTGGTTTTTCACTTGCACAACGGCCGCTTCGTATGCCTTGTCATCGTCCGGTGTGATCGTCAGCGTGGCATACGTGATGCGCGGAATTTTCGGCGCGGCAGATTTTTTCGAAACAGATTTCTTGACTGTCGCTTTTTTGGTGATCGGTTTGGCAGTTACTTTTTTCTTTGATGCGATTTTTTTTACAGCCATGAGCTTCCTCCTCAAGAAATTAGGTGACCACCTCGGGTCACCCCTACGCCAAAATTGTATCCGCTTTCAAAGCGTGTGTCAATGCGCGTTTTTCATCCCGGCGCATCTTTGGTATAATGGGCGCACGAGGTGTGAATGACTGATCGCGTCGTGTCCCCAAAACAGAATGATGATGATAGCAAGCTCGAACTGTCTCTGCGTCCGAAAAAAATTGCGGAATATATTGGTCAAGATAAAGTCAAGGACAATTTGAAAATCTTGATCGAGGCGGCAAAGCAACGCGGTGAAGCGATTGATCATGTGTTGCTCTACGGTCCACCCGGTCTCGGCAAAACCACATTGGCGAACATTATCGCGAACGAAATGAGCGTCGCGATCAAAACCACCTCCGGTCCCGCAATCGAACGTCCGGGCGATCTCGCCGCGATTCTGACGAACTTGCGCGCCGGCGACATTCTATTCATTGACGAAGTGCATCGCCTCGCGCGACCGGTGGAAGAAGTGCTGTACTCGGCGATGGAAGATTTCGCGCTTGACATTATCATCGGCAAGGGCCCCAGCGCGCGCAGTATTCGGCTCAAAATGCCGCGTTTTACGCTCATTGGCGCAACCACGCGCTTTGCGATGATGTCGGCACCGTTGCGCGACCGTTTTGGCGCGGTTTACCGCCTGGATTTCTATGATCAATCCGCAATGGAAACGATTGTTCATCGTTCCGCCGAAATTCTCGACGTTAAAATTGACCCGTCTGGCGTGAGCGAAATTGCACGACGCGCGCGCGGCACGCCGCGTATTGCCAACCGCTTGCTCCGGCGCGTGCGCGATTTCGCGCAGGTGCGCGCCGATGGCGCAATTACGGCAGGTGTGGCAAATGACGCACTCAAGTTACTAGAAGTGGACGCACTTGGGCTAGACGAGGTGGATCGCAAGGTTTTACGCGCCATTATCGAGAAATTTGGCGGCGGACCGGTTGGTTTAGAGACAATCGCGGCGTCCATCAGCGAAGAATCGGACACGATTATGGACGTTTATGAGCCGTACTTGCTCCAGCTCGGCTTTTTGGATCGCACGTCACGGGGTCGCGTCGCCACCCAGCGAGCGTATGAACACTTGGGCATCACGTTTCCAGATTCGGGGCAGGAACGGTTGCTGTGAAAATTCATGTTTTGAAAGATCGCGCCACCCTGACAAGTAGCCGAATCGCTAGTGCGCTGGATAAAGTCGAAATTCAACGCGAAATAACTCGGTGGTATTCAAATTGGCAAGCGGTTCAAAATAATCTAGCCAAACGCAATAAATTGACAGAACAAACGCAAGCATGGTCTGACGAAATTCTCAAAATGCCTGGATTACTTGACCAATGACGTATTCTACAACCACACAAAAACGCCCATTTTTACGGAATAAAACGAGTATTTTAGCCATTCTAATCGTCCTCGTGTTCATTCTCCACAGTTTATTCTATGTGATCACGCTTGGCACTGACGCGGTAGACGATGCGTATATCTCGTTTCGATACGCGCAAAATGCAGTGCGCGGGAATGGGCTATTTTTCAACGCCGGCGAGCGCGTGGAAGGGTTCACCAATTTTTTGTGGACAGCGGCGATGATTCCAATCGAAGGCGCGGGTATGGATGTGGGACGCACAAGCATGTTGTTGGGCGCATTGTTTGCGCTCGGCGTCATGTGGCTTGTCGTCCAGTTCGCCAAAATAGCCGAATTACCGCGTGCGGTTGGATGGCTCACCACGCTATTTCTCGCGGTGGACGGATCGTTTGTACTCTGGTCGGTCAGCGGCTTGGAAACCGTCATGTTTGCATTCATCATTTTCGCGGGAATGTTGCTCTATATCCGCGAGCAAGAATGGAATATCAAGCAACTTGGCGGTCATCGCCAAGATCAATATGCCGCTTTTCCGTTTAGCGGTATATTCTTTGCGCTGGCGGCAATGACGCGCCCGGAAGGCGTGATGGTTTTTGCATTGACCGTTGCCCATCAAGCAGTCTGGCGGCTAGTTACAGAGCGGCGTTTGTTTACCTCGCGAGATATTCTGCGCGGTTTTGCATTTTCGGCTATTTTTGCGCCATATTGGCTCGGTCGTTGGTGGTATTACAAATCGTTCCTGCCGAATTCATTTTACGCCAAAGTGTCTGCTTCTGGTCCAGTGGCACAAATTGAGCGCGGATGGGCGCATTTATCGCAATTTGTCGGCGTTCACCTCGGATGGCTTGTCCCCATTTTTGCTTTATCCACAACTGTGAGTGAATTGTGGACAAGATACCATAACAAGTCGCAATTTAATTCAAAAACGGCATTTTGGAGTACCTATTTTTCTATCGTAATATCGGCATATTCTGCATACATTATCTATGTTGGCGGAGATTGGTCAGTCGGGCGATTTTTTGTGCCATTACTTGCTCCATTTTATTTTCTGTTATCCACAGCATTGGTGAATATGTGGATAACAGTTGTGGAAACACGATTGGCAAAATGGGGACAAGTTGTGAAAATCACGGGGATTTCCGTGATTATTCTGTTAGCGGGATTGTTACTATTTGCGTCATCTTGGAACGGCGAGTATGGCATATTCATTAAAGGATTTGACGCAGGACGCGCGACAGATGCGCGGGAGACCATGGGGCGTTGGTTAAAAATCAATGTGCCACGCGGGACACTCATCGCGGTGGATGCGGCAGGGCAAGTACCCTATTTTTCCGAATTGCCTTCAATTGATATGTTCGGCATTAATGATTTGCACATCGGGCGGCTGTCCGTAGCCACGCTTGGGCAAGGCACACCGGGACACGAAAAATTCGACTTGGTATATATCATTCAACGCCAACCGGACTATGTTGTCATCTTTGGCACTTTGCTCGATACCGTCAAAGAATATGAGCGTGCGCCGGTGCAATGGACAACTGATCCGGCATTGCAAAAGTTTCTGACACTGTATCAGCGCAAGAAATAGATATTCGACCCATCCACATGATTCAGTGGATGAGGTGAGTCAGTCCACAAATTCTACCGAACAACTTGGGGAAATCTGTGGATGTCATTTATAGCGAGAGATAGGGAAAGCTTGATTTACGTGCAAATGTCATTTGTTACTTGCCTTGTCCATCGAAAAACAATTCGTATTTTGCGATTGCTTTTCGATGGACAAGGCATTTTTCAACAAGATTTTCCGCATAGATGTGAATAGTCGGTGTTTGTTGGATGTTCTCTAAAAAATGATCTATTTCTTCTGTCTATATTTATTATAAATATAGTAGTAGCAGTGCTTGTGGATATGTGCATTCAGAGAACGGTTGTTTCAAAGTACACTGTATCTAGTTTCGCTAAATAAATTTACTCAAGATACAGATAATTTTCTGTATCCGTCTACTCCTCTAATGGGAGCGGAATGTGAGTGGCTAGATCAAGTTTTGCACAGGTTCATCGAGTAACATCAAACCATAGAGCGATTAAGAATTCATTACACAACAAATTGTGGTTGCATCCTGGGTCGTATACAAATTGTAGCACAACTTTCACAGATTAATGAAGGTTATCCCCATATACGCTGTGTTATCCCCAGTTATAGGGTAGTTATCCACAAAAATAATTTACATAATATATTGTATTGTTTTACATAAAAAGCAGTCGAAAATTTTCGACTGCTTTTTATGATTTTATGTAGTTTGCATAATCGCCCTGTAAATTCGGTTTGGCGACAAGCGTTTCTTGCGGCTCGATTGTATCGCGATGATTACGAATGTTGCTGATACAACCGCTCTTTGATTGCTAATGCTTCGCGCCGACGCAAATCGTCGGTTTCGATTAATTCGGTCATTTTATCATGCGCGTAAATAACAGTCGTATGGTCGCGTCCACCGAGCACTTCGCCGATCTGCGGGAGCGACGCGCCGGTTTCTTCGCGCAAAAGATACATTGCCATTTGGCGTGGGATGACGATCTCTTTGTTCCGACTGCGCCCAGTGAGGTCTGCCACATCTACGCGATAGTATTCGGCGACGACGGCAATGACTTGGTCAACCGTAATGGGCTGGTGGCGCAAAATATCTTGCAGGACGGTGGTTGCCAAGTCTACCGTGATCGGCGTGTTCATCAGCCGCGCATAGCCCAGCACGCGCGTCAACGCGCCTTCAAGCTCGCGGATGTTGCTCTGCACCTTGTGCGCGATAAAGTCCATCACGTCGTTCGGTACCGCCACGGTCAACGCCTCGGCTTTGGTGCGCAGAATCGCAATCCGCATTTCCAGATCCGGCGGTTGAATGTCCGTGATCATGCCGCCTTCAAACCGGGAGCGCACGCGATCTTCCAGTGTGTTGATGCCGCGCGGATGCCGATCGCTTGAAATGACGATCTGTTTGTTCGCGGAATGAAGATGATTGAAGGTATGGAAAAACTCTTCTTGCGTGGATTCCTTGCCGCCGATGAATTGAATGTCGTCAATCAACAGCACGTCAATCTCGCGATAGACGCGCCGAAATTCTGCGGTGGTTTGATTGCGAATTGCGTTGATCAAGTCATTGGTAAACGTTTCCGAGGAAACATACAATACGCGCCGATCCTTGACGTTGGGGTGTTGCCCCAGTGCGTGGAGCAAATGGGTTTTGCCTAATCCTGTGCCGCCATACAAAAACAAGGGATTGTACGATTCGCCCGGATGCTCGGCAACCGCCAGGGTGGCGGCATGAGCCAGCCGATTTGAATTACCGACGATAAACGTTTCGAAATTGTATTTAGGATTGAGCGCCGTGGTAGTGCGACCCGGCAAGTCTTCACTGCGTCGTTTGGGTGGAGCAACTTGTTCGTCAGCATCCATCGGTTCTATCCTTGCGCGAGGTTCGCGCTGAACCTGGGTTAGCGAGCTGGGGATTTCCGCAAACGGGTTTTCCGCATAGGGCGCATTCTTGTCTTTGACAATGTAACTCACTTGGACCGAGCGTCCGACAATGCCGGTTACCGTGCGCTGGATTGTCGTTTGCAAACGATTCTCCAACCATTCTTTGGCATAGGGACTGTGAACGCCAACGGTCATTGCGCCGTCCTGGTAGGCAATGGCGTGAGTGGGGCGCACCCAGGTATCGAACGTGGCTTTGGTCATTTGTAATTGCAGTTCGCCGAGTGTGGCGTCCCAGATGTCATTTGCGTTTATCATGATGATTATCCTCTAGTCCAGCACAGATCATTCTAACAAATGTTGTCCAGCGACGCAAGTAGCATACCTTAAAAAAGAAAATCGCGCCGCTGGTTTTTAAGATTCAGTTATTTTTGCCGCAAGCGTGGATAAAAATGTTAATAACGTGCAAAAGATTGTGGAAAAACAATTTACGCAAAACAAACTACTGTCTGTAGTGTTGATGTAATACGCCAAGCACAAGATCAAGCGGTGATAATTAATAACCTGTGAATTTACTGTGGAGAATTATGTTATAATGCGCGCCATGCGAAAACGAATTCTTTTTTTGCTCGTTCCGATTGTGTTGCTCGTTGCCGCCGCGGCGATTTATTTGGGGCAAAGCACCATTGCGCTCTCCGGTGTGGTGCGCGACGCGGCAACCCAGGTTTCCCTGGTTGGCGCGCAAGTGAATCTTGCCGGCCGCAATACCGAGACCAACGCGCACGGTGAGTACGTGATCGCTTTGCCGCGCGGTGAGTATACCTTGCAAGTCCAAGCCGATGGCTATGCGCCCGTACAAAAAAATATCAGTGGCAACGACTGGCTCGCCTCAGAGCTAAAAATCGATCTCGCGCTTGAGACTAATCGCGTGAGCGGCGTGGTACGTGATGTGGAAACCCAGCAACCGTTGCCGCGTGCGCCAATCTGGTTTGGCTCCCAGTTAATCACGACGACGGTGAGTGGCAATTTTGAAGCGCGTGGGGTCCAGAGCGGCGCGATCATTTCGGCAACGGTATTTGGCTATCAGCCGTTTGCGATGCGCTTTGATGGCCAAGCCAATTTGGAACTAGGGTTGATCCCAGCTTCCACGCAGATTACGATCAAGAATCAGCGCACGCAACAACCAATCCCAGGCGCGCTGGTTTATCTCGACAATCAAACCTACGCGGCGGATGCGAGCGGACAAGCGATCGTGCGGCGCATTCCGCAAGGCGCAACGGTGCGTGCTACTGCGCCTGGTTTTGCCAGTGCCACGGTGACCTTTGTCGGAGGCGATCTGCCGCTCGCATTGCGCCCCAATACGCTCGACGCGGTCGTGCTGGACGCAACCACCAATCAACCGATCAGCGGCACGCTCGTTTACCTTAACGCAACTATTGTCACGGCAAACGCCCACGGCTTGTTTCATTTGGATAATTTGCCGGAACAAGGGACACTGATGTTCAAAGCGCCGGGCTACCGCAAGACTGACCTCGATGTAAACCAAGCGCCGCGCGAAATCAAACTAGCGCCGTTCCAGGTCAAAGGGATTCATATTCCGTTTGGCATGGTGCCGGAGCAGGTACGTGCGTTGATGGACTTGGCGACCAAGACGGAACTCAACGCGATTGTGATTGATGTAAAAGCCGAAAAAGGACGCGTTGCGTGGAACTCGCAAGTGCCATTGGCGAAAGAGATTGGCGCGCCATCCCTCAAAGGGATTGATTTGCAACAAGTGGTGACGCGGTGCAAAACGCAAAATATTTATTGCATCGCGCGCATGCCCGTATTTCAAGATTTGTTGCTTGCCACCAGCAAACCCGCGCTGGCAATTCATCACCCGGATGGTACGGTGTTCGTCGAGCAAAATGGCTTGGCGTGGATCAATCCATATGTCGCCGAAAACCAAACCTATGCGATTGCGTTGGCGAAAGAAATTGCCGCGCTCGGCTTTGACGAAATTCAATTTGATTACGTGCGCTTTCCAGGGCGGGTGAGTAATATCGAGTGGGGCGCGGACAATACCGAAGCCAATCGCGTGGCGACGATTGCGGGCTTTTTGGCGCGCGCGCAAAAAGAATTGCGTCCGACCGGCGTGTTTATTTCGGCGGACGTGTTCGGCTTGACGACGGCGACCAACGACGATCAAAATACGGGCCAGCGTTTGCGCGATCTCACGCCATACCTTGATTATATTTCGCCGATGGTGTACCCGGATACGTGGGTGGACGCGGCGGACTTGCTCGTCAAGGGGCTGGGCATCAAAAATTGTACCGTGGCCGTGCGTTGTCCGTATGATGTCATTTACAATTCCTACCAACACGCCGCGGAAAAATCGCAGGGTGCCAAGGTGCGGCTGTGGTTGCAAGCGTATGAAGGACGCGGCAATTTTGGCTTGCCCGAATATCGTCTGCAGAAAAAAGCGGCAACCGATGCGGGCAGTGTGGGGTGGATGTTCTGGAGCGGGTCTGGCACCTATGACCCCCAGTTGTTTGATGGGAAATAAACCGCGCCCCGTTTTCTCAATGAAAACGGGGCGCTTGATTCAATGCTTCGATCACGCGCCGATTGGCTTGAGGAAACGCATAGCGGTCCAAGTCATTAGGCGCGATCCACCGCCACGCCGTAGACTGGATCGCACGCGGACGCCCGCGCATCCAACGACAATGGAATGCGTGCATCGTGATCTTGAAATGCGAGTAAGCGTGATTCACACTCGCAAATTCTGTGCCAACGGCAACCTCAATTCCCAACTCTTCGCGGACTTCGCGCGCCACGCATTCCACTAGCGATTCGCCTAGCTCTTGATGCCCACCGGGAAATTCCCACAAACCGCCGAGTAATTTTTCCGCCGGTCGCTGTGCGATCAATAATTTACCGCGTTTCCAGATCACACCCACGGCGATTTCGTGATGCGGCAATTTTTTCTTGACGTCTTGAACCGGCAACTTGATTTGTAATCCCAATTTGCGCGCGGCGCACGTGCGCGAAAGCGGACACGCGCCGCATTGCGGCTGGCGTGGTGTGCAGGTGGTTGCGCCTAGTTCCATCAACGCTTGATTGAAATCACCGGCGCGTTTAGGTGGGAGTAATTGTGCAACCAACTCCCAAAGCAAATTCTGCGTGCGAGTTGCTTTGGCTTTTGTTGTAATCTTGAAATAGCGGCACATGACGCGCGTGATATTGCCATCCACCACCGGCGTATCGCGTTGGAACGCAATGCTCGCCACCGCTCCGGCGGTGTAGCGGCCAATGCCCGGAAGCGTGCGTAACGCTTCGACGGTGCTGGGGAGCGCGCCATCGAAGCGCGTGACAATATCCTGCGCCGCGCGATGGAGATTCCGCGCGCGCGCGTAATAACCCGCCCCTTCCCACGTCTTTAGCACATCGTCGAGCGGCGCGGCGGCGAGTGCCTGAACGGTGGGAAAGCGCGCGAGGAAGCGCTCATAGTACGGAATGACGGTGGCAACCTGAGTTTGTTGCAACAGCGTTTCCGAAATCCACACGCGGTACGGATCGTGCGCGTCGCGCCGCCACGGCAGATCGCGTTTATGTTTGGCATACCACGCGAGCAGGTGCGCGGAGAAATTTTTGCGGCGCGCCCAAGTTATTTCGATTTTTGGAGCGCGTCCCATTCTGCCTTCAAAACGCACATCAAGATTTCGTCGTGGTAATCGCCTTCGCGGTACAGTCCTTGCCGCCGTACGCCATCGCGCCGAAACCCGGCTTTTTCATACGCACGGATCGCGCGCGGATTATAGTCGTACACCCACAATTCGACGCGATTCAAGTTCAATTCTTCAAACGCAAAACGCAACAACGTCCGCGTCGCATCGGTGCCGTACCCTTGACTCCAATAATTTTTATCGCCGATGAAAATACCGAAGGTGCCGCTCCGGTTCTTGTAACTGAGATTGTGCAAGCCGCAATTCCCGATCAATTTATTTTCGGCGAGCGTTAATATCGCAAAGACAAAATCGTCCTTGCCCTTGCGATTCTCAAACCACGCGGTTTCATCTTCCAGATTCAACGGCGCGGCAATCCCCGGCATTAAAAAACGCGCGACCTCGACATCGTTTAGCCATTCCACGTACTTGGCCAAATACTCGCGTTGCACGGCGGCAAGCTGGATTTTTTCTCCGCGATACATGTGACCTCCGCACTCGAAATGTTGATTACCGATTTGCGCGCGAGTATAGCACGGATTTGTGACTCGAACAATAACGCGGTAGAATAAACCAGAATTTGAATTTGCAATCGGGGTGAGCGATGCGCGAATTTATGGATGGCGCGGAAGCGTTGGTGCGGGGTGCGTTGGCGGCGGGCTGTGATTTTTTTGCGGGGTATCCCATTACACCGGCAACGCCGATTTTGTTACGGATGATGCGCGAGTTACCCAAGACAAATGGCGTGGCGATCCAGGGCGAAGATGAGATCGCGTCTATCGGCATGTGCATCGGGGCGGCGATGACAGGCGCCAAAGCGTTGACCGCGACGAGCGGACCCGGTCTCAGTCTCTATTCCGAAAATATCGGTATGGCGATTATGGGCGAAGTGCCGCTCGTCATCGTGGATGTGATGCGGCTGGGTCCCGCGACGGGCGGCGCGACGACGGTCGCGCAAGGCGATGTGCAATTTTTGCGCTGGGTCACGAGCGGCGGTTATCCGATCATCGCGCTCTGCCCGAGCAGTCTTGCCGATTGTTACCGCTTGACGCAACGCGCGTTCAATCTCGCCGAAAAATTTCGGACGCCGGTAATGATCGCGACGGATAAAGAAATGATGACGGCGCAAACGAGCGTGGACACAGCAACCTTTGAGCCAATGGCAATCATTACGCGCGCGGTTGCGCCAAGCGGCGAACCGTTTGTGCCTTACCAGGTGAAAAAGTTGGCGGATGTGCCGGCGTTTGCGCCGATTGGTGGCGAGCATCTCACGCGGTTCACCACATCCATGCACGACGAGCGCGGGATGCTAACCAAACTGCGCGTCAATGTGAACAAGACGAGCCGCCATTTGTGGCAAAAGATCGAGGCGCACCGCGCCGAATTAGAATTTTGCCAATTCGACGCCGATGCGGGCGCGCAAACGCTCATCGTCGGGTATGGCATCACGGCGCGCGCGATGCGCGAAGCGGCACAGAATGCGCGTGCGGCGGGCAAGCGCGTCGCGACCTTGATCGTGCAATCGCTGTTTCCGGTGCCGGAAAATTCGTTGCGGGATGCGATGCGCGGGGTCACGCACGTCATCGTACCAGAATTAAACTTTGGTCAATATCGCCTCGAAGTTGAACGGATCGCGCTGGCGCTTGATCCGCGTCCGCGTGTGATCGGCGTCAACCGTGTGGATGGTGAGTTGATCACGCCGGATGAAATCGTCGAAGAAATTTTTTAAGGTTTCAAAATGATTACAGAAATTACCACGTATCGCAATCTCGAACGCGCGCGGTTGCCTTTTTGTCCTGGCTGTTCGCATGCGCTGGTGCTGGATCATCTCAACGCCGCGCTCGTGCAAATGCAACTTGATCCGCGTCAAACTGTGATCGTTACCGATATTGGGTGTGTCGGTATGAGCGATCAGTATTTTGATGTGAATGCGTTTCACGGTTTACACGGACGCGCAATCACGTATGCAACCGGGATCAAATTAGCCCAGCCGGATTTGAATGTGATCGTCTTGATGGGCGACGGCGGCACGGGCATTGGCGGCGCGCATTTGCTCAACGCCGCGCGTCGCAATATCGGCGTGACGGTGATCGTGTTCAACAATCTCAATTTTGGCATGACGGGCGGTCAACATTCCGTCACCACGCCGCACGGTGGGATCACTGCAACCACGCGCGGCGGCAACCTTGAGCGGCCGTTGGATATTTGCGGGACAGTTGCGGTCAACGGCGCATCGTTCGTCTATCGCGGCACCGCGTTTGACAAGGATTTGCCTGAGCGGATCGCAGAAGCTATCCGCACGCCGGGTTTTGCTTTGCTGGATGTGTGGGAACTCTGCACCGCGTACTATGTGCCGAACAATCATTATTCCAAGACCGGGTTGCTTGGCACGATGCAAGCGCTCGGTTTACATTCTGGCATTTTGCAAAAACTCGACCAGCCCGAATTGGCGCACGCGTACCGTGAACAATTTGCCAATGCCGCTGAAAAAAATTCTGTACCGCAAGGCGTTCCGCAAACGCACACGAGCGAACTGGGTGCGACGACACGGATCGTCTTGGCGGGCGCGGCAGGCGGCAAAGTAAAATCCACGGCGAGCGCGCTCGCGCTTGGCGCAATGCGCGCGGGTTTATGGGCGACACAGCGCGACGATTACCCGGTTTCGGTGATGACGGGTTATTCGGTTTCTGAAATTGTTTTGAGCCGCCGCGAAATTTTATATACCGGGATCGAAAAACCAGACCTGCTCGCGGTGATTACCGCCGAGGGTTTGTCCCAAGTGCCGCGCCAATTGCGCGCCATGGATGAATCGCAAACGGTCTATGTGGTGCCGGAGCTGGCGGATCAGATTGAGACGCGCGCGCGCAAGCTCGTGTTCAACCTAGCGCGCGCGGCGTGGAATAAGCAATCGCTTGCGGTGATGGCGACGGCGGCGATGATTCGCCACGCCAATTTGTATCCGCTGGATGCGTTCCGCGAAGCGATCAGCGCGCATCAACACGCGGACATTGTGGCAGAAAATCTGAAAGCGATTGAGGCAAGCGAGCGCATTGTGTAAATGCAAAAAAAAATAATTCGTTGCCACGCCGTTCCGTTTGGGTGTATAATACAAATGTTCCATTATGAGCACCCGTAAACCGCGCGCGACCAAATCGAAAGAACCCAAGTCACAGTCCAAGCCGCTCTTGCAACTCGACCCGGATCGCTGGGAAGAGATCGGCGCGATTGGCGTGATCATTCTTGCCGCGCTCACCGCGCTCGGCGCGTTCAATTTGAGCGGCGGTTTGATTCTCGACACCTGGACGCAATTGTTGCGCGGCTTGTTGGGCTGGGGTGTCTATTTTGCGCCGTTCCTCTTGCTCGGTTTGGGCATCTGGATGATTTTCGATGCGCTCGACAAAACGTGGAATATCGGCTGGGAGCGTCCAATTGGACTGGGGTTGATGTATTTGCTCCTGCTTGCCGTGTTTCATTGGTTTGGCGCGCCCGCCAACCCGGTTCAGCAACCTAGCGCCACGCCAATCAACGGCGTGAACGGCGGCATCCTCGGCTGGGTCATTGCGTCTGCACTCATCGGCTCATTCGGCGAAATCGGCGCGGGCGTGGCGATGCTCGCCGGGTTTAGTATTGCGTTGATCATGTTCTTCAACGTTTCTCTGCCCGAACTCGTGCGCCGCGTGTTCTACCTCGCGCATATTCTCCGCCATTTGCCCACCGAAATCAATAAATTTCGCACTCGCTCCAATGAGCCGAAAGTTTCGCCTGCCAAATCATTCCGCACCGGCGAGCCAGCGCCAACGCAATCGCGGGTGGCGTCGCCAACTCCAGCGCGTGCGCCGGCACGGATCGAGCCAACCCAGTCCATCGTGCCGCCAATTCAAACTGATCTCGATGACGAAGAAGACGAAGAAACCGCTGTGCCTGCGTTGCCGCCCATTGCTCCGGGCGCGCGCGTGATCGGCGCGTCACCGCCGGTGGTTCCGGTGATTCAGCGCGAATGGGCTTTGCCGGATTACACCACGATTCTTGAAGATAGTGTGGAACTGGAAATCAACGAGCAGGAAATCCGCGAACGCTATCACAAGATCGAAGAAACCTTGGCGCATTTTGGCGTGCCAGCCAAAGTGATCGAAGTGAACCAGGGTCCGACGATTACCCAGTTCGGCGTCGAACCTGGTTTTATCGATCAAAAAGGCGCGGATGGCAAATTGAATCGCGTCAAGGTCAAGGTGAGCCGCATCAGCGCACTGCAACACGATCTCGAACTTGCGCTCGCCGCCGCGCCGATCCGCATCGAAGCGCCGGTGCCGGGCAAGAGCATTGTCGGCATCGAAGTGCCGAATCCAAAAATTGCGCTCGTTAGTTTGCGCGGCGTGATGGACTCGGATGCGTTTAGCAAAATCAAAACGAAATTGCCGCTGGCTTTGGGTCAAGACGTATCTGGGCAAGCGGTGTCTGCCGACCTGACCAAGATGCCGCATTTGTTGATTGCGGGCGCAACCGGGTCGGGCAAATCGGTGTGCGTGAACGCGGTGATTGCGTGCTTGCTGTGCACCAAGACGCCTGCCCAGGTTCAATTCATCATGGTTGATCCCAAGCGCGTCGAATTGGTCAACTTTAACGGCATTCCGCATCTGCGCGAGCCAGTCGTCGTGGAAATGGATCGCGCTGTGAACACGTTGCAAAACGTGGTGGCGGAAATGGATCGGCGCTTCAAACTCTTTGCGAAAATTCCAGTTGATCCTAATGCGATTCCCGCGCCTAACGCGAACGCGGAAGCCAAGAGCGCGCGCAATATCGAAATCTATAATCAAATGATCGAAGGCAATCGCAACGCGGAAAAATTGCCGTATCTGATCGTGATCGTGGACGAGCTAGCTGACCTGATGATGGTTGAGCCGCAAGAGGTGGAGCGCGCGATCACGCGGCTGGCGCAAATGGCGCGCGCGACCGGCATTCATTTGATCCTGGCAACGCAACGCCCCTCGGTGGATGTGGTGACTGGTTTGATCAAAGCCAACTTTCCGTCGCGGATTTCATTTGCGGTAACGAGCCAGATTGATTCGCGCGTGGTGCTGGACACACCCGGCGCGGAAAAATTATTGGGGCATGGCGACATGTTGTACATGGCGAGCGATGCGTCCCAGCTTACGCGCTTGCAAGGTTGTTTTGTCTCCGACCGCGAACTTGACAAACTGGTGACATACTGGAAAAACATGTCACCGCCGCCGCTTGAAACATTGGCGACAACCGCAGAGGGCGCGGAAGCGGATTATCTGCAAGAGACGCTGTGGGGCGGCGCGGTGCCGTTGAAAAAAGAAGCGCACGCGGAAGATGATTTATTGCCTGACGCGATCAAGACAGTTCAGCAATTTCACAAGGCGTCCGTCTCGTTGTTGCAACGCAAATTGCGGATTGGCTATTCGCGCGCCGCGCGCTTGATCGAGTTGCTTGAAGAAAAAGGCATCGTGGGTCCCGATGAAGGACCGACCAAAGGACGCGCGGTGCGCGCCACGCCGCCGCCATTGCTCACGCCGCCGGTTGAGCCGAAACCAGCCAAACCGATCGCGCCTAGCTCGCCAACTGCGCCGCGTCAATTTGAGCAAGCCAAGCCCGACGATGAATTTGCGGATTGGACGGATGAAGACTGGGATGACCTGGACAAGGAATAATTTTGGATCATTCTCAGGGAACCGAGTCCAGTCTACCTGCTGGGTGACCAAAATTACACTGGCGGCTGTCCGCAGGGCATCATCAACAAGGACTAATCCCATACTCGAACCAATTGCTTTGCATAGTTGGTTCGCCGGAGCAGGTTATGCTTTTGAATGAAAAACACTCGAGTTATCTAGTGGATAATCTATTTGAAGGATTCGCGTATTGCCAGATTGTCTTGGACGCTCACGATCGTTTCAGTGATTTGGATTTTCTAGCAAGCAATCCCGCCTTTGCGCAACTGACGGGCTGGGATCATATCGCCGGCAAACGTTTGTCCCAATTGATTCCGAATTTACAGCAAATTAATCCGGCCCTGATCCAAGCCGTTCGTCGCGTTGCCATGACTGGCCAATCGGAAAAATTTGAGGTGAATGCGCCAGTTTTACGGCGCTGGTTGTCGGTTGAGGCATACCGCCCCGAGCCAGGTTATTTGATCATGCTCATGGAGGATGTGACTGAGCGCAAATACCAAGAACAAACTTTGCGTGAGAACGAGTGGCGCAATAAAACCATCTCCGAACTCGTCACCGATTATGTCTTTGTGGTAGACCTTGAACCGGGCGGCACTCTGAATCTCCGTTGGGCGTCCGAAGCGATGGAACGGTTGACCGGGCACACGCTCGCTGATGTGGCAACCCCCGAGATGTGGTACCGGTTGATTCATCCAGACGACCAGGAGCGTTTTGGGCGTTTTGTCAACGCGGTAGTTGCTTCAGAGCAAGCCAGCCAGTTTGAGTGCCGATCCCGCCGCAAGGGGGATCAAGAACACTGGATTCAGATTGTTGCGCAACCCAAATTGGACGAAATGCATCACCGTCCGGTTATCGTCGGAGCCGTCAAGGACATTACCGAACGCAAACACGCGGAACACGCCTTGAAAGAAAGCGAAAACCATTTTCGCAATTTGTTTGAAAATGCCAGCATTGCTATTTTCCACTCCACGCTTGCGGGCAAGGTTGCTATGGTCAATTCAGAGTTCGCGCGCATGTTTGGCTATGAATCACCCCAGCAACTCATGGCGCTCGTCAAGGACGTGGCAACCGATATTTTCGCCGATCCCAACCGCCGCGCAGAGATTATTCGGTTGCGGAATGAAAATCCAGAGCGGAAGACTTTTGAAAATCTCTACCGGCGCAAGGACGGGAGTACTTTTCTAGGCAAGCTTCTGATTCAATCACTCTTTGATTCTGACGGCCAGTTGCTGGGCTTTGAAGGTTTTATCGAGGATATTACCGAACGCAAGCGCGCGGAAGATGCGTTGCGCGACAGCGAAGCTCAACTCCGCGCACTCATTGATTATTCACCAGCCGCCATCATTAAATTTAGCCCCGCCGGCAATGTGTTGCTTTGGAATGCCATGGCGGAAAAAATGTATGGGTGGACGGCAGACGAGGCGCTTGGTCAGATCATGCCCACCGTGCCGCCAGAAAAATTTTCCGAAAAGCAAGAATTTCAAACCCGCGTGAACCAGGGCGAGGTCATCCCGTATACGCAAGTGCAACGCCAACGCAAAGACGGTTCGACGATTGACGTGGGCTTGTCCGTCGCGCCCTTGCGCGACGCCAACAATGCTTGTTATGCTCAGATGAGCATTTCGATTGACATTACCGAATCCAAGCGGATGGAAAAAGCGTTGCGCGAAAGTGAGGCGCGATTCTCGACCGCTTTTCGCGCTAGTCCGGTGCCGATTACAATTTCACGCTTTGGGGACGGCAGTTATATTGATCTCAACGACACCGCTTGCCGATTTATTGGTTATCCGCGCGCCCAAGTCATTGGACACAGCGCAATGGATTTGAACTTGTGGGCCAGACCCCACGATCGCGAGCGGTTAATCGAATTAATGCGGGACCAAGGCCAAGTCTCTGATTTTGAAACCCAGATTCGCACCAAAACCGGCGGCATCAAGGATGCGGTCTTGGCGGCTGAGTTACTCTCCCTCGACGGCGAGGATTGCCTCCTGATTGTCATCAACGACATTACCGAACGTAAACGCTCGGAAGAGCAATTGCGCTACCTGGGCACACACGACACCCTGACTGGCATTTTCAATCGCGCATTTTTTGAAACCGAATTGGCGCGGTTAGAGTCCAGCCGTGAATTTCCGGTGAGTATCGTGGTTGCCGACGTGGATAATCTGAAACGAACGAATGACGAGTTAGGACACGCGGCCGGTGACGCTTTGATTCAGCGCGCCGCACGCGCCTTGCAGACCGCGTTCCGCGCTTCCGATCTGATCACGCGGATCGGCGGTGATGAGTTTGCCGTTTTGTTGCCCAAAACCGATGCGTCAACCGCCGATCAAATGCTCGCGCGCATCCGCGACCAATTGGCAACGCACAATGCTGAACAGCCTGACCTGCCGGTGCGGTTGTCCTTGGGCGGAGCCACCGCCCTCGCCAGCCATCTAGGCGACACCTTCAAACTCGCTGACGCGCGAATGTATGAAGACAAATCCGCGCACAAACAAATAACCGAGCAAGCCCGTTATCTCAGTACCCATGACGCATTGACGGGTATTTTCAATCACGCATTTTTCGAAACCGAATTATCTCGCTTGGAACCTAGCCGCGAATTTCCGGTCAGCATCGTCGTAGCCAGCGTGGTAAATTTAAAGTTGACGAACGAAAAACAGAGTCAAGCGGCGGGCGATACGTTGCTCAAACGCACGGCGCGTGCCATGCGCCTGGCATTTCGCGCCTCTGACATTATTGCGCGGATCGGCGGCAATGAATTCGCCGTCATCTTGCCCAAAACCGATGCGTTAGCCGTTGAGCAATCCATCGAACGGGTTAAAGATAATGTGGTCAGGTTCAACGCGGAATTCCCGGATCTATTTATGCAAATATTATTGGGCACCGCAACCTCTACCAGCGGCAAACTTGACGCCACGTTAAAAGTAGCGCGGACGCAAATGCGTGAGGATAAACGCTCCGCCAAGCAAACCCGGCATTGAGCGAGCCGGGGTTCCCATTGAACGCGATGGATAATTCTCGGCCCACAGGCGACTTGAAGAGCGGCAATTGCCCCTTGACCAATATTTTCACGCGATTATTCTTGTTCCCGATTTCCGACCTTGCATCTTGGAACAAGATTTTCGCATGATGCCAACGCCTTGGTCCGCGTAGGGATTTTCAATTTTGGGACACCCGCTTGGCAGACGTAATTCCAAGTTCTTTCGGATAAAATCTCTACCCCAATGTTACCAATATATCGATCACTCCTGTTTCGCCTGTATCCCCGGGTTCGTACGGCACCAGTGCCTTACCCACGATTGTGCCAGATTTGAAATTCCCGGTTTCAACGTCCGCTCGCCGCGCGCATCCTTCTCGCTCCGATGCAGTTAGGCGATCGCCTGGCTTGATCGCGCCGATCACTTTGCATTTGGCGCGACCATAGATAATCACGTGATGTTGCTTTTCAAATTTCGCCGCAACAATTCCCACAACGAGTGTAGCACGCTCCAGGTTGGTTCGCGCCACACGCATATCACCTGGCGTCCCAACGAGCGAGACCAAATCGCCCGTTTCCAAATCCTGATCGGACTCGCAGACCTCGAACAAATTTCGCGGATAATCTTGGCGTGGATGGGTTGGGTGCTTCGACTCTTCGTTGGTTAGCGTGGGCAGGGGGGCGTAGAGCCGCCGCAAGTCTTTCGTTACCTTCCACTGATCGTCTTGTCTCTGAACGAGTGCCAGGGGACAAAGATAATGCTTTACGCCATCCGGCGGACGCGCGATCGGACCGGTGGTATTGCGCGCCCATTCAATATCGCCGGTCAAGGTGCGCGCCGGGATGAGCCAATAATCGCCGACGTGATAATGTCCGCCTGTAGGGAAACTGACTTGAATGCCCGCCTCAAGATCGAGCCAAGTTTCTTTTTGCAAAGGTACTGCGCCCGCTTCCAGTGCGATTGCGCTCGATTCTTTTTGATCCCATACCCGCACGAACAACGGTTTGCGCGCCAATTGTTCTTTAGTGAGTCCGTGATGATTGGGATCGCCTGTCAGCGTCAATTGCTTACGCGTAAAATCTGGCACAGCGGTGATTTGGTACAATTGCGTGGTGTGCCCGCCCAGTGCTGATTCCGGCGTAACCAATTCGACCCAGGTGCCTTTATGCAAAACCGTCTTGTCGCGCCCCAGATCGCAAAGCGTAACGGTTAATACCGCCTTGTCATTCGCTTCACTGATGGTATCTACTTCGTAGACAGTTGATCCATTCTCGCGCGACCATTTGAACGACGCCTGATTATCGTGCGCATGATGGATTTCAACGCGGTACAGCCGATTGTCGATTTCGGTACTGGTGATACGCCGCCGCGCGCGCATCATGCCCTTGTGCTCGTGTTGTTCGATCAGATTTTGCCAATCGCTCCAAGTCACCACATGTTCATATTTCAGATTTGTCGCATCGTTCTTGATTTCGTGCTGAATGGGCAAGAATTTGACTTGCCAAATTGTCTGCGTGCGTCCCGTTGTTTCCAATCCGCCCAGGGCCACTTCGCGGATCGATGAATCGTCCAAGCCAGTGACATATCGTTCCCAGACATCAAGATAGGCAAGGTAATAACCTGACTTGGATACCGGCAAGCGAAAAGTCGTAGGGTGTGGCTGATTGTTGAGTAGCACGGAGTGATCATTTTCGCACAGAATCCCGTCCACGTAATAACGTCCCGCGCTCAATTGAAAATCAGGAATTGGAAGCGTGTTGTCACTGGCGTGATTGGGCTGGCTGTCGCCAACATTTTCAGAATCTTCGGCCAGGGTCAATTCAAAACCGGCAATCGCCGCGAGCGCGCCGCTCGGTCCAATCAGATCGCGCATCTGCATAGCGAGTGCGTAATTCAACAGATCGGCTTGTTCATTCCAGTCGGCGTCGAGTAAAACGCGCCCTTGTTGCATTCGAACACTGCGAAAATGCTTTTGGGGATCAAAGGTGAGTCGAGAAAAATCGCCTTGCACAGTATCCTCCACGAAAAGGTTAGGTCTCAAAAAACACGCCGGTCGTCAAGCCAAAGGGCAGATATTCGTCCACGCTGTTGTAGAGATTATCCAAGCGCTGGGTCTGATAACGATCGTGAAATGCGCCCATCTCCGCGCCGTCCGAAGAGCCGCGTAAAATTTCGGCAGGACATTCGCTGGCAACCTGAGCGTAACCTGGGTCGCCGTAGCGCATCGACGTGAAAATCGGATGGATCGATGTGTTGGATTGAGCCAAGACGAGATCGGGTTGGCATTGCTCGCGGCGCGGCGTCTGCGAACCTTCGGGCACATAGCTAGACCTTACGATGCCATGCTGTTGATCAAGGATCGAGATCGGGTCGCTGAAAATTACGTTCTCTGCCGTTTCAATCTTGCGCGCGTTGACCTTGCCAAAGATCGTCACTTGATTCAAGGTTAGCGCGGGACCGGGCTTGGCCGATGACTTGGGCGCGGCAATCGCATAACCGTTCGCATGATCGATAATGCTATTGGTTACGGTGAGTCCGGTGATCTCGGCAGGCAAATGAATGGGGCCGACGATACTCGTATCAATGGCGACCCGTAATGCTTTGAGATCGCCCTTGCCCAATTTTGCGCCAAGACCGGCGGGCATTAGCGAGCAATGGGCGATACTTAAATCTAAACCGCCGCGAATTTCGATTCGGCTGTTGCAAGTCAGACCGTTCAGTATCAAATTCGCGCTCGCATGCTCGCTTTCGATGGCAATTGCGCCAACGGTGATGATGCTGGGACACACACCGTCGTCCGCTTGGATGACCAACGCGCTGTTTGGCGGCATTCGAATCACAAGGTTGTTGCCGCCGTAAATTCCATTGTCGAGAAATTGAATAATGCCGTGAGGATTCACGTTGCGCTGGGCGCAATCGGCGCAAAAAGATTCCCAGTCTGCCAGCGCCTTTTGAAATGTGTCCATAGCACTGCCCTTGATCACATTAATCAAGTGCGTGTCTGATTCCGGCTTGGCAAGCACATTATAGCGATTATAAGGTCCGCCGCCCATATCCGCGCTAAAACCGTAATTGAAACAGACTTGGACGCTTTCTTCCTTTTGATTCGCCGATGGATTGATAAACATTAGACGACCGAGCACTGGGTCTACCGCGACTTGCGTTTCGCTACTCGGCTCAATGCCGTGTGGTGCGCGCCAACGACTCAGGTCTGCGCTCACTAGCGCGCTCGGCGGAATCGCTGTTCCGTTATGCACGATAAACAAACTCGCGTCTGGTCCGTAATAAACACTGTTCGCAGGTGGCGTTTGGTCTGCCGCCAATTTACCGTAACGTAAAGCGTACTCTGCCAGATCAATCGCCAAATCAGCGCGACTGATCATGTGTGGCAGATTGGATGGCTTGCTCAACGCCGTGATCTGATCCAACTCTTGCGGTTGGTTGAATAATTGCGTGTCGCGCCCAAGCGGATGAAACATATAACAGCCCGCTGGGAGCGATTGGGCATTTGCCGTCTCTCGTTGAACTATTCGCGCCGGACTCGATTCCACTTGATAGCTCGTCAGCCGCCAAACGTGCAAGCCGATCTGATCGGGACGATATTTGCCGGGCTTTATGCCCGCCTGCCGATTTTGCGCGTTCATTGGCGATCCGATCTGTCGCACATCAACCGTATGCGCGTTCTGATCGAAGGGTCCGTTGATTGACGCGAGCACGTTCATTTCATGCAAATCGATGGAATGTTTCATTCTGCGCTTGCTCATCACATTGAGCGTTGTCATGACCAGTTGATTGTATTCAACTGCATGAACATTCCAACCGGTGGCGTCTTGCGCTACATGCTCTAACGTCGCGAGCGTGCCTTTGCGTCGCCGGTATGCAATGGTGTTGGCAACGCGCTGGCGCTGGCTGACGCGCAAACTCTTGGCGTCGTCTAGCCCGGCGATGCCGATCAGATCAGCAATATACGGCACAACCCAATTATCCGCCGTTTCGATGAACCAATTGTCGTAGAGCGCCTCCAAGTCCGCTTGCAGAAATTGAAACTCGTTTTCGATCACCGCGAGCAAGGCATGCAGTGGTTCGCCTTGCTGGTGATCACGCAAGCGATAGATGGCGGGCAAAAGTGCATAGAGTCGTTCGATTGTCAAATCGCTCATGCTTGCCCCGCTGATTGAATGATCAGGGTGATTCCCTGATCGCCGGTTGCATTCACCACCAAGAGTTGAGCTGGTACGATTCTATTGTCTTCCCAGCGTGCGGGCAATGCGGATAAGAGATCGTTCATAGCGATAGGATTGCCCAAAACATACAGCCCGTTCAACTCGACGGCGCTGACACCCTGGGTTCGTTGCAGCGCCGCAATGATCTCTGACGCGGCAACCGATTGTCCAAACTCGCGCGCGTTGAACGCAAACGTCGTGACAAGTTGCTGGGTCGCGTGTGCAATAATATCGTCTGCATTGCTCGCATAAGCGGGATCGAGAATCAGCGCCGCCGACACGTTAAAGTATAGCGGTTGGAACGAATCGGTTTGCATCGGCACGGTTGGCGTGGCACACAGTTGATTGATCGCATCGGTTAGCGCAAGATACAAACTAGAACTGGGTTCGACCGGCGTACCCGCCGCGCCCGCAATGGTTAAATGCAAACGCCGCGTGCGCCCGTCCCAGACCGTTCGAGCTTGTGCCTTGCCGATGCCGTCAAACGCATTCGCAAAATCCTCGTAATCCTTCAACGAAACGATTCGTTGGATCGTGCGAATTTTTTTCGGGGCGTTCACGCGCGCGTGATCCGCCGGTTCCGGTTCCGCGCCGCCGGTGGCAGAGATTGGATTCGTTACCTTTTGAATGCCCGCCGGACGCGTTCGCAACATCGTCAAACTGTTCATTGGCACATTGCCCGCGGTTCCACTTCCGATCCGAAAAGTTGCCGTGACGTTTCCAGTTCCGCTCGGAATGAGCGCGCCGTGTTTGCCATTGCCGAAGATAAGCACCGAGTTACCATCCGCGTCCTGGCGCAACATATAAACGCGCGCATCGCTATTTACATTGGCGAGCGACGAAACGCGGTGCCAGGTCGCTTTGTTGATATTGACCGTTAGCGTATCTTGAACTCCGCTGGCTTGCGCGGCTTGGACATAGGTGAGCGGTTTGCGTTTCAGAATAAAAATATTGTCCGTGCCGGTTACACTGTCCTGAACTTGGGTATCGATGGTCTGACCGTGCGTGGCGGGTACCACGTTGCCGTAGATCGTTACCGTCGTTCGATCATACATCGAACCGAGCGGATCGCGCAGGACGAGCGTTGTTTGCGCTTGTACATCGGCGGTTCGGACGAAGCACACTTCGCCGACGATCTCGTCATCGTCCTGGGCTGGCTCGAGCGTCACCTGATTCGATGTCACGCTTAAATATCCGGCAAATCCGTAGCGATTTTTTACCAACCAGCGTTGTTCACTCGTGGTCATACTCGGTGGGGGTGTGATGACGATGAACGATTCGCCTGCGCGCACGGGTTGCGCGTTCAAGCCGTCTTGCGAAACCAATTGCAATCTTGGTGCGGCTTGCTCAGTGAGCGCGAGGCGCGCGCGTTGACCATTGATCACAAGCGTGTGCTCGGCTTCTAGACCTGGGACGTATTTATCCAGCACGAGTGTATTGCCCGTTAGCGGCGTGTCATCAAACGGCGCAAGTTCAATGCTTTGCGTCAAGACATGACTCGTCCGACGATCCAACGTGGCAAGCGCGGCATCACGATCCACTCGAATGCTCGTGTAACTGCCGTTTTTTCTGCCATTCTTGCCCGTAGTGGTACACACCTGGTTAGCTTGGCTCAAGGTCGCGTTTTGTCCCTGAGACAAGACCACCCAATTTCCAGCGGTAACACCCGGGTACGTCTTATCCAGATCGATCTGCCGATTTTGAAGATGCCAATGCGTCCACTGATGATCAGGGTCTTCGCCAAGGGTTACGCCCGCCGCAAAAATTCCGCCGCTTGCGATTAGCAAATCCTTGATTTCGCCGAGATTCAAATTCTGATCAAACCGCGCCCAGGTATTGCCGTTATCGGTTGAACGAAGAATGACGCCGTCCTGGGTTCCCGCGTACAATGTATCCTTTGCTCCCGTTGCCAGCGCGCGAATATCGTGAGGGCGATAGACCGAAATGCCATTGGCTTCCTTGGCCAAAGTGTAGGTCACGGGATTGTCCAGCGCCGTTAATGTCCATCGCTCGCCTGGTTTGATCATCGTCACGAGAGCCGTATCGCCAAGATTGATCTTGGCTTGATCAAACGCATCGCGCAAGGCGTTGGGAATCACTTGTCCGTCCAACGCGCCCGCTTGATCGGCGGCGATGATACAGACGCGCATCAGCAAACTTTCGTTCGTCGTTTGCCATTGCTTGGTTTGATTGTTCCACTGGTAAATTCCGTTCGCGGTTCCAGCGATCAATCGATTGTCGGCGAACGCGAGTAACGCATGAACGGGAATGCCGATCGGATCGAGTCGTTTGAGCCAGCGCCGATACCAGAGCGCGCCGATCATCACCGCGCATACCGACGCGATGCCGACGAGTAAAGCAAGATCGTTTTTCAAGTAATAGAACCAGGTTGTGATTTGCGTCAACGCGCTAGAAATTTGAGGGATATTCGTGCCCGGCAAGTTGACGGGTTTGTCGGGAGAAGTGTTCAATGCGCTAATCGCTATACCGATGACTGCGCCGAGCGCAACGGCTGGCTTGAGATCGCGCTTGTCATCGACGAGATAAACCACGCCCTGGTCTGTGCCCGCCAAACGCTTCCAACGATTTTGCGCGGTGGCAAGCGTCCATGCGGTTCCAACTTTCGTGCCGGGTTTTAGATTGCCAGCCGCCAGTTTGTCCCACGATGCGCCGCGATCGGTGGATGCGAACACGCCGTCATCGGTGGCGGCGATCAATTGCTCGCGATTACTTGCGGCGAAGGTTGCTAATTTGCGAACGACGGTTTTGGGCAACGCGCTGATGGATGGGTGCACAACTGACACTAACGCGCTCCAAATCATTCGTGGACGACTGGGAATTTTCCAGCTATTGGCTTCATCCGTCGAAACAAAAACCTTGCCGGTCTCTGTGCCGGCATAGAGACGATGTTCCGCGCCGCTGGCAAGCGTCATTACCTTTGACTTGAGCAAGCCCGCGCTGGCTTCCTGCCAATGCGCTCCATCGTCCACCGAACGAAACGCGCCCTTGTCGGTTCCCGAATACAGGCGAGCGTTTTCGCTACCGACGAGCGCGTTCACAGTCGTATTCGGCATTCCTAAAGATGAGGGCGACCAATTCGCGTCAACGACAGGCGAACAATGCACGCCGCCTTGATCGAACGCGTACAGCGGCGCGCGTAATTTTAGCGCGTGAACCGTGGGGTGTTCAATCGGTGTATCGTCATTTGCAATGTCGCCGCTCTCGAATGTAACTCGGGTGTATCCTTTTTGTTGGTTCGGTTCCACGGATTGGATCGTCTTGAGAACCCACAATGGAGATGGGTTCGCCTGTGTTGGCGTCTGACCCAGGATGAGGATCGTCTCGCCCGGCACCAAGTTGGTCTTGACGCCAGCAACGCGCAACGCCGTAACGTTTTTGCGAAGGGCACGCCAGTGCGCGCCTGTAGGATTGATCAGTTCAAGTGTGTTCCAATCGCCGAGCGCCACAAAGAGAGCCGTTGTCTCGAAAATCTGGGGCTGTGAATTTTGAACAATGGGCTTGTGGACATTGGCGCTTCCCATCGAAAGTTGATTTTGCGTCGGCACGCTTTGCACCAAAGTAAATGGCGGAATGGTGACGCGGCGCGATGGCTCTGCCGCCGTCTCGCGCACGGTAAAGGCGAGATAAGTGCTAGCGGCGACGCCGGGCGCTAATTCGTAATTGATCGAGCGGGTTAGTTCAACGATAGAACGACGCTCGGTCGCGGTTCGCAAAAATCCTTCGTTCGCGATGCGCTCTTGATAAAACGTGAGCACATCGACGACCATCGCACATGCCTGCAATAAACCAATCGTCCAATTATTGGTTTCGTCAGTGTTGAGTTGCAATGCGGGCAGATCGGCATCCAGATTGCGATGCGTTTGCAAATCGGACACCATGTGTTGAAACGCAGACGCAAAATCCTCGGCGCGATAGATTAAAGAACCTTGCCCCGGCGGATTTTGCTGGGTGTAGAGTTTTGCCAGGATGATATAGCGATCAATGCCGCGCCCGATCTTATTCATACGTCGCCTTTGATGTTGAACGCTATCATTCCATTCTGCGGCACACTCGGATCATTGTCCAAGCGCGGAATTTCAAGCGGTTGGAACGTCAGGTAGGCCGGGGGCGTTGCTGGCTCGGCTTGGTCGAGTCGATAAAATCGCTTGACGAATACTTGCGCCACACCCGGCACATTCATTGCAGTGGCGAGAATCTGGCTCGCGTAAAGGGTTTGACCGAATGAAAAATTATCAGGGTAGAAAAATCCTGGCGCGCCATCTTGCGGGTGAGTGTGGCTAAATGCCTGGGCAAGTTTTGCGCCAACACTATTGGCGTCATAACCGCGCTTGAGTTGGACGTCAAGTGTGAAGTGGAGCGGCACAAACAAGGGTGTGCAGATTTCAAACTCACAGCCGATCAAGCAGTACGGTTTCAATAGACGTGCCAATTCATTCCGATACGCGCCATTGACCGGACGATCGCCGCTACGTTGCACGTAGACGTAGGCGGTATGCCAACTGCCCGTCCAGCGTAACTGGGTCACGGCGTGGATCACTTCTGGGAAAGAAAGCATAGTCTGGGAATAATCTTCTTCGGTGACGCAACGCAGTTGTGATTCAATTGCGCTGGGGGCATACAACTGAACGTCGTCGGTCGATTCGCGATCCGTTCCGCCTTGTGCGTCTAGCGGATTGCGAACGAGCAAAATCCGTGTGTCGGTTGACGCAATGTGCGCGAGGGTATCCGCCCGCACGTTGCCGCTCGAGCCAGTTCCGATGCGATACGTGGCAACAAACTTGTTGTTCGGCGAAGGCAACCGCCCATGCTCGCCGAAACCAAAACGGAGATACGCGCGCCCATCTTCTTCGACATCGACCAGATAATCGGTTGCCATTGGACCGCTCGATAACAGATCCGAACGCACGGTCCATTTATCGTACGATTTGATCTGAATCTGGTTGTCTTGTTGTTCTGCGACCAGGTGTTGCTTCCGCACGCGATCTCTGATTTGCAAGCCCACACCGGGCACAGGAGTC
>JBBIUF010000001.1:108036-108578 GCA_037440365.1 Chloroflexota bacterium
GGCGATACCTTGTGAGCGCAGGGCTTGAGCAAACTCGGTGGAGAGATGGGTGTTTGCCATTGCTTGAGTTAGATCGAAATACTGGGAAAGGCGCACTGCGCGACCTAGCTCAAAGAGCGAGATCGCGGGCAAGGCTTGGCGCACGGGCTGGGTCATTGCCGCCCGCGCCGATTCGATATGGATGGGCACAAAGTCGCCGGGTACGTTAAACGTCAGACCGGTATTTTTTAGCATCGGACGATAACGCACGCCAGGTGCTGGATCAGACAATTTTTCGTGTTGAATGGTTTGACCATGATCGGCAAGAATCATATTGCCGTGCGCGACGGCGAAATCCGAAACATATTTGCCCGCCACCGTGAACGCGATTGGCAAATCAAAGGGCAAGGCGTCGTCATCGCTCCACGTGATTTGCACGCGCGGAATTCCATTTGCCACAGTCCGTCTAAAATCCGTCACACGCACAGCACATCGAAAAGACGGGTCTGCCCCAACGGCGTCTCCAGTATCCCCTACCAGACGTTCCGTTACTGCAGCGGTCT
>JBBIUF010000002.1:0-104465 GCA_037440365.1 Chloroflexota bacterium
AGGAAAGTGGAATCATAATAGCTCCAAGTCAACTGTCAACGGTCGCTAGGCTAGTTGGTTACGGGTGACGGTTGACTAGCGACGGTTGACTTAATCGCGTGCGATTACGATTGCGCCGACGAGCGCGGCGAGTAACAAGAGCGAGACCATTTCAAACGGCAAGACATACGTGGTCAATAATTCCGTGCCGAGTTTGGGAATCAAGTCGCCGGTGATCGCGGCGGGCGCGGTTGGAAACGTGGTCCCAATCGCGACAAAAAAGAGCGCGGCGAACAATAACACGGCGACGACCGCCGCGGCGATCCATTGTCCGTTTTCGGCTTGCGTTTCGCGGCGCATCAAGCCGCGCGTGAGCATGACGGCGAACAAGATCAAGACCGCGATCGCGCCGATATAGATCACGATTTGCACAACGGCAACAAATTCCGCTTCGAGAATAAAGTAAATTCCGGCGACGCCCATAAACGCGAGGATCAAGCCCAGCGCTGCGTGGAGCAAGTTCCGGCGATTGACCGCCAGCAACGCGCCGACAAGCGCGATCGCCGCCATTGCAAAGAACGCCACATACGTCAAGACAAGGTCAGTGGACATTGTTTTCTATCCTTGATTACGAAATCAAGCCCATCCATTTGAATAACGGCAGGGCGATGCTCGCGAGAATAATGTTGATCAGCGCAATCGGCACGAGCACTTTCCACGCAAAGCCCATCAATTGGTCCACGCGAAAGCGGGGCCACGTCATGCGAATCCACATGCCAACGAGAATCAACGCATACGTTTTGAGAATGAACCACGCCCAACCCGGCAAAAAGCCAGGTCCTTGCCAGCCGCCCAGGAAAAGGATCGACGCGATGGTGCAGACGAGGAAAAAATTGAAATATTCGGCGAGGTAGAACAAGCCCCACTTCATCCCGCTATATTCCGTATGGTGACCCGCGACAATTTCCGATTCGCCTTCGGGCAAGTCAAATGGCGTGCGGGCAACTTCGGCAAGCGCACTGAGGTAATAGACGACGAACGCAATCGGTCCGACGGGAATCGCAAAGACGAACCAGCCCATGCCGCCCCAACCACTTTGCGCTTGGGTGATTTTCACGAGCGACAACGAGCCGACCATTAACACAATCGGAACAATTGTCAACACTTGGGGAATTTCGTAACTGATAACTTGGGCGACGGCGCGCATTCCGCCGATGAGCGCGAATTTGTTATTCGAGCCATAGCCTGCCATGAATACGCCAATCGCGCCGAGCGAGCCAAGCGAAACGATCCACAGAATGCCAATGTTGAGATCGGCTGGTTGCATTCCGCGTCCCCAGGGCACCACGGCGAACGCCAGCACGGCGGGCGCCATCGCGACAATTGGCGCGAGCGTGTGGATCAGTTTATCGGCGTTCGCGGGAATAATATCTTCCTTGATGAACATTTTGATCGTGTCGGCGATGGATTGGAGCAAGCCCCACGGGCCCACGCGATTTGGGCCAAGCCGATCCTGGATGCGACCGGCGACTTTGCGCTCAAGCCAGATCAGAATGAGCACCATCAACACCATCCACAATAAAATGACGGTGATGACGACCAAGCCCATCACAGCGGAGACTAGCGCGCTGTCGGCATCTTTGGTGAGATTCAAGCCGCCAAACAATGCATGCAACGCGCCCGCGAGCCAATCATAAAAATTGACGAATACGTTATTGATTAGATCCATTGGCACACCTAACCAGAGAGGATAGAGGGGAGGAAAAGCATGACACGTCTGTGTTCAACTTTCCTCGCGCATCTTTCTTCTATACTAGACCCACTCGAGCAACCCGTTGCGCCACGCATACGCCAGCGCGATAACGAGGATGCCGAGGAACAAGATCATTTCGACGAGCGCGAACATTCCCAACGAGTTGAACGCGACTGCCCACGGATAGAGGAACACGACTTCAACATCAAACACAACAAAAATCAGCGCGTAGATAAAATACTGGACGCGGAATTGCACCCAGACATTTTGCGCTTCTTCGGGAAAATCTTCAAACTCGAGACCACATTCATACGTGGAGAGTTTTGATTTGTTGGGCTTTTTCGGATTGATCAGCCACGATAGCAAGAGGGGAATAGCGGGGAAAAGCACTGCCATTACAGCAAAAAGGGCAACAATCCCATATCGGTCAAGCACGGTGCTACTCCTTTGTAGAAAAAATTCAGCTTGATAGAACGAGTGCATTATAGCACAGACATTTTGATTTGACAAACTTTTCGCGCGAGCAGGCAATTCGCCCGACGCGATTGCATTTCGCAGTCTTTCGTCGCTGGCTGGCTCTGTGTTATAATCGCGCGCGTGAATCATTCATTCTCGATCCAATGTGATCCTGATCCGCGCGTCTGGGATGATTTTGTCGCGGCGCGCGGCGGACAAGTCTTGCAATCGGCGGCATGGGGACAATTGAAAACGCGCTTTGGCTGGAGCGCGGTGCGCGTTGCGTTGGCGCGCGATGCCACGCTGATCGCGGGTGCCCAAATTTTATTCCGCCGCCTCGCGCCGGGGTTGACGCTCGCGTATATGCCGCGCGGTCCCATCGTTGATGTCAACGATCATAACATCGTTGCCGCGCTGTTCGATGCGTTGGTGGCAAAGGCGCGCGCGCGCGGCGCGTTCGCGCTAAAAGTTGAACCGAACGCACATGCTGATTTTTCGTTTGTCCAACGTGTGATCGGCAACTGGCGAGTGGCAACTGGGATTCAGCCGCGCACGACCATTCACCTTGATCTCACGCGCGACCTTGACGCAATTCTCGCACAGATGAAACCGAAATGGCGTTATAATATTCGGTTGGCGGAACGCAAAGGCGTGACGGTGCGCGTTGCCGCCGCCGATGATCTGGCGGCGTTTTATCAATTGATGCAAATTACCGGCGCGCGCGATCACTTTGCGATCCATTCGCTCGCGTATTATCGCGCCGCGTTTGAATTGCTAGGCGATCACGCGCGCATTTTCATCGCCGAGTACGAACGCGAACCGCTTGCCGCAATCTTTGTTACCGTGTTTGGCGGTGAAGCAATTTATTTGTATGGCGCGTCCGGCAACGCGCACCGCGAACGAATGCCGAACCATGCGTTACACTGGGCGGCGATTCAATGGGCAAAGGCGCGCGAGTGCGCGCGGTACGATTTTTGGGGAGTGCCAGAAGAACGACCCAAGACGGAAGACGAAAGACAAACGACGACCGATTCTCTTCCGTCCGCCGTGCTTCGTCCTTCGTCGGCTTTGCCCGATGGACTCTATCAATTCAAGCAAGGTTTCGGCGGGGTGGTGGTGCGCTATGCCGATACCTACGACCTGGTATTTTCGCGATGGCGGTATGCGCTCTATCTGCGCGCGCTGAAAATACGGCGTGGTGGGATGACGTAATCCTGAAAATGACCAGCGGCGTCTCGATGAAGAGACGCCGCTGGTGTGTGTGCTGGGGAAAAGAGGTAGCGTGTTGACCAAGGGATTGTGAAAAGTTAGCCGTTGTTGACCAAGTTGGGGCAAATGCACTTAATCACCCGAACCTGGTTCTGTTTGCATAATTCAGCACCACTACCTCGCTGATTTTGCCGCGCTTGTCCGCCTGCGAATTGATCGCACGGTTCGCCTTGACCTCAATCACGTTGAATGCGTGATACAATTCCAACACGAACGGCGTCCACGAATTGCTCAACATTACGCGACAGCCCTTGCGATCCAGGTCGCAGAATACCTGGGCGAGCGCGCGCTGTTCCGCGTCGCCAAATGCCGCGCCCGTGTACGCCGTGAACGACGCGGTCTTGGACACAGGATGATACGGCGGATCGAAATACACAAAATCGCCGCGCCGCGCGTGCGACAGCACTTCGCGGAAATCGGCAAGCGCGATCTCGGCGCATTGCAATGCTTGGCTTGCCCACGCGAGATCGGCGCGATCAAAAATGCGCGGCTCTTTGTAACTGCCAATTGGCACGTTAAACAGCCCCCTGCGATTGACACGATACAAACCATTAAAGCAGGTCTTGTTCAAGTAAATCAATCGCGCCGCGCGATGTACCGCGTCCAGTTTGTCTGGGTTCTGCGCGCGCACCGCGTAATAATAATCGTGCGAATGTTTGCGCTTGTGGTATGCGAGTCGGCGGATCAGCGTGTCGAGATCGTGCGCGACAATGTGATGACAGTTGATCAACTCGGCGTTGGAATCGGTGAGGCGCACGCGCGCCCAATCCGTATGGATGTCGCCGCGCGCCTGTAGATCGAGTAAGTGCAGGTAGACTGCCGCACTGCCGACGAATGGCTCATGATAGCCCGCAAATTCGCGCGGATAGAGCGCGGCGAATTGCGCAAGGAGTTGCGTTTTGCCGCCCGCCCATTTGAGATAAGGTTTGTGTGTTGCGGATAAAGATTTCATATCGTCCGTAACGAAAAAAGCCCTGTTGTTACAGGGCTTGTGGCGACGGGTAGATTCGGACTACCGACACAGGGCTTATGAGTCCCCTGCTCTACCACTGAGCTACGTCGCCGAACTGCCCGTATTATATAGAAAGGACGCGCCCTGTCAAATTTTTCACGCAATTTATTTGCCAGACGTTGTTTTGATTACGCGCTGGGCGGCGTATACGCCGCATAGCGCAACGCCTGCGCGATCTGTTGCAACATGGCAATTTCTTTTTCGTTGATCGCTTTTGCGCCGATACCCAGCACGCCGCCCTCTTTTGCCGCCGCCGCCACATCGCCGCCGATGGACATGATCCACATTTTGTACTCGCGCGCTTCTTGCGCGGTCGCTTTGCGATCCAGCACGTCCGCAACGCGCGCGCAATGCGCCAACGCATCCGCGGTGATCTCGGCTTCGCGTGCCGCGCGATTTGCGCCAGCCGTTTCGCGTGGGCTGGGTTTGTATTCGTCCGGATCGCTTCCAGGCGCAACCAACGCCGCAATCAATTCATTACTCGGAAACAAATCGCGTGCGCTTGCCAGCCCGGTTGCATTCGCCGCGATCTCTTGCAATGTGCCTAGCCCGCTTTCTACGGCGACCATCACCGCCGCCCCGGCTTGCAAAGGTGTTTCTTTAAGCAACCACCATTCCTCTGGTGTAAAAACGGATCGCTTGGTCATGCTTCCTCTCCCTGGAAAATTTAATCCGTGTCCATTCGCGTCACATTGATTTTTACTGCGCCGAAAAGATCACATCCGCAGGCAAACCGGCTTTCAATTCGCTATTCGGATTCGCCACTGTGACGCGCACGGTAAACACCATCTCGGAGCGTTCCTTGCTATTGTAGATGTTTGCCGGTTGGAATTCAGCTTCCGGCGCGATATACTTGACTTGCGCGACGAAATTTTTACCAGGCAGACTCGGCACGCGAATGGTGGCGCCTTGTCCAACTTGGATCGTGCCGATATTGCGAATCGGCACATACACCGTCAGCTCCAATTCGCGCGTGTCGGCGAGTGTGAGGAGCGGCGCGCCGGCGCGCACAGTTTCACCCGGCTCGACGGTGCGCGCGATCACGGTTGCGTTGAGCGGACTCGTGAGCGTATAGCGTTTCGCTTGCGCTTGCGCGATTTGCAACGCGGTTTGCGCGGCGCGTAATTTGGCTTGGGCGAGCGCGACCGCTTGCTTTTGTGGTTCGCGTTGCGCCATCTCAAGTTCCGCTTGCGCGACCTGGATTCCCGCTTTGGCGATCTCGACCTGGCTTGCCGCGTGGTGTTGCGCCGCAAGCAGTTCGAGTGGCTGGCTGTGTTGCGCGCGATAGAGATCAAGCACGCGCTGGTTGCCGGATGCGTTCGCTTGCGCCGCGCTCAAGCCGGCTTCGGCGGCTTGTTGTTGCGCTTGCAAAATCGCTAGCGCGGTTTTGCCGCTCATGGATTGATCGTTTGCGGCAAGGTCAACCTGGTTTTTGATTCCGGCTAGCACGGCTTGCGCTTTGGCGACATCGCTTTGGGCGGCTTGCACCTTGCTTTCCCAGGCGTGAATCTGTGCGGCAGTCGTTTGTTGATCGTTGAGCGCGCGCGTGGCGTCGGCGAGCGCGGTGTTGGCGGCTTGCGCATCCGAATTGGCTTGCGCGACCCCAGCTTGCGCCAGTGCGAGATTGCCCGCGCGCGGTTTCTCGTTCACTTGATCGAGATTGGCTTGCGCGGTGCGCACCGTTGCATCGGCTTCGGCCAATTGTGTTTTGATTGTCGCGTCGTCAAGTTCGATCAGCGGGTCGCCGGACTGCACCGCGTCGCCGCGTTGCGCGCGCACCGTTTTGACTGTGCCGTTAAATTCCGCCGCGATGCGCGTTTGCTTGGCTTCGAGCGATCCCGAAAACGTGAGCGTCCCGGCATCGTTGATGATGGTGGCGCCTATCATGCTTGCCGGCGCGTTGCCAAACGCTACGCTCGCAGGCATCCCGGCTTTAATTGCGCTGTCCGTGTTCGTAATCGCGATCTCAACTCCGACCAATTGCGCGTTGCGATCATTATCGGTCTGATTGGTGCGTCCGGAAAATTCGGCGTGGTCAGCGATGGTTGTGATGCGACCAGTGAGTGTTCGATTATTTTGCTCATTGACGAACACACGGACAGCATCGTTCAGTTTGATCGTGTCGAGTTGGGACATGGGAACGAACACGCGCAAGGTCAATTCGCCATTGACCGACAGGCGCACGAGCGGCATCGTGGGCGCGGCGATTTCGCCCGCGCGATATGCTACGCGCGTAACTGTTCCGGCTTGCGGCGCGGTGATGGTGTATTTCGCGCGATCCTGATCGAGTGTCGTGCGTGCGGCTTGGGCTTGTTCGAGTGCGGCGCGCGCAGTTTGGACCTGGGCTGGACTCGCGCCATCTTGCACGATTTGCAACGCGGCTTGGGCGGTTTGCAAGATCGCGTTAGCGCCATCCTTGGCGGCGCGCGTTTCGTTGACGCGTGTATCGAGCGCGATAGGATTGGTGATCTGATCGCCAAGATCTTTCAAGCCATTTTGTGCCGCCGTAACATTCGCTTGTGCTTGCGCGTAAGCGGCCCAGGCTTGCCACGCCGCGTTTCCGGCTTGACTCCATTGTTCGGATGCATAGTTAATGCGGGCTTGTGGCGTATCGAAATGTAACGTGCCCCCTTTGGGCAACCGAATGTCTACGCCATCCCACAGATTGCGCGTCAGGTCTTCCCAGAATTTGTTTTCCAGATCGGCGGCTTGAGCTTGCTTGAGCGTGGCGGTCAGTTGTTGCGTCGCGGCGATGGTTTTGGTTTCGGCGTCCGTCTTGAGTATAACAAGCGTCTGCGGATTCGCGCGGATCGCTTGCATATCGGCAAGTGCGGTGGTTGCGGCGTTCAACCCAGCTTGCGCTTGGGCGACGCGGGCTTGAGCGCGGTGAAGGTCTTCGGGACGCGCCCCGGCTTGGAGCAGATCGAGTTGGGCTTGCGCGGCGGCAATGTTCGCGTCGGCGGCTTGAATTTGCAAGCGGATAAATTCGTCGTCGAGCGTGACGAGTGTTTGCCCGGCTTGGACGCGATCACCTTCTTGCACGGTGACGATCGCCACGCGCCCGCCAACCTGGCTTGCCACATCTATGGTCTTACCTTCCAGGAAACCAGTCCAGGTTGAATTGCCATCGCTACTCGCCGCTTGGCACGCGGTGGCGAGCAAGAGGAAAGCAATCGCTAAAATTTGTAACGGCTTGCGCCATTGTCCAAGGCGGCGCAGGTTGTCGTTCTGAGCAAGCATAATTTTTTTCAACTTGATCTTCATTTGTGCGTCCTGAATTTCAATAATCTATTGTCGGTCGGCGGCAGAGGCGTTGCCTCAACTCCGCGCGCGCGCGATAAATACATCTTCGAGCGTTGGTAAAATGATGGTCATGCTGTTCACGGCGATCTGCGCGTTGGCGAGTGCGGTTTCGATGGCTGAGCGTTGCGTTGCCCAATCCTGTGTGACCACATGAATCAAACTGCCATAGAGCGCAATTTCATCCAGATGGCCCAATGCGCGTAACGCTTCGAGCGCGCGCCCTGGCGGATCGCAATCAATTTCGATCACTTGGCCGTGCATCTGATTTTCTTTAATGTGGCTGGGTGTGCCGGTGGCGACAAGGTTGCCATCGTGGATGAACGCGAGGCGATGGCATTGCTCGGCTTCGTCCATGTAATGCGTCGTGACGAAAATGGTTGTGCCTTGCGTGGCAAGCCGATAGAGTAGACGCCAAAAATCGCGGCGCACTACTGGGTCAACGCCCGCGGTTGGCTCGTCGAGAAACAAGAGTTGTGGCTCGTGCAAAATTGCGGTTGCCAGCGCGAGCCGTTGCTTGATGCCGCCCGCCAGGTTCGCGGTAAGTTCGCGCTCATAGCCAACCAGTTCGACGAGTTCCAAGACTTGTTGTCGCCGCGCGATCAATTTTTTGCCCCACACGTCATACGCGCGTCCGTAGAAATTCAAATTTTCGACGACGCGCAAATCGTTATAGAGCGAAAATTTTTGGGACATGTAACCGACACTGCGCTTGACTGACCCGGCGTGATGCACCACGTCATAGCCCAGCACCGAGGCGTTGCCGCTGGTTGGGTGGAGCAAGCCAAGCAACATTTTGATCGTCGTTGTTTTGCCAGAGCCGTTGGGTCCGAGAAAACCAAAAATCTCGCCGCGCGCGACCTGGAATGAAATTCCATTGACCGCGACAAACGAGCCAAATTTGCGAGTGAGTTTTTCGGCGACGATAGCCGGTTGCAGATCCATGCGAGTATCCCCGTATGCGCTGACGCAAGAATATGGATGAATGACGGCGGCCAAATTATTTGCTTTTGGCTTTGGCCCTTTGGTTTGCGTCGGCTTGATGTGTCACGAGCGAAATAAAGGCTTCTTGCAAATGCGGCGCGGCGGGACGAATTTGGGTGACGGGCGTGCCCGCGGCGTTCAACGCGCGCTCGATCTCCGGCGCGCGTTGCGCGGCATGGTCCACGAACACATGCAAGCGGTCGCCATAGACTTGGATTTCAAGAATGCCGTCGGCGTGCGCGAGCGTTGCCTCCGCGACGGGGAGATCGCTCGTAATGATCGCCAGCAAATCGCCTTGCACGAGTTGGCGCAGTTGCGCGGGCGAGCCTTGCCGGATAATTTCGCCCTGGTAGATCAAGCCCACGCGCGAACAGCGTTCGGCTTCGTCCATGTACGCCGTGCTGATAAAAATTGTCACGCCTTCAATGTGCAAGTCGCTGAGAATGTCCCAGAATTCGCGCCGTGAAATTGGATCCACGCCGTTCGTTGGCTCGTCGAGAAATAAAATTCGGGGACGATGAATCAGCGCGCAGGCAAGCCCTAGTTTCTTTTTCATGCCGCCCGACAAGACGCCCGCGTCGCGATCTTGGAAATTTTCCAAGCGCGCAAAACGGAGCAACCGTTGGATGCGCGGCTCGCGTTCTGCGCCGCGCACGCCGAAAATGTCCGCGTAAAATTCCAGGTTTTCACGCACGGACAAATCGCCATAGAGCGAAAAACGTTGCGCCATATAGCCAACCTGGGAGCGCAGTGATTCGGCTTGCTTGTGCGTGTCCAAGCCGCTGACGCGCGCAATGCCAGCGGACGGCTTCATCACGCCCGCTAACATGCGGATCGTCGTCGTCTTGCCCGCGCCATCGGGACCGATGAGACCATAAATTTCGCCGGGCGCGATGTCGAGATCGATGCGCCGCACGGCTTGGATTTTGCGAAAGTTTTTCGAAAGGTGTTGTGTTTCGATCCGACCGATAGTATCCATAGGCAAGTTAAACTTCGGCGCGCGAAAAATTGAACCACGCGAGACCCAGACTACCCAGCGCCAATGCGCTCAAGGCGAAAACGTGATCCAGCATCATTGTAATATCCGAGCCCTTGAGAAAGACGTGGCGGGTAATCGCAATAAAGTGTTGCAAGGGCGAGACGGATGCCAAGGCTTGCATAAACGCCGGCATGTTTTCGGTTGGCACTAGATAACCGGAATAAGTGACCTCTAGGATCGCCAGCAAAAAGACGATGAGGATGGCTTGCTGTTGACTCCGCGCCGTGATCGAAATCAGTGAGCCAATGCCAATTTCGGTGACGACAAACAATGCGCCGAGCGCACTGAACAAAAACACGTCGCCGCGCATCGGAATGTTGAAACCATTGACGAGGGTGAGCAACAGAATCAAGTAATTGGCAATGCCGATCACGAGGGCGAGCAAGCCTTTGCCCAGCATCAACTCCAAGCGGTTGATCGGCGTGACGACGAGTTGCTCCATTGTGCCGAGTTCGCGTTCGCGCACAAAACTCGTGGCGGCAACGAGCAAAACGATTTGGTAGGTGATGAAAGGTAGTTGCGCGGTCAGCGTCGAAAAGCGAATGCTCAGGTTGGGGTTGAAAGCCATTTCAATGTTGAGTTCAATCCCGCCGGGCGTGCCGCCGGGCGCGCTGGAAATAATATCTTGCATCACTTGATTTACCGCGCCTTGAATATCGCCGAGGACGGTGCGCGCGACAATGGCGTTGGTGCCGTCCACAATCGTGGCAAGGGATGTGCGGGTGTCGGGGCGCATCGCGTTGCGCGAGAAATCCGGGGGGATGATGAGCGCGGCGGCAACCGTGCCATCGTTCACCATTTGTTGAATGTCCGCGTAACTGGTGGCGCGGTCGGTCACTTGGAACGCTTCCGAGTTGGCAAGCGTTTGCACGAGTTGCTGGCTCAAGGCACTGCGATCCTGATCCCACACGGCGACGCGAATGCCATGCACGCCGCCGCCCGTCGCTTCGGCGATCAAGATCAGTTGCGAGACCGGGGCGATGATCATGAAAAACAAGAGCAAGCGATCACGCCAAAGTTGAATCAGTTCTTTCCAAGCCAGGTTCAAAATGGATTTCATATTTTTCAATCAACTTGTTTGCGGAACAAGAGCATTCCAAGCGCTAACGGCACAATGCCCAGCACGATCAAAAACACGGTGGGTATCCAAAGCGCGGAAAAATTTTCGGCTTTGAGAAACACGCCGCGCGTCATTTGCACAAATTGCGTGGATGGCAGAAGAAACGCCGCGATCTGCGCCGCGCCGGAGCGCGAGTCAATGGGCATAATAATTCCGGTCATGAAAAAACTGGGAATGAAAAAAAGCAACATGATGATTTGCATCGCCGTGCCTTGACTGGCGAGAAAGCTGGAAATGAACAGGCTCTCGCCGAGCGCGGCGCACAGATAGAGCGTGGTCATCAGTAACAAATTGATCAGCGAACCGCGTAAGGGTACGTGAAACCAAAAGATCGCGACCCCGATGGCGATCATCGCGCTGAGCAGACCAAAGGTGACATACGGAATGAGTTTGCCAAGCAGATATTCAACTGAACGAATGGGGGTGGTGGCGAGCGTTTCAAAACTGCCGAGTTCCTTTTCGCGGGTGATGGCGAGCGCGATTGCCAGCATTGGCAAGATCATCACAATTGGAAATAGACCGGGCACCATCGAGTACATCGAATCGAGTTCGCGGTTAAACCAGGCTTGGGTCTGCACCTCAATCATGAGCGCACCCGCGCCGCCATTGAGGTGTTGCTCGAACGCCAGCACCCGCTCGCGCAAACGTTGCAGGGTTTGCGCCACGGTTATCGAATCGCTGGCATCCGCGATGGCTTGCAATGGCGCGCGCTCACCTGCGATCAAATGCGCTTCGAACCCTGGCGGAATGACAATGCCAATGTGAATTTCGCCGCGTTGCAACGCTTGATAGATTGTATCATAACTGTTGAATGTGCCAGCGCGGAGCATTTTGCCGTCCGCCGTCATGCTTGCGATCAATTGGCGCGACGTGGCGGTTTGATCCGCATCCCACACTCCGACGCGCACGTTTTGCACTTCGAGCGCAAAGATATACGAAAAAGTGAGAAGCATGATCGCGGGCGACAGCGTCACGAGAAACAACGTGCGCTTGTCGCGGTAAATATGTCGAAATTCTTTATGCAGAATAGCCCAAAGGCGATAGAATGACACGTGATTTGACCTGGCTGAATTATTTTACGTCGAGTACTTAGTAGTAGGTGGTGCGAAAAACCGGCTGGAATAATTCTGTACGATGCGCGCATACCGGGTCTACCGCACAATGCGCGCAATCCGGCGTGGTCATTTCGGGACAACGATGGCGTGCGTTGAACATGAACCAGTCTACCGCGCCCATGCTCTTGCCGGAGACTTGAACGATCTGGTTGAGCGCGTCAAACGCGGCGCGACGGATCGCCCATTCATCGCTTGCGGTGATCACGTGGCGCGCGATGACTGCCCGGCGCAATGTCTCAGCGCGCACGTCAACCAAGCCCATCCGCAAACATGAACGCATCAAGTGGTAATCAATCACCGGTGGCGTCGGCTCGTCCGATGCGCGCAAAAATTTTTCCGGACGCTGGCGGAGGATAAGCGCGAGGAGCGTGGATTTTTTTCGCAACGGATCTTCCTTGTAACCGCCAATGCGATCCAGGGTTTGCAAAAATGTTTTCAGCGGTGTCGGCGAGGCGTTGGCATACGCGACGATTTCGGCGGGAGTGCGCTTGAGCGCGGCGAGGTCGCGACCATAGGCGTGCGCGCAAGCCAGGTGCAGATCGAGTGCGGGCATGGGCATGGTGCCATCGTCGGCGCGGAACACGTCGTTCAAGATGGCTTTGCTGAGCAGGGCTTGATGAGGTGGCGTGCAAAACTCGTCATGCTCCAATACCGCGCCCCAATACGCGCGCCAGAGATAATCGGACCCCTTGCGTTCTGCGCCTTCCAGCGTGGCGAGCAAGGGTTGATGATAGCGTTCCGCGCGCAGATTCCAAAAGCCAAATTGTTGCAACGTCGCGGCGAAAAAATAATCGAGCGCGGCGGGATGTTGCGCGGGCGGAAAATCTTCGCCGATAAAATCGAATGGCGTGACATCTGCTAGTTGGCGGATGAGTTCGGCAACGCGCGTGATTTGATCGCGATCGATCACGGCGCGCGGATCGCGCGGGTAGCGTGGCGGTGAATCGGTGTGTAACAGCGCCGTAGGCCCGATCGCTTGAATTTCTTGCGCCGCGAGCGCGACACCACTTTGCGCGGCGATGCTTGGATGTTCTCCGCGCACGAGCGCCGCGAGCGTTGCGCCGCAAAACGTATCGCCTGCGCCGGTTGGGTCAAGTTCGTTGACCTGGATACCTGGGATTTGGGTGCGATGCTCGCCTTGGTATACCAACGCGCCGCGTGCGCCCAGCGTGATGAACAGCAATGCGCCCGCGCGAGTGCGCGCTTCGTCGAGCGAGCCGAACAAGCCAATGGCTTCGTTTTCGTTCATGAAAAAAATTTCTGCCGAAGCAAAAAGCGCGCGCACAATTTCTTTTTCGGCGGAGACAATGCGCGCATACGTGCCAACTGAAATACGTTGCGCGCCGCGTTCACGGCACGCGCGCAAAAAATTCGCTTGGCGTTGTGCGGTGCCAAGCGCGGCAATATGCACGAGCGCGAACGCGGCGAGATCGTCCGGCAGATCGTCGGGTGTCATACGGGCTTCGGCGCCCCATTCGGCTTGGACTAGTTCGGCTTTGCCGTTACCGTGATGCGCGATCTCAAAATGCGGCAAGTCATCTGCGGTGGCAAGTGGACCCAGCCATTCGATTTTTTGTGCGATGCGCAACAATGGTTTAGGCATCGGCTCTGGGTACGGCGCAAGCATTGCGGCTGAGACGCCGGCGCGCGTGGCGGCAAGCGCTGTATACATGCCCGCGCCACCCGCCGCTTGCGCCGTGTGGTTTCCAAAGTGCAGCGTGTCAAGCGACGCGCCGCCGATCACGAGCAAGTCAGTCATGGTTCATCCTTGCGCTACGCACAAATTCAACAAATCGTCCACGTGCGCGGTGGCGAGACATTCAACCGTGTCTGCCGCGCCGTAATATATTTTCACTTGGCCATTGTCTTCCAAAATCATGCCGCCAGGAAACACGACATTGTTGTGGAACCCGTTTGCAATTTCATAGTATGCTTCAGGTACGATCAAGGGTTGCTTGCACACGCCCAGCACCTTGCGCGGATCGTGCAAATCCAATAATGCAATCCCGGCAGTGTACCGTTTTTGCCAATCATCTTCCCAGCCGGTTTTACTCCGTTCCGCCGACCAGTCCACGGCGTGAAAGATGACGAGCCAGCCGCGTTCGGTTTTAATCGGCGGTGCGGCCGGTCCAATTTTCAAATTGGCGAAGGGGACATCTTCAACGCCGAGCAATAATTGCGAGTTGCCCCAATAAACCAGATCAGGTGAATCGGAGATCCAAATATCAAAACGTTCCATGCCCCAGCGTCCATAGACGGGCAACGGGCGTTCCAGGCGTAGAAATTTCCCGTCAATTTTTTCTGGAAACAAAACCAGGTTACGATTATCCGGCGCGGTCAGCGAAACCATTTCAATATGCGCAAAATCATCCGTGACGGCGATGCCGCCGCGAATGCCGTGCTGGGTGTCCACCGCGAATGAAATGTAACAGCGCTGATTGATTACTGTGAGCCGCGGATCATAGGCGCGGATCACTTCGGCGTCGTGCCAGTCCATGAACGGGGTGGGCTGAACTTGCCATGCAATCCCATCCGCGCTGAATGCCAGACCCAGGTTGGTGCCTTCGACGATTTGATCTTCGACCGAGCCGTAATCGTTGCGAAAGACCATGACGTACTGGCCGTTGAATTTGCACACACCCGCGTTGAAGACCAACGCGGTTGGATAAGGCACTTGCCGAGCGGACAAGATCGGATTAGCGGGATGGCGGTGGATGATTGAACTGGATTTAAGATCAAATTCCATTGCTCAAAATCCTTTCGATAAAGCCAGTGTCAACTCGGCAGTGCGCGCCCCTGCTTGAGCGCGGATAACGCAGTGCGTCGAGTGTTCGAGCTAGAATAATTTCTGGATGGTCGCAGACGATCCACGCAAAATAATTTCACCGCCGCGCGGAGCAAGTGACCTGGCAAGAGTGGCGCGGCAACGGTATAGTTGCGCGCCTGCAAAAAATTGGCGAGCAGGCGAACTTGTGCTGTCGTCGCCGTAAAACCATGAATCAGCAAAATGCCGGTCGCGCCGCCTTGCCAGAAAAACGAGTCGCCGTCGAGTTGCGCGTTACGCATAAATTCGTTCATCGTAATTTTCTTGGGTGCGATTCACGAATTCGTCCCGTATTATAACCCGCGCGCGCAGTGAACGCAACATTGCGTTTGAACGCGCGTTTGCGCTCAGCGCGCGGTCAGTTATAATATCCGCGCAATAATCGTACACCTCAAGGAGGCGATATGCCGAAAAGTTATTTCATTGACATGGATGGTGTGATTGTACGCGGTAGTGAAATTGTCCCCGGCGCGGATGCGTTCATCGAACGCTTGCATCAGCGCGGTATCAAATTTTTGATTCTGACGAACAATCCGCTCTACACGCCCGCCGATCTCACGCATCGCTTGCAACGCATCGGGATCAACATTACCACCGATCATCTCTACACCTCGGCATTGGCAACGGCGGCATTTTTGAAAGCGCAAATGCCCAATGGCACGGCGTTCGTCCTGGGTGAAAGCGGCTTGACCGAAGCTCTGCATGATGCCGGTTACGTTTTGACTGATCACGAACCCGATTACGTTGTAATCGGCGAGACGCATTCGTACAGCTATGTGACCATGACCAAAGCGATACGCTTGATTCAAGCGGGTGCGCGATTCATCGCCACGAATCCTGATCCGAACGGACCGGGCGAGGGCGGCACCGTGCCGGCGTGCGGCGCGATCACCGCGTTGATCGAAACCGCGACCGGTGTGCATCCGTACTATGTGGGCAAACCGAATCCGTTGATGATGCGGACGGCTCTGCGTTTTCTGGGCGAACATTCCGAGAACGCGATCATGGTCGGCGACCGCATGGACACGGACATGCGAATCGGCACCGAAAGCGGCATGGAAACGATCCTGGTCTTGTCCGGCGTTTCGACGCGCGCGATGGTGGATCATTTTCCCTATCGTCCATCGCGGATTGTCGGCTCGGTTGCGGAATTGGAACTCGATTAAATAAAAATCGTAACCGCGAATTTTTGCAAATCTGCGCGCCTGGTTTTTTATTCGCGTGGATTCGCGCTCATTCGTGGTTTATTTTCAGGAGATTCACTATGGCCTTTTTTGATTTATCACTTGAGCAATTGCAAACGTACCAACCCGCGCGCAACGAACCTGCTGATTTTGATGCGTTTTGGCGCGACACACTTGCCGCCGCGCGCAAGTTTCCGCTTGATGCACAATTTACGCCGAGCGATTGGGGCTTGGCGACGCTGGATGTGTTTGATGTAACATACAATGGCTATGGCGGTCAGCCGATCAAAGCGTGGCTGATCGTGCCGCGCGCGCGGCCAGCCAAATTGCCGTGTGTTGTCGAATACATTGGCTATGGCGGCGGGCGCGGTTATCCGTACAACTGGCTCGTGTGGGCGAGCGCGGGGTACGCACATTTGGTCATGGACACGCGCGGGCAAGGGAGCGTGTGGTTGCACGGCGATACGCCTGACCCGGAATTGGATGGCGGCAATCCGCAGATTCCCGGCTTTATGACGCGCGGCGTCTTGTCGCCGCAAACGTACTATTATCGCCGCGTGTTCACCGATGCGGTGCGTGCGGTGGAGGCGGCGCGGGCGCATCCGGCGATTGACGCGACGCGTCTGGCTATCACGGGCGGCAGTCAGGGCGGCGGCATTACGCTCGCGGTTGCGGGTTTGTTCCCAGAGGCAATTCAAATTGCCATGCCCGATGTGCCATTCCTGTGTCACTATCGCCGCGCCACGCAGATTGTGGATTCAGAACCGTACAACGAAATTGCGCGGTATTGCCGCGCGCATCGCGATCAGATTGACACGGTGTTTGGCACGCTGGCGTATTTCGATGGTGTGAATTTTGCGCCGCGCGCGCGCGCGGCGGCGTTCTTTTCGACGGCGTTGATGGATGTGATCTGTCCGCCCTCCACCGTGTTCGCCGCGTACAATTATTACGGCGGCGAGAAGCAAATCAAAGTGTATGAATTTAATTTGCATGACGGTGGTGGGATTCATCAAACGGCGGAAAAAGTAAAGTTTCTTAATGCGCGTTGGAAATAGAAAACATAAAAACCAGGTCAGCTAGACCTGGTTTTTTGATCGCCGAGGCGTTTTTTGCGTCTCGGCGATTTTATTTCTTGTAATATTTTTTCGTCGTGCGTCATCTTCTCTGGTGTCAGGAAAAACAATGAGGAGATGATTCGATGAAAACGTTTCGCATGGTTGCAATGGTCGCTTTGTTGGTGGCGGGCATTGGCGCATGGGTTGCGCCATTGCAAGCCGCAGTGCCGGTGACCGCGCCGGTCATTCACAGTGTTACGCCGACGTCCACACCGCCGCCGATGAACGGTCCAATTGATTGCAATGACGGTTGCTAAGCGCGTGGAAACCAGATACCCAATTGAAACTGGGTGTCTGGTTTTGCTATGGTTTGCCCATCAGCACAAACGCCGCCCATTGGTACGGTGGCATTCCCGCGCGAAGCATTTCGACTTGGGTTTGCTGTAAAGCGATCGCGGCATTTTTTCCGGCGGCGAGATGCTGATAAAAACGCTCGGTTAATTCCGCTGTAGCGCGATCTTCGACGTGCCAGAGCGTTGCCACCAAGGCGCGCGCCCCAGCGTGAAAAAAGGCGCGCGCTAAACCGATCAATTCATCGCCGCGGCCGCCTTTGCCCAGCGCCGTTTGACACGCGGAGAGCGTTACGAGCCGCGCGTTCAACGTCAGATCGAGAATGTCGGTTGCAGTGAGCGCGGCGTCGGCTAACAGCACGCGCGATTGATGCGGCGCGGCGCGATCCAACAAGGCGTGCGTGGCAAAATGCAGAATATTGAATTGCTCCAACTCACCGGTGGCGGCAAGTGCAAAGATTTTTTCGCGGGTTGCCGCTTGATCGCACAAGAATTCGCCGCGACCGTTGAATGCGGCGCGCACGCGCTCGATTTCGGCGGCGGCGTAGGGCAAGGCGCGTTGATGTCCGCCGAAATCAGAGACGGCAAATGCCAGCGGATGCGCGGGCGCATGATCATTTGGCGTGTCAAGCAACAGTTGCAGAACCTGGAAGCTGGGCACATACACGAGCGCATGGTGTTCGATCACATAGTGGTCGCCGTCTAGCAAGGCATGAAAGGGAAGCGCGTGCAATGCGCCGTGCGGTGAAATGATCAGTGTGGCGGTGTTGATATGCGGCGGGAGCAGTAATTCGCGCAAGCGGCGCAGATAGCTAATGCCTGGGGACGGCGCGGCCATGCCGCGCAACGTGCCGCGATAGATCAACTCGCGTAGGTCGGGTTCACTGGTGATACATTTGTTCAAGATTGCGCGGAAAAACGGCGTCACGGTTTTTTGTTCAACCGTGAGTGTGTGCGGCGTGAGCATTGCGATGGTGAGCGTCTCATCGGCGAGATAATAATCGAGCGCGATCCAGTCTTGCGCGAACGCGGCGTTGGCGGCTTGGCGAAATGATTCGAGCGCGAACGGCTGGGGCGCCGATACGCCCGCGAGTCCGTTTGCGGCGAGGCGCAGTTGCGTGACGACGGATTCGTAAACCTCGCTCAGCGCGTTCAGTTCGTGCAGGGCGGCGGCAGAGATTGCGGCAAGGTCGGCTTCGCCGCGCAGGGTTTGGCCGAGCGTGTGCGTTTGCACGGCAAGCCGCCCGCGCAGGGCATCGAGTTGATAGCGCAAACTTTGCTCGCGGGCGACGAGATCGGCAATGTAGGGATCGCCGTAATCGCGGCGAATGTTCCAGCCGCGTTGTTGTAATAGCGCCAGAAACACGCGCGCTTTGCTTGCCTCGATCACGTCGAGCGCGAGGGGTGCGTTGTGGTGTTCGAGTGCCAGGGCGAGTGCGTCGTCATAAACCGATTGCCGATTGGCAAAAAAATCGTTGGCGATTTGTTCGGTGACGAGTGCCGAGCGTGTGGCGGCGATGGTGTGAACGGCGGACATGGCATACGCAAGCGCGGCGGCGTGATCCTGGGTCACGCGCGCACAGCGCGCCAAGCCGTATTCGGCGCGCCAAGCTTGATCGGGAAAACCGGGAGCCAGGACGGCGTGGGCTTGCGTTAAACGTTCGCGCGCGCCGATAAGATCATTCCAACGCAAGCGCAATTCGCCTTCGGTGAGATCGCAGAGCGCGGCGTCCACGGGTTGCAATTGCTTGATGAACGTGGCGCGGCTGGCGGCAAGCCATGCGTACGCGCGCGCGGGTTCGGCGGTCAACTGCGCGAGCAAGCGGTCGCAGATGGCGGTGAATGATTCTAGTTTTTGTTCGATGCAGACCGCGCGCGCGCCTTGCGCGTATTGTTGTGCCTGGGTTGTTTCGCCGCGCGCGAGATGCACGTCTGTTAATTCCAAATCACATTCGACGAGATAGAGCGGCAAATGTTCTTGCGCGAATAATGCGCGCGCGCGATGTAAATGTTCGATGGCTTGATCGGTTTGTCCCAGTTGGCGATAGACCGCCGCGGCATTGGCGTCGCACATCGCGGTGATGGTGGTCATGTTTTTTTCGGCAAAGACGGCGCGGGCGCGCGCGTGCAGATCAAGCGACTGGGCAAAGCGACCTTGCTTGGCGTAGATGAGCGCGATATTTTCTTGGATGAGCGCGCCACGGACGACGCGCTGTTCGGCAAGCACGAGTTCGGCGGCTTGTTCATACATCGCCAACGCTTCGTCATAACGATTGAGCGCGTAATACGTGTTGCCCAGGTTGATGTCGCAGGCGGAAATATACACGCGGATATTGTGTGCGAGAAAATAATCGCGCGCTTGGTGCAGAGCTTGAAGCGCGGCGTCAAAGTGATTCAAATGCAAATGATTGATGCCGAGTTCCATATCGCATCGCGCTGTATGAAAGTGCATGGTCTGCGCGCTGAATTGCGCGCGGATGCGTTGAAGCAATTCAATGGATTCAACATTGCGATTGAGTTTTTGTAACCCTTGGGCGCGGAGAAAATCGCACAGCGCTATGTCGGTAAGGCAATGCGCCGCCGCAAATGTTTCACGCGCGCGCGCAAGCAACGCCGTCGCGTCGCCGTGCGAGTGAAGCAAATAGCTGTGCGCTAGTTCGCGCTCGCAACGCGCGGCGTCCAGCGGCACGCCAGCTTCGCGGAATGCGTCCCGCGCTTGCGCCAACAAAGTTTCGGCGTGATCGTAGCGACCTTGATCGCGCAGAATGCGCGCGTCAATCCAATCGCACTGCGCGCGTAAGGCGGGCGTCAACGGGTTGGCGCGCGCAAGTGCGAGGTTGGCGCTGGCGCGCGCTAATTCGCCGAGGAACGTTTCGGCGAAGGCGGTTTGAATTCTGGCGCGCGGTTGCTGATCGCACAAGGTGAGCGCATCGTGAAATTCACCAAAGAGGTTGAGGATGTCTGCTAGAATAAACGCGGTTTCGGCTTGAACTTTTATGTTGGCATACGCGCGCGCCAATTCATATGCGATGCGCGCAGATGCCCACGCTTGACGTGGCGCAGAATCGCGCGCGGCAAGTGCATCGTGTTGCAAATTGAAAACCAGGTCGCCCAGGTCGGCGCACTCGGCAAAGCGGTCACGTTCGGCGGTGGTGAGCGCGGGCGCGGCGAGCGGCACCAGGTCGCGTTCGGCGAGGCGTTGCACAATGGCGCGCGCGTCGGCGATCCAAGCGGTGGTGGACACGGCGTTAGCTTTCGTCAGTGGATAATCCAGCTAGAAATTCGATCTGGAGCGGATCGGCGTGAGCGAGGTCGGTTAATGGAATATCGTCGAACTGGCAGGTTCCGGCATGAATTGGTTTTGCAGATTGGTGGTGATTCCATTGAAGCGTAGCCAAAAGTGGTTCGGGGAGTGGTTCTGAGGCATCAAGCAAGACATCGAGTCTAAAATTGGGTGTGGTAGGTGGCTGGCTCAGCCATAATTCTATGGCGACTTGGCGTTCGTCGAGGGTTACAATATCGGATAGCACGAGCGTTCTGCCGGTTGGCGATTCTTCGCCGCGCAGGGCGAGCGCGGCGGCGGGTGACAACAAATGCGCGAGGTGGGTGGGCTGGATGATCAGAGCAAAGTTGAGCGGCGCGCCCGCGATGCGTGAGCGGACACGCTGAGACCAGGGAGCGTGCGGATCGCGGGCGATAGGAAAGGGCAAGGCGGGTGCGAGGGTTGCTGTGGGTGGCGGCTCGGCAGTCAGATCGTCGGAGAGCGCGGCGTAGGCGGCGTGACAGTCGGCGCACGTTTGCAAATGATTCCAGATTGCGGGATAGAGTTTCGGCGCGTCTTGTCCGCGCCGCGCGGCATCGAGATAAAAATCAAACGTGGCTTGGCATTCGGCGTGCGAGATTGGCGCGGCGGGATTGGCGTGCGCAATGGCTTGCGCGAGATCGCGCCAACGTGCGGCAGGGGCGGTTATTTTTTTTGGGGCAAGTTTTGATTGGGTTGGCGCGTAGATATGTTTTTGTTTCATCGGTAATCTCCGGTGTGTGGTGATCTTACTTTAATAATGGAATTCACCGTTGTTTCTTGCGTTGAGTTTTTGCCAAAATTTCGTGCAGGCGGGCGAGCGCGCGTAAGCGCAAGTTGTAGATGGCTTGGCGTGTTTTGCCCAAGCGGCGCGCAATCTGGGCGTCGTCCTGACCATGCAAAAATGCGCTGATGATAATGTCGCGTTGAGTGGGGCTATGGAGTTGCTGAATCGCGGTGAGCAAGAATGTTTGGTTTTCAACGCTCTCGAACGCGGTGAGTGACTGGGGATCGGCGATGAGTTCGCCGAGAAAAACGATTGCACCATCGTCTTGCGCGTGCGGTGCATCCAGCGATTCCGGTGCGGTGGGGCGATTCAGCACGTCGCGCGAGCGGGTGTAGCGTGTCAGCACCAAGTTGTTGAGAATGGTGGTTGCCCACGCTTCAAACGCAACGTCGAACGGATACGGTTGCGTGAAAATGATGAGGCACGCCTGTTGCGCAAATTCCAGCGCGTCGGCGTTGCTGTTCATGCCAGGGCGGAGGCGTTGCGTCATGTGGCAGGCGCGGCGATAGAGTAACGCGTTGATCTGTTCCCAGGTTTGCTTGTCATGCTCGGCTAGCGCGCGCACTCGCGCCGATTCGTGGTAGACGAAATAGACCACATTGTCGGCGTAATCGGCGAGCGCGAGATTGGCGCGCCGTGCGCGATGCGTGGCGAATCGTTCATAGCGTCCGCTGGCAAGGTTGTGTAGGATTTGATGCACAACCTGATTTTCCAAAGCGAGGGTATAGGGGATGTCGGGGCGCGCGGCGGCGATGCGTTTGCGGCAGAGCGCGCGAATGGCAGAACGATCAAATGGTCTGGTCAAAGTTGGCATCGGCAAGGTGAAAGAAATTTAACCTATTTTACAATTAATACAGTGAACGGAATGACTGTAGCACATATCCAAGCGAGTGTCAATTAGTTTTCTAAAGCAGGGCAATATGGGACGGAGGAATGAATGGCGCATGTCGAGGTCTGGCAGGCGACGGCACAATGGCTGGATCAGCCGCTGTCCGAGCGGCAGTTGGCTTTTCAAAATCTCGCGAACGCAATGCGTGGAACGATGCGGAATGGTTTGCGTGCTGAAGGTGGACCCTATCTCTTGTCGCAGGGCAAGGCGGCGTTGCTAATTTGGACTTCCAAGTTGAATGAAGTGGAAGCGGAGATGTTTCGCGGTTTAGGGTTGTTTGAATTTTTCCAGCCGCTCGTTTTTGTGCTGGTCACGGAGCAAATGACGGCGCAAAAATTAAAGGAGAAAATTGAAGCGGGGCAAGTTGTGATCTAGCTCTGGCTTGATCTAGTGGCTAGTGATGCGTTGCGTTTGATCAAACCAGTGCGCGATCTGTTCCGCGCCGTTGATGTGGTTGCGTGCAAGGCGCGGGAGGGCAAGTAGCGCCGGGAGCGCGGCGAGCCATGCGCCGCTGGCAAAGCGCGCCGCCGGAATTTCAATCCCGCGCATTTCAGACATGATAAATTTCGCCATCGTCGGCGACTCGCGGAATTTTTCGCGCGGCACATAGCCAAACGGCATTCCAGCATGATACGCTTCGGCAACGGTGCTATACCCGGCTTTGCCAATGACCACATTGCTGGCATATATCAGATCGGGATGATAGAATGTAGAGCGATGCGGAAGTAGGATGACATTGCCGTTGGTTTGCGGCGCGCGGGTTGCGCCTGGCACAACAAAATAGATGCTGTGCCATTCATGCAACTGATCGAGAAACGGATGTTGCATGGTCATGCCGCCCATCGTGATCAACACAATTTTCGCGCGCGCCGGGATGCCGAGTTGCGCGCGAATTTTTTTTGCGGCGATGCGCGGTGCGCGGCTCACCGGCGCGGTGACGAGATCGGCGGACGTAGAGCGGCATACCGGCTTGGTTTGAATGTGCGCGTTGGCTTGCGCGAAGATCGCGCGCAAGTATGCGCTAGGCTTGGCGAGCCGCGCATCGCGATAACCGGCATAGATCCAATCCCAGGTAAAGTTTTCGATGAGGATGGATGGCACAGCGGCGGCGCGCGCAACGGCGATGCCGAGCGGTGCAATGTCGCAGAGGACGCGCGCGCACTGCAACTGTTTAACGCGCGCGGCAAGTTCGGCGACAAACGCGCGGCGAAACGGGAGAAACGCTTTGAGGTTGCGGAGCGTTTGCGGGACATTTTCGCGGAGCGCGTCGCTTTGCGCCATGCCAATGTCGGTCAGTGTGTCGTGGTAGGTGAACGACGCGGTGACTGAATCGGCAAAGAACCAGCGCGGCACGCGTGTAAAAATTTCAAAATGGATCGCCGGGTCGAGCGCGGACAGTGCGTTCATCACCGCGGCGGCGCGCGCCGCGTGTCCGAATCCGTGCGGCGAAATGAAATAGGCAAGGTGTAAGCGGCTCGTTTTCAAATGGGAATTCCTACGCCAAGCGAAAAAGTCTAGTTGGGCAAGATTGCCTGTACGCGCCCAACCTTGCCATCGTCGAGCATGACTTTGATGCCGTGCGGATGTGTGCTACTGCTTGTCAAAATGCGTGAGACGATGCCGACGGTTAATTGACCCGTCGGCTGATTTTGTTTTTCGACGATCTGCACGCGCAGACCGGGTTTGATGTCACTGCGTTTAGGTACGGGCATTGGATTCCTTTGGGGCTGGTTTGGAGACTTGGTCGTTTATGTTGGAGCGGCGATTGCGTGCAACGCCTGGGTGACGAGTGCGCGCACGGTTTCGGATTTGTCGGGATTGAGCACCACGGCATTCATTGCCAGTTCCGCCGCTTGATCGATCACCACGTCGCTGAGCCACATGCCGACGAGCGCTTGTTCGGCGTCAATGGCGTTGACGATCTTGGGCGCGACGCCGCCGAGATTGATCCAGGCATTGGAGATTTCGTCGTCCTCAAATTCGATCACGACAGCGCAGGTGAGATTCGCTTGTGCGGCGTCAGGCGACCAACCGGTGGCAAGAAATGCACCCTTGTCTTTCAGCGACATTTTTGACATGGCGATCTCGACGATCAATTCGTCGGGGGCTTGGGCTGTTTGACCGATGCCTAGAAAAAAATCGTTGAACGTGACAACGCGCTGTCCGCGCACACTGGCGAGTTTCACTTCTGCGCCGAGTGCCCATAATGGTGCAAGCGTGAGATTCGTTGGGATGGCAGTGGCAATGTTTCCGGCAAGCGTGCCACGGTCGCGCGCTTGCGCCGAACTAAACATCGCGCAGGCGCGGACGAGCGGCACGGCGCGCGCTTGCATCAACTCGGATGCAATAACTTGCGCGTGCGTGACGCTTGCACCCAGCCGAATGTAATCGCCGTCCTCGCGGATAGTTGCCAGGTTGGGAATCTGACTCAGGTCAATGAGGATGGGCGCGCTGGGCGTTGGTTCGGTGCCGCCGTTGATCACGCGTGCGTTGGCGCGATGTTCTGCCATGAGTGCGAGCGCGTCGGCAAGCGTTGTTGGAGTAAACGTTTGTGTCATAAATTTATCCGCAACCTTTCGCGCTTACCACGCATACGCTTCCGGCGCGGCTCCGCCGGGACCGGGGAAAATTTCGTCGAGGCGTTTGAGCGTCGCGGCGTCGAGTTTGATTTCGAGCGCGCGCAGACTGCCGGTGAATTGCGCCGCCGTGCGCGGTCCGATGATCGGCGCGGTGACGACCGGATTATTCAAGAGCCAGGCGAGTGCCACATCGGCGGGTTGTTCGCCGAGTGTGGCGCAGAGGGCTTCGTACTGTTCCAACTGCGGGCGATACTTGGCAATGGCTTGCAGGCGTTGCTCTTCGGCGCGGCGACCCTCGTTGAATTTTTGTAATGCGCCGCCCAGGATGCCGCCGCCGAGCGGACTCCACGGAATTAAACCCAACCCATAGTTTTGACAGGCGGGGATGACTTCAAGTTCGATGGTGCGCGCGGTGAGATTGTACAGCGATTGTTCCGAGACCAGCCCCATAAAATTGCGGCGGCGCGCAATCTCGTTCGCTTGCGCGATATGCCAGCCCGCAAAATTGCTACTGCCGACGTAAAGTACCTTGCCTTGTTGCACCAGCACATCCAGTGCTTGCCAGATTTCTTCCCAGGGGGTCGCGCGATCAATGTGGTGCATTTGGTAGAGATCAATGTGATCGGTTTGCAAGCGGCGCAAAGATTCGTCGCACGCGCGGCGAATGTGGAGCGCGGACAATTTCGATTCGTTCGTCCAATCGCCCATGCCGCCGTAGACTTTGGTGGCGATCACGGTTTTTTCGCGGCGGCCGCCGCCTTGCGCGAACCAGCGTCCGATTATTTGCTCGGTGACGCCTTCGCCTTTTTTGCGCCCATAGACATTTGCTGTGTCGAAAAAGTTAATGCCGAGTTCGAGCGCGCGATCCATGATCGCGAAACTGTCGGCTTCGGAGGTGAATGGTCCAAAGTTCATCGTGCCGAGACATAGCCGACTGACTTGGACGCCGGTCCGTCCCAGGTGAGTGTATTCCATGTATGCTCCTTTGTGTGAATAAAATTGCCGCCCCCTCTGCGGCGGCGGCAATCATTTTACAGTTTTATTTCCGCTTTGACAATCCCTTGTTTGTCCGGCGGGGTCAGATCAAAGCCCAACTCTTCACACACGTGTTGCATCGCGGTATTGTCCGTCGAAATACTAGCGATGATGCGCTCTAATTTTTCCTTGCGTCCGATCTCTAACAATTGTTTGAGCATTTGTCTGCCCAGACCTTTGCCCTGGAATTGATCGTTGACGAGGATCGTAAAGCGCGCATCGTTGGTGCCGTAGAGTTTGCTCAAGCGACCCACCGCCATGATTTGCGGGCTGTTGTCTTTGCAATCGACGCATTCTGCGACCATCGGCAGTTCGCGGTCATAGTCCGCAAAGCAGACGCGCGACAAACGCTCGTGCGCCACGCGCTCGGTCAACAACATTGGACTCATATAACGCAGATACACACTGCGGTCGGAGAGCGTTTGGTGGAACTTGTACAGCAACGGCTCGTCTTCCGGGCGGATGGGGCGGAAGGTGACTGCCGTGTTATCCTTGCTGGTCCATTCTTTGATGTATTGCGCCGGATACGGACGGATCGAAAGTTTGGGTAATTGCTTGGCGGTCACGTCGTTGCCCTGCACGACGACGCGCGCGTCTAGCGCGATCAAACTTTCCGGCGACGCGAGCAAAGGATTGATGTCAATTTCCTTGATCCATTTTTGCTCCGCAACCAGTTGGCTAAAGCGGACGAGCAATTGCTCAAGCGCGGCAAGGTCAACGGGCGGACGACCGCGCACGCCTTTCAATGCCTTGTAGATTTTGGTGCGTTCGATCATGCGGCGCGCGAGGGTGGTGTTCAACGGCGGCAAGCCGAGCGCGCGATCCTTGAACACTTCGACGAGCTGACCGCCCAAGCCGAATAACAGCACGGGACCAAACTGCGGATCAATGCTACTGCCGATGATGAGTTCGTATCCATCGAGCTTGATCATCTGTTGCACAGTGACGCCCTGGAAATGTTGCGCGCCCACTTTTTGCGCGACGGAATCCTGGATCGCGTTGAACGCGCGTTTGACGGCGGACTCGTCTTTAAGGTTCAACTGCACGCCGCCGACATCAGTCTTGTGCGTGATTGTTTCCGAATAGAGTTTCAGCACGACCGGGTAGCCCATCTCGCTTGCGGTTTTCACGGCGTCGGCTTCGGTGGTTGCGATCACGGTTTGCACAATTGGAATGCCGTAAGTTGCTAGCAATTGCTTGGATTCAAACTCGGTGAGGATCGTGCGGCCTTCGGCGCGCACCGCGTTGATGATCTTTTCGCCTTGCTCGAACGAGGTCGTGGCGGTATCGTTGTGTTCGGGCGGCAGGATCGGCGTTTCGTACAAGCTCTTTAGGTTTTGCGAATACTGCCACATGTAACTGAACATGCGCACGGCATCGTCCGGATATTGGAAATTGGGAATGTTCGCGTGATTCAAAATCGAAATGCCCGCGGTGACTTCGGTGCCGCCCATCCAGGATGCGAGTACAGGTTTGCCCGTGCTGGTGGCGTAGGGTTTCAATTGATCGGCGATCTGGGTTGGGTCGGTCATGGCTTGGGGCGTTAGAATGACCAACATGCCATCGCTATTCTGGTCCTTTGCCGCCGTCTCCAACGCTTTGGCATAGCGTTCGGGTGTTGCATCGCCGATAATGTCTACCGGATTATTGTGGCTCCACACGGGTGGCAAGAATCCGTTAAACTCTTGCATCGCTTCGTCCGAAATCGGCGTCAGCTCGCCGCCGCTGGAGATGAGCGCGTCGGTTGCCAATACGCCGGGGCCACCCGCGTTGGTGACAATCGTGAGATGCGGACCTTGCGGGCGCGGTTGCTTTGCCAAGACTTCAGCCATCGCAAACAAATCGCCAATGCTGTTGACGCGCAACACGCCGCTGCGTTTGAATGCCACTTCGAGCACTTCGTCCGAGCCGGTGAGCGAGCCGGTGTGCGACGCCGCCGCTTTTGCCGCGCCTTCGGTGCGCCCGGGTTTGATCACGATGATTGGTTTGACCAGCGCAACTTCGCGCGCGGCAGAGAGAAACGAGCGCGCGTTGCCGATGGACTCCATGTAAATCACGATGCTATTCGTGTGCGGATCATCGCCCAGGTAATAGATCAGATCGCCCCAGTCCACATCGAGCATCGAGCCAACCGAAACGAAATGGCTAAAGCCGACGTTTTCGTTCAAGCTCCAGTCGAGGACGGCGGTGCAGAGCGCGCCCGATTGACTGATAAAGCCGACGTTGCCGGGGCGCGACATGGTGGTGGCGAAGGTCGCGTTCAAGCCGCTGACACTACTCATCACGCCGAGGCAGTTGGGTCCAATGATGCGCATGTTGCCGCGCCGCGCATTTTCCAAGACCTGGCGTTCGAGCTCTGCGCCTTGCGGTCCAATTTCCTTGAAACCGGCAGAAATGATGATCGCACCAGGAATGCCCAAGTCCACGCAATCTTTGATGATGCCTGGGATGGACGGCGGCGGGGTCACGACCACGGCGAGGTCTACTTTTTCTGGCACGTCTTTGATCGTGGGATATGCCTTGATGCCAAGCACGCCGGGGCGTTTGGGATTGACGGGAAAGACGGTGCCGCCAAATGGATTGCTGATCAAATTCCACAAGACGGTGCGCCCAACCGAACCGGCATTTTCGGTTGCGCCGATCACAGCAACATTTTTAGGTTTAAAAATCGCGTCTAGCGCGCGTCCTTCGTACTGATACACGTCATGGGACGGGTCGAACATGGGGGCCAATGGTTTTTCCATTGCGGACTCCTTATCTGAAATTTGGGTTGCATAAAAATAGCCAAGTCAAGACCGTGGCACGAGCGTTCCCAGCGGGACTTGCGACTTGGCGGCAGAACCTTGATGCGAACAACGGCACATCACACCCGAACGCTTGGATTATATCCTCATTAGCAAATCTTGCAAAAAAACACCGCCACATAGAGCAACGCAGAACCGGTTGAATTTATTCACGCAAGCGTTCGAGATTTATTGCCTTGGCGTTTGGCAATTTGCTCACCGCAATGATGTATGCTATATTCCTAGACGCGCGCTAGACCGGTGCGCTCGGTTCGTCAAGAGGAGATGATCTATGCGCTCTCGTTTATTCAAAGCATTTGCGACTTGGCTCACCGTTGCCAGTCTCGGTATGCTGGCGTGCGATTTATCTACGCTCGGACTGGCGCAAGCCACCAAACCACAGGTAACGATTACCGCGCCGACCGCGGGCAGTCAATTCCGCGATGGCGATACTGTGTCCGTCACTTCGACTAGCACTGATTCTGCTGGCATCGTCCGGGTCGAACTCGCGGTGGATGGCGCAACTGTGCGCACCGACACGCCGCCGGTTTTGCAAGGTCAAAAATCGTTCCCGGTCATTCAAACTTGGAAAGCCACGGCAGGTGTGCATACCCTTTCCGTCCGCGCGTATAACGCTTCGAATGCCGCAAGCGATCCCGCGATTGTTTCGATCACCGTCACGCCAGCCGCGGCAGAACCAACGGTTGTGCCAACCCTGGCTGTCGGCATCCCGCCGCTTGGCACACTGCCAACGCTCGCGCCTGCCGAACCCACCTCGAACGCGACTGCGACCAAACGTCCGCCGACCAAAGTTCCTGCTACGCCAACGATTAACGCGCCGCCGGGCGTCTGGGCAACCGCCATTCGGGTTGACCCAACCGCACCCAAGCGCGGTCAGGGCGTCAAATTCATCGTCTCGTTTTTGAACACGACTGGCACGCAACAGGGTTTCCGTTGGCGCGTTCGCATCTTTGAGCCGGACAAACGCAATTCATTCGGCGATACGACGCCACTCGATAGCTCAATTCCGCCCGGCGCGAGTGAATTGGTCTCATCCGATAATTGGAAAGTCACCGGTCCCGGCGATTGCCTTGCGTTTTTTGCGCGGGTGTTCCAGGTTGATCCCAACAGTAAGCAAGAAAGTGAATTCATCAAACCCGATCAAAGTGGCGGACCTGCCGCTGGGTTCCAAGTCTGTCCGTAAATTAATCGCTTGATCAAATTCCCAAAACAATTTGATTATACCGTTTGGGATTACAACCGAGTTACAAATGACTGACCTGCGTGCTTTTCTCGATGTGCTGATCCGCCGTTGGCTCATGGTGGTTGCCATGCTTGCGCTTGCTGTGTTGGGCGCGGCTGGCGCAACTTTTCTGATCAAGCCAACATACGAAGCAACCGCGACGCTTGCGCTTGCGCCTAGCACTGTTTCAATTTCGCTGTCAAACCAGTTGCCGCCGTACTATTTAATGGTGGATTCGCCGCAACATTTGCCTACCGCCTTTACGCCGACCTATTACGTGGCAATCCTGCAAGGCGCAGACGTGATCGGCGCAGTCAAGCCCGCCGCCGCGTTTACGCTTTCGGCTGATGGCACCGATCGCGCACTCATCCATATCAGCGCGCGCGCGGGTGATCCCAAGCAAGCGATGGATGCCGCGAACCAGTATGTCCAACTCGGCGCTGAACGCATCGCGCGCTTGATTGCGCCATCGGGTAGCGATGCCGCGCTGGCTAAAGCTAAACTCGATGCGGCGCAACTCGCGCTGGATAATTTCTTGTCCGATAATAAAATTACCGACTATGACCCTGCCGCGCCGCCGCCGCTCTCCGCCGACAAACGCAAAGCGTTGACGCAACTTTCGCGCGACCGCGATCTGGCTGATTCAGTGTATCTTGATTTTGCGCGCGCATACCAAACCGATGCAATTTTGGCTGACAGCACGCTTCGCCCCACGACGATCCTGGCAACGCAACCGACCGCGCCCGTCGCGCCGAAGTTCGCGCAAAATCTTTTACTCGGCGCGGCATTTGGTTTGCTGATTGGCGTTATCGGCGCATTCGCGCTCGAATGGGTGTTGCAAAAGAAATGAACCGCACACCGAGCCGCGAAGAAAAACCAGAAAATTTTCTCTGCGTGTTTGTGCGGTGAGATTTTTATGCTTGGCTCAAAACGTGTAACTGGAATTATCCTCATCGGCGCGGTGGCGATCACCGCGCTGATTTTGCCGCAAGCCGCGAGCGCGTGGTTGCTCAATCTGGCTAATCTCAATTTGGCGCGCGCCGCGTCTCTGCCAATGGATGCGCCCGCGCGCGCCGATGCTTTGTCTGCCGCGGACGCGCAACTCGGATCGGCGCGCGCGTTTGTGGCAAGCGGCTGGATCGCGCTCGCGCAAATGCGCGCGGCGTTGGCAGGCGGGGACGCTCTGCGCGCAACCCAGATTGATCCGCCGTCTGATTTCATCGCGCAATTCTGGGCAGGCAACGCCGCGTGGCAAATGGGCAACCAGGACGCCGCCTGGGCGGCTTGGCGCGCGGCGGGCGCATTCGAGTATTTTATTCAGCAAGCGCATCGGGCAAGTTTTCAACATGACTGGGGCGCGGCGGAACAATGGGCGCGCATCGCAGTGGGCATTGCGCCCGCGAGTGCAGACGCGCATTTCGTTCTCGGCGACGCGTTGAGCCAACAATCAGTGGCTAATATCGAAGCGATCCAGGAATTGAATCGCGCCGCCGACCTGACGCATGACCAGGAATTTCTCTCGACAGCGTTGACGCGTCACGGCGAAATTCTAGCCGCGCGCGGCGATTATGCCGGGGCAATCGAGTATTACAATCGCGCGATCCGGGTCGCGCCGCTGGATGCGCGGCCACGCACGGGCTTGGCGCGGGTGTGGCTCGAACCAGCCGCACCGGTTCATGGGGACGCGGATGCGCTGTTAAAACAAGTGGTCACCGATTCACCCTGGGCGGTGTCGGCGTTTGTACTGCTGGCGCAAAACGCGGAACGCTGGCACAACGATCCGCAGGGCGCGGAGGCATGGTATCGCGCCGGTTTGGAAAAAAATCCGCATGATCCGCTCTTGCTGTTTGAGCGTGCCGAATTTTACGCGCGCACCAATCGTTGGAGTGAAGCTAAAGCAAATTATGTGTTGGCGTTACAATATGAGACCCACGCAGACCAGTTGCAACTTGTCGCGCATCGTCTCGCGGCGGTAAGCGCGCCATGAATGCCGCGATGCCGGTTCGGGTTACGGACGCCATGCGCGCACGCGCCGTTTTTATTTTGTGCGGGTTGATCGCGATGGGCTTGGGCGTATTTACCGCAGTAGGCAGTCAAGCGTCGTTGATCGCGGTCAGCGTCACGCTGATTTTTTTTGTCGCGGCTTTCCTATTGCCATTGCCGTTGGTTGCGCTCACGCTTGCCGCGTTGATCCCATTGCAAATTTATTTTCCATTCGCTGGCGCGTTGAGTATGCGGGGCGCGCTGGTGTTTGTTGTGGCGGCCACCGTACGCGTGTTGGGCGCGCAGAGTTGGCGCGCTATGCTCAAGCGCCTGCGGGTGCTGACCTGGTTGGCTCCGGCCGTGCTGTTCATGCTTGCCGCGCTCGCCGCCGTGCCAACCGCAGTGAACCACTATAGTGCGCTGAAAGGGCTGTACGATTGGTTGCCCATATTTGCGACGGCATTGGTCATTGGCGAAATCGTACGAACGGAACGCTTGCGCGCGCAAATGATTGCGGTACTGATTGTTGCCGGAGTCGGCGAAGCGATCCTGGGCGCATTGGAAGCGGCGGCGAGTTTGCCGAATGTCATTGCGGCATTGCAATTGCCGGTGAGCGAGATTTTTTTTCAGCCGAACTTGCTCCACGAAAAATTATTCGACGTCTCGTTCAATTGGGTGCTTGACAATCGCGTGTTACCGTTTGGCACATTTATTAATGATATTGATTTTGCGATTTTTGTTGCGGCTGTGACCGTGCTTGTGGTGGGGTTGTTGCTGGGTAGGCGCAAATCCCAGTTTGAAGCCAAGCCGCAACTTGCAATGGCGAGTTTGTCGTTTGTGATTTTGTTTGGTAGCGCGGGATTTCTGGGCGCGGTGTTGTTGCAAACGCTCAAAGGGTCGGGTGCGATTGCGTTGGCGGGGGGCATGATCGCGCTAGGTTCGATCTATCTCCCGCGTCTGTCATCGCGCACGCTGGTAGTCGGTGGGCTAGTTTTGATCATCGCGGCTGTGATTGCGGTGCCATTCTCCGACGCCATTGTTCAGCGGGTTGTGTTTCTAGTTCAGCGCGAAGCGGGCGCGCTTTCGGCAACGGGGCGCACGGCGATTTGGTTGCATTTACTCGCGAACGTACCGCAACGACCCTGGTTTGGTTTTGGCTTGAACAATGCGCTGTTCCTGGTGCCGATTCTGCCCAGTCTAAATGGCGGCGCGTTTGTGTTTAACTTGCCCACGGCGGAGAGCGCCTATGTTGCCGCACTCGTCGAAACTGGAATCGTCGGTTGCGTTGGGTTGCTGGGGTTTATCGCCGTTGTGCTTGGGCGCGCGTACCGCAATGCGCGGACGGCAACGATGCCTGCGCGCGAGGCGGGCATATTTGCCGCCCTGGTTGCTGTCTTTTGCGGCAGTCTCACGGTCGTTGGCTTGACGACGGATCAAAATGGTCTGTTGCTTGGCGTGTTAATTGGCTTGGTTTTTGCGCGCGTGAATCAGGTGGATGCTTCGACCGAAAGATTATGATGACCGAGACCAATGGGATCAAGCCGGAAAGTGAAAATTCCAAAACGGGGACTGCGTTGAACCGGGTCTTGTCCTTTGCAACCTTGACCGCGTTTGGCTTTGCGCTTGGGCAAGCGAGCGGCTTGGTGCGGGAGATGGTGGTGAGCGCGCAGTTCGGCTTGTCCGCTGAAATTGACGCGTACAAATTGGCGTATCTTGTGCCGACGATCATTAACAATATCGTCGCGGGAAGTACGATCACCGCCGCGGTCATGCCACTGTTTGGAAAATATATTTCGGCCGGTCGGCGTGACGAATTCTGGTATGTGGCGAGCGTGATTACGAATGTGGTCTTGAGCGTGACGGGAATTCTAACTGTGCTGGGCATGGTATTTGCCTTGCCGATCATTGCCTCGTTTGGCATGGGCTTGCCCGCGTCCACCCAAGCGCTCGCCGCGCGCTTGCTCGTGATCATGATGCCCACGTTGGTGCTGGGTGCGTTGCTGAATATGTTGATGGCGGTGCTCAACTCGCTCGATCGCTTTGTGGGCCGCGCGCTAATTTTCATTGCGCTTAATTTTGGAATTATCGTTACCGTGTTGATCTTGGCACCCTGGCTTGGCATTTACGCGGTAGCATTCGGGTTTACCTTGGGTGTTTTGTTACAGGTGCTGATTCAAACGTTTGAATTGTACCGTGAGCGCGCCCGGTATTATTTCAAAATTGATTGGCGGATGCCCGAATTGCGTCAAGTTGGGTGGGCGTTTTTGCCGGTCACGGTTCTCGCGATTCTGAGCCAGATCAACTTGGCGATTGACACCGGCATGGCGGCGGCTTTGCCAACCGGGAGTATCGGCGCATTATCATATGCGAATACGATCCTGGGTGCGTTCTATTCATTGGGGATTAGTTTGGGTGTGGCCGTGTTTCCCGCGCTCAGTCGCATGGCGGCGACCCAGGATTTGACCAGTACGGCGCGCACGATCAATACCGCGTTGCGGATTCTGATTTTTGTGCTTGCGCCATTCACGCTCTTGCTGATCGCCTTTGCTAATCCGGTTGTGGGCTTGTTGTTGGGGCGGGGACGCTTTGACCTTCAGGCTGTTGATGCCACCGCGCAAGCGCTGACGATGTACGCCATTGGTTTGATCGCGACGGCAATGCTGAATGTCCTGCAACCGGCATTTTACGCGCTGTCCAAAGGGCGCACGCCGATGATCATTGGCGCGTTGATGGTGGTCTTGCATATTACGCTCAATGTGCTTTTGATTCCCACCATGGCTTATGCGGGGATTGCGCTTTCCACGTCGTTGACGACCGGCTTGGGCGTGTTGTTGTTGATCGGGTTACTGACGCGGAGTGTCCAGGGCATCCATGGTCGCACCTTGCTTTGTTTTCTTGTGCGCTGTATGATCCTTGCCGTTGTAAGTACCGGCGCAGTCGCCAGTACGTTCTGGCTGTTGCATCCGCGTGCTGAAACTTGGAGTGCCTGGGTTACAGGAGTTGCGCTTGCTATGCTAGGCGGCAGTATCTATCTCATCTTGAGCAAGTGGACTCACGTGCCGGAAAGCCAAATGCTGTGGAATTTCGCGCGTGGATTTTTGCGTCGCGCCAAACCGGAGACGATGCCGTGAAAATTTGCATGTTCTCGCGCATCATGCCGGCTCATTCAGCCGGTGGAATGCAAGACCATGTGCAGACGTTGAGTGCAGGACTGGCTCAGCGCGGACATCAGGTTACGGTCATCACGAGCGGACGCGCGGATGGCGTCGAGTTTGAAAACCAGGACGGTGTTGCCATCCATTATTTGCGTGGCACATCGGTTGGCCGATATTCGTCAAACTATTGGCAAGCCTCCGCGCAGAAATTCGTTGCGCTTCATACCAGCGGGCTCTTTGATTTGTTGCACAGTCAAAGTGTTGGCGCATACGGCGTGTATCAAAATGGATTGCCGCGTAAATATCGTTTGCCATTGATTACGTCACTGCATGGCACGCACCTGGATGTTTTGACGACGAGCTGGCATACGGATTTTGCGTTGACCAACCCGTTGGGCATGGCGCGCTTTGGTGCGGTCGCGGCGCGGATGAGCTGGAATTATCTCGCGCGCGACCGCGCGTTCATCCGCGGCTCGACGGTGGTCATTGCGACGAGCGACGCCGACGTGTTGAAATATCAACAGTTGTATCAAGTGGCGGAAGCAAAAATCCGCAAGGTGTATAATGGCATTGATACAACCTTGTTCGCGCCGCGAGACGATCTGGGTGCCCTGCGCGCAGAATTAAAAATCGGCACGGACGAAAAACTGATTCTTGCGCTCGCGCGATTGCAAAAAGACAAGGGTGTGCAGAATGCGATTGCGGTCATGCCGCGTGTGTTGGAAAAAATTGCGGCGACGCTCGTCGTCGTTGGCGATGGCGATTATCGCGCCGCGTTGGAAAAACTAGCCCGCGATCTTGGCGTGGCGGCGCGTGTACGTTTTGTCGGATCGCAATCGCTTGCGGCATGCGCGCGGTATTTCAATGCCTGCGATATTTTTATCGATCCGACTTTGCGCACGGATGGTTACGATCTGACGATTGCCGAAGCGATGGCATGCGGCAAGCCGGTCATCGTTTCCGATGTGGGCGCAAATTCGACGTTGATTGACGCCGCGACCCAGCGTGATGGGATTCTGATTGCGCGCGGCGATAACGCGGCTTTGGGGCGTGAAACGTTGCGTGTGTTGAACGATCCAACACTGGCGCAACAGATGGGAACAGCGGCACGCCAAAAAATTAGCGGACGGTTTAGTATTCAAGCGATGGTGGCAGGCATGGAGCGTGTGTACGCCGAATGTATGTCAGCGCAAAGCGCCGCATAGATTTGGTGATTTTTTCAATGCAATGAGTATCGAATCGGTTGTTGATCAAAAATACGTTGACGCGGTTGAATTTGGATAGGGCGCCAAGGGAGTCCTAAAAAATCTTGATGGCTGATGCTCGATCGTAGCATATCTGAATCGGCAATGCTCGGCGAGCATTCCAAGGGTGATTGTTTGAATCGAACGACCTGGTTGTTGGTGGTGGCAGGGTTGCTCGTCCGGCTGTTTTTTATTTTTCCCGGGCCATTAGAATCCAAGGTTGGCTTTTTTTATAATCAAGCCGATCTGCGGAATTATTATTGGCCCGCGCAAGCCGTGTTGCATGGGCAAAATCCGTATGCGTTATGGGCGAGCGGGCAGTCGGGTGAATTTCGCGCGGATATGGCGCCGCTCGAATTGGCGATCTATGTGGCAACGGTGGCGGTGTGGAATGATCCGCGCGCGATTCAAATTTTATTTGCGCTGTTCGACGTGCTGAACATTATTTTGTTGGGCGTGTTGCTTCGGCACTCTAAATTGAAATTGTCGTTTCAGGTTTTCTATGCTTTGGGTCCACTGACGCTGTATGATCTCGTATTGGTTCCGCAGGACAAGACGTTGTTGCTCACGCTCACGTTTTTGATTTTTATATTGTTGCTCAAACCTTTCGATTACGCTTTGCGTTTCCAGTTTTCACACGTTACCCTTGCCGTATCGCGCGCGGTGTTGGTGATCAGTCTCGCCGCGCTCCTTGCCGCGTTCAAATGGTTAAGCGTGTTTTATCTATTGCCGCTCATGTTATTCGTCTCGCCGGATTGGCGTGCGTTCATCAAATACGGCATTCTGTTTGGCGCGGTGGTGGCGTGCGCGCACGCGTTGTGGTTTCCGGACTGGCTCTACGTCTATCAATTTCGCGCGGGTCGCACGGCTACCCCAATGCACATTGCGCCGGCGGCATTACTCAATGCCGCGGGGTTGTTCGATAAGAATGTGTTACTGCTCGTTGTGACACTTGCCTTGCTGGCGATCTATGCCTTGTTCTGGTTCAAACGGATCGATCTGTTTGAAACGATTGCGCTGGCGACGGCGGCGGGAATTTTGTGGACACCGGATATGGACCCCGTGCATCTTGCCATTGCGACGATCGGCTTGCTCTTGCTTACCGATTGGACGCGCGGGGCGCGGTTGATGACGGTCTGGGGATTGAGCGCGTGGGTCGCGTTCGTGTATGCGGCTTCAACGCGCACTGGGTTTACGCGCTACGGCATTCCTGATTTGCGTTTACTCACCGGCGCGTATGGTTCATCGCAAATGATTGTGCTTTCGTATGTTTTGTTTAGCGCGGTATTGGGATTTTATCTGTGGGACAAGTGGCGCGGACATGCGGTTGGGCAAGCCGTGCTGTCCAAGGCGGAGGGATAACATTGCCAACGATGTTGCCAAATACTAAAGAACGCGCTCTGCCGGCGCATCACGCGCAGACGCTTGAAGATTACCTGGTTTATTTGAAACACGTGGCGTTGTATGATTTCGCGGCGCAAGCGTGCACGCAGAAAAATGTGCTTGACCTGGGTTGCGGTGAGGGTTATGGCAGTGCTAATTTAGCGCAGGTCGCGCGGTTGGTCGTCGCCGCGGATTATGATTTCGAGGCGGTGGCGCATGCGCGCGCCAAATATAGCCGCGCCAACTTGGCGCATGTGGTCTGCGACGCGCAGGCATTGCCGTTTGCGCCTGCCAGTTTTGACACCGTCGTTTCATTTGAGGTGATTGAGCATATTCCCGATGTGCTATTCTATTTGCGCGAAATCAAACGCGTCTGTACGCCTGACGGCACGCCAATCATTTCGACGCCGAATCGTTTGTTGCGTTTGTTGCCCTTTCAAAAACCGTGGAATCATTTTCATTTGCGCGAATACGACGCGCGCGCTTTGGCGCAGACGGTCAACCTGGTTTTCGCGCAGATTGATCTGTGTGGCATCACCGCGGTTCCTGTGATCCTGGATATTGAAAAACGGCGCGTCAAACAAAATCCCTTGATCGCGTATCCAAAAATGATCGCGCGGATGATTCTGCCGCGGGCGGCGTATGCCGGGTTGCGTCAGCTCAAGCAGCGTTTGGCGCGACCGGTGCAACCGCACGCGATCGAATTGAACACGAGCCAATTTTCGGCCAAGGATTTTTGTGTGACGCTGGATCACGTGGATGCCAGTATTAACCTCGTCGTAATCGGCGCGCGCGAAGGCAAGGCGGCGCATTGAAAATTGCAATTGTTTCCAGCGACTATGCGCCGACCGTGGGCGGGGTGCAGACGGCGGTGCGCAACATTGCGCTCAACCTTGCGCAGACGGGGCACACGGTAACGATTCTAAGTTCACTGCCGCCCGGCAATGTGTTGGCGGTTGGAGAACTCGATGGCATCCCTGTCTATCGTTTGCCCTGGGGGCGGCGCCCGTTGTGGTCACTGCCCTTGCGCGCCGCGCAAACCTTGATCGGCATGTGGCGTATTTTGCGCACGTTCAAACCCGAGATTGTTTATCTAAATTTCTTGAGCATTAACGCGTTGTATGTTTTGATTTTGCATTATCTCTGGCGTTTCAAACTAGTGACATCGGCGCGCGGCAATGATATTCAAGGGATTCCAAAACGCTCGCGTTTGCAACGTTGGATGTTGCCGCGTTTGTTTGCGCGCGCCGATGCCGCGATTTTTTGCTCGTCGTATGTACAACGCGACGCCGCGCCGTTTCTGATACACGTAGCGCCCCGCGCGTTTGTCGGCGTGGTGGCGGATGGATTCGATCCGGCGGAATTTGCCACGCCCGATTTTTCGCAAATGGGAAATGCGCCCTACCTTTTGGCAATGGGACGCCTCGTTCACAAAAAAGGATTCGATCTGTTGATTCGCGCGTTTGCGACGCTTGCCGCCGATTTTCCACGCGTGCGGTTGTTGATTGCCGGCGACGGCGATGAGCGCGCCGCGTTGGAAAAATTGATTGATGAATTGCATCTGCGCGCGCGGGTGGTCTTGCTGGGCTTTGCTGACCGCGCCAAGACGATTGCCTTGTTTTGGGGTTGCGAGTTTTTTGTGCTATCATCGCGGTTGGAACCATTTGGCATTGTCGTGCTGGAAGCGATGGCGGCGCATAAAGCAGTGCTAGCAACTCGATCCGGCGGCGTGATTGATCTGATTCAACCTGGGCTCAACGGCTATTTGGTTGATGTAGACGCGGACGCGCTCGCGCGCGGGATGCGCGATATGCTCACTCGCATGGACGAAACGCGCGCACTGGGCGAACGTGCCCCGCAGACGATCCAAAATCGCACCTGGGCAGGCGTGACTCAAGACTTGGTCAGCGTTTTTCAACGCGTGCTAGAAACAAAATGACCGATACCAATTTGCGCGGTGAGACGATTGTGATTTTGGCGAATGGCGAATGGGATTGGAGCAATCGGCTCAACTGCCATCATCTTGCCGCGCGTTTGTCAAAAGAGAATCACGTTCTGTTTGTGGATACAGTTGGCGGGCGCACACCCGCCGCGCGCGATTGGCGCAAAATTGCGCGCCGCTTGCGCCGCATTGCGGGCGGTGTGCGTTTCATCAACGATCACTTGACGGTGCTAGCGCCCTTTGTCGTGCCGATTTACGGCAATGAACGCGCGCGCGAGTTGAATACTAATTTGCTCGCGCAACAAATTCGCCTGGCGTTACCCAAGAACTCCCAACCGATTTTATGGTTGTTTTTGCCGTCGCTTGTTGGTTTGGCCGGACGGTTAAACGAAAAACTGGTCGTTTATCATTGCGTAGATTATCACGCCGCGAATCCAAATGTGCCAGCGCGTCAGGTCGAAGCGTGGGAACAGCAATTGCTCAAGCTTGCCGATGTCGTCTTGACCACCTCGGCAACGCTGTATGCGGACAAGCGCGTGTTCAACGCGAACACCTTTTATCTGCCGAATGTGGCGGATACCGATCTGTTTGCGCTCGCGCGCGACGACACTCTGCCGACACCGGATGATTTGAAAGATTTGCCGCATCCGATGGCAGGTTACATTGGCAACATTTCGGCGTATAAACTCAATGTGGATTTACTGTGCGCGGTCGCGCAGAAAAAAATCGATCTGCCGTTTGTGTTGATCGGTCCGGTGGGCCGCGGCGATCCATCCACCGATGTTGCGAAACTGCGCGCGCAACCCAATATCTTTTTGCTCGGCGAGCGCGCCCACGCTGAATTGCCGCGCTATGTCAAAGCGTTTGATGTCTGCCTGATTCCGTTCAATCAAAATGAATCCACGCGCGGCAGTCTGCCGATGAAATTTTTCGAATATCTTGCCGCAGGCAAACCAGTCGTCGCCGCGAATTTGCCAACACTTGCGGAATTTCGCGATTTCTTTTATCCTGCAGACACCGTGGATGACTTTGTCGCCGCGCTGGACGCGACGCAACGCGAAGACCCGGCGCGTGTGTCGGCGCGCATGGCATTGGCGCGGCAGTATTCGTGGTCGGCGCGCATGATCGAAATTGGCAAAATCATCAATGGGATAGCAACAGAACGAGTCTCTAAATCTGTTGGGACCTAGCACGGCGGAGGCGTCGTTGTCGCGTCGAGTTCAACTGGCGCTCAAGCGTGGTTTGGATGTGATCTTGTCGGCGGGGTTGCTGATTATCCTCTCGCCGATATTACTAGTGATCGCGCTCGCCATTTATTTCTCGGATGGCAGTCCGATTTTGTACGATTGGAAAGTGGTCGGACACAACGGGCGACCCTTCGTAGGTCACAAGTTTCGCACCATGGTGCAAAATGCGGATAGACTCAAGCAAGATTTATTGCACCGCAACGAAATGAACGGCGGACCCGTTTTCAAAATCAAAGACGATCCGCGCATTACCTCGGTCGGGCGTATCCTCCGCAAATACAGTCTCGACGAATTGCCGCAACTCTGGAGTGTGCTCAAAGGCGATATGAGCATGGTTGGCCCGCGACCGCCGTTGCAGTCCGAGTACGTGCATTTTCAAGATTGGCAAAAGCGTAAACTCGCGGTCAAACCCGGCATGACTTCGTTGTGGCAGGTGAGCGGCAAGCCCACCGTGTGGGATGAATGGTTGCGGCTCGATTTTGAATATATTGAGCGTTGGTCGCTGTGGCTCGATTGCAAAATACTTTTCAAGACGGCGTGGGTCGTCCTGACAGGAAGAAACCACTAATGCGAATTCTGGTAACTGGTGGCGCGGGCTTTATTGGCTCGCATACGGTTGATTTGTTACTGCAACAAGGTCATACGGTGCGCATTCTGGATGGACTGACCCCCCCGGTGCATCTGGATGGGTTACTGCCTGACTATGTGCCTTCGGATGTCGAATTTGTTTTAGGCGATGTGCGCGATCGCGCGGCATGGGAGCGCGCCCTGGAAGGCATTGACGCGGTGTTTCATTTTGCCGCGTACCAAGATTACCTCACCGACTTTTCCAAATTTTTTCACGTCAACACAGTCGGCACGGCGCTGATGTATGAAATTATCGTCGAGAAAAAACTCGCGGTGCAGAAAATTGTCGTGGCTAGCTCCCAATCGGCTTATGGCGAAGGCAAATACGAGTGCCCGACCGATGGCGTGCAGTTTCCGTCTCTACGTCCACCGGAGCAATTGATGGCATGTGATTGGGAACCACGTTGCCCAGTGTGCGGCAATGCGATGAAACCGCTCTTGACGGATGAAGCGCACATCACCCCACACAACCAATATGCCATGTCGAAATACACCCAGGAAATGCTCGCGCTCAATTTCGGACGCCGCTATAATATCCCCAGCGTCGCCTTGCGTTTTTCGATCACGCAAGGTCCGCGCCAATCGTTTCGCAATGCGTATTCCGGCGTGCTCCGCATTTTTTCCACGCGGTTGTTAGCCGATCGCGCGCCGGTGTGTTATGAAGACGGCGGTCAATTGCGCGATTACGTATCGGTGCATGATGTTGCGCGCGCGAATGTGCTGGTGATGATGGACCCGCGCGCGGATTTCCAGGTCTTTAATGTCGGTGGCGGGCGCGCGATCACGGTGGAAAATTACGCGCGGCTGATCGCGCGCAAACTGGGCAAGCCAATCGAACCGCTGATCCCCAGTGAATTTCGGTTTGGCGACACGCGCCACATTATTTCCGACATTGGCAAATTGCGCGCGTTGGGCTGGGAGCCGCAAGTGTCGCTCGACGCCATCGTCGAAGAATATATTGCGTGGGCGCAAGAGCAACCGGACCTGCGCGATTATTACAGTGATGCCGAACGCGAAATGAAAGCGATGGGCACCATCCGCGTCGCATGCACCGTTTGAGGTCATTATGCTAATCACTCGCGCGCCTGTCCGTATTAGTTTTGCCGGTGGCGGCACCGATCTGCCCGCGTACTATTTGCAACATGGCGGCGCGGTCATTAACACGACGATTGATAAATACTTTTACGTGTTCATCAACGTCAACGCCGACGACACGATCCAAATCACGTCGTCGGACTATCGCACGTTTTATCGGCATGACGCGGACGCGCCGATGTTGTTTGACGGCGACCTGAGTTTGCCGCGCGCGATCCTGAATCATTTTGGTTTGACGCGCGGCGTGTCCATGTTTCTTGCGTCCGAGATTCCACCAGGCACCGGGCTGGGTTCGTCCAGCACCGTTGCGGTTGCGATCGTCAAAGCGTTGACGGCGGCGCGCGGTTTGTTTTTATCGAAACATCAGATCGCAGAACTCGCGTGCCAGATCGAAATCGAAAAAATGGGCATGCCGATTGGTAAGCAGGATCAATATGCCGCCGCATTTGGCGATCTGAACCTCATGCAATTTTCGGCGGACGGCGTCACCGTTGAGCCGTTAAAGATCGCTTCGGCAACGCGCAAAGAATTGGAGCGTAACACGCTCTTGTTCTATACCGGCGCGACGCGGCAGGCGGCGGCGATCTTGAGCGAACAAAAAAAATCGTCGGAGCAACGCGACCCCGCCGTGATTGATGCGTTGCACGCCGTCAAAGCGATGGCGTTCCAAGTCAAAGAGATTTTGGAACGCGGCGATCTCACCCAGTTTGGTAAAATGCTCGACGCGGCGTGGCAGAATAAAAAGCGATTCGCGAAAGGGGTGACGAATCCGCTGATTGATGAATGTTACACGCTCGCGTTGGAACACGGCGCGCTAGGCGGCAAGGTGACGGGCGCGGGTGGGGGCGGCTTTTTGATGATCTATTGCGAGCCGCCGCAACAGAACGCCGTCGCGCAAGCGTTGGAAGCCAAAGGACTCAAGTTGATGGATTTTCGTTTTGAAAGCGAAGGCGCGCGCGTGCTGGTGAATGCCGGGTTGCGAATTGCGGAGAGTACGCATGTCGCGTAGAGAATCGTTCTATCTGATCGCCTTGTGGTTGATTGCTGATGCCGCGACGATCTACATTGGGCTGACGGTGGCATACACCGTCCGTTATTCGCTCGATTGGTTGCCGCTGATCGAGCGACTCGTACCAATCACCGAACGCTACGCGCTCGTCATCCCGTTTGCGATTCCGCTGTGGCTGATCCTGTTCGCGGTTAATCGTCTGTACGATCCGCGCTATTTGTTGATCGGTTTGCAAGAATACAGCAAAATCATTGCCGCGTGTTCGATGGGCATTTTGATTTTAATCGTCCTGAGTTTCATCGAGCCAAATTTGAGTGTCTCGCGCAGTTGGCTCATGTTTTCCTGGGTATTGACGATTTTTTTTGTGAGCGGCGAACGGTTTAGCGTGCGCCGCATTGTGCAGGTATCGCGGCGGCGCGGCAGTTTTCTCACGCGCGCGATCATTGTCGGCGCGAATGAACACGCCAAAGCGATTGCGCGCCAACTGATGCCAGTGACGCAATCGGGCGTTGAGGTGGTCGGCTTTCTCGATGATTTTTTGCCATCCGAATCGCGTGTGCTGGATGACTTGCGCGTGCTGGATCGGCCGTCCGCGTTGGCGCGCGTGGCGGCGGAAACTCGCGCGACCGAAGCAATTGTGGTGCAAGGCGCGATTGCGTGGGAAAGTTTCATGGAGATTATCACGCGCAGTGCATCCGAGTTGGATGGGTTGCAGATCAAACTCTCCCCTGGTTTTTATGAATTGCTGGCGACCGGCGTATCGTTGAGCCATGACGGATTTGTGCCGCTTCTCTCGCTCGAAAAAAATCGCATTACGGGCGTGGACGCGTTGATGAAACTAACGCTCGACCTGGGTTTCAGTTTTGTGGCGCTGATCGTGACGAGTCCGATTCTTTTGCTCACGATGATTCTAGTGCGGCTCGCGGCGCGCGGTTCGGTGTTTGAACCGTACTATGTGCTGGGCGCGGGCGGCAAGCAATTTACCACGTGGAAATTTCGCACGCACTTGGCTGATCCGGAACACAAGACCCAAGACCATCGTTTTGCGAAACCGCTGTACCGCTTGGGCGTGGATAAACTACCGCAGTTCATCAACATCCTGCGCGGCGAGATGAGCCTCGTCGGACCGCGCCCGATTCCGGCGGCGCGTTCGCAAATTTATCAAGAATGGTTGCCGACATTGCTCGCGGTCAAACCCGGTTTCACCGGACCCTGGGTGGTGGCGGGCAAAAGCGTCCATTCGCTCGAAGACGAAATTCGGCTGGACTTGTATTACATTCGCCAATGGACGATCTGGCTGGACTTGCAAATTTTATTGCAGACCGCGTTACGTCTGTTTGAGGGCGTGCGCCCCGTGACCAAGCGATAAAGTAAAAATGAAAGACTCGAAAACACAAGCGCTGTTTCGCCCTTGGCAATTTATCATTCGCAATGTGTTGTGGTGGACATGTGTCGCGCTGGTGGCGATTGTGATCGCGCAAGCCAACCCCTTGCTCGGCATCGGCGTGGCGCTAGTAGGCGGCCTCGTGTTCGGCATCCTTTTATTTGTGTGAACCCACTGTGACTCGACGCGCAATTTTTCTCGACCGGGATGGCGTGATCAATGCGAATCGTCCCGACCATGTGAAAAACTGGGACGAATTTATTTTTTTGCCGCGCGTATTTGCCGCGTTGCAAAAAATTGCGGCAAGCGATTTTCTCGTCATCGTGACGACGAATCAGGCGGCGATTGCGCGCGGGTTGACGACCGAAGCCAGCGTGCGCGAAATTCATGCGCGCATGATCGCGCAGGTGGGTGCGGCGGGTGGACGGATTGACGCGGTGTATTATTGCCCGCACCATCCCAAGGATGCCTGTGATTGTCGCAAGCCGCGTCCGGGTTTATATCAGCAAGCGGCGCAGGCATTCGAGATTGACCTGGGTCATTCATTAGTTGTGGGTGATGCGTTTGCGGATGTCGCCGCCGCGCTGGCAATCGGCGCACAGCCGATTCTAGTGCTGACCGGTCGCGGCGCAGAGCAACATGCCGAGATGCAAGCCAAGCAGTATTTTGGTTATGCGGTCGTGGATGATTTGTTGAGCGCGGTGGAATGGATTTGGCGCAGTGAAGGAATCGCAGAGTGAACGCGGGGTTGATTGGGGCGCGCATTGGCGCAGAATGGTTGGTGCGGCTCGAAATTATTGTGCTGACTGGCGTCTATGTGTATTTTGTGTTGAGTGATCTCGTTCCACCGATTGCGTTTGGCGTCCTGGCTTTGATCTGGCTCGCGCGCTGGTGGTTGCGCGGCACGCCGACCATCGCTTCGCCACTGATTTTGCCGATTCTGATTTTGATTGCCGGAACCTTTGTGAGCGCCACTGTTTCGATCCAGGCATGGACAAGCGCGCCCAAAGTGTACGGCGTCATTCTCGGTGCGGCGTTTTTTTTTGCGACGCTGAACGCGATCCAATCGCGGCGCGATCGGGCGTGGGCGGCATTTTGGCTGATGAGTGTTTGTGCGGCCATGGCGTTCGCCGGCTTGATCGGCACGGACTGGGCGCAAGGCAAAATTGTGTCCGCAACATTTATCTATGATCGCTTGCCGCGTTTTGTGCAAGGGATTCCGCGTTCCATTGCCGGCGGCTTTGCGCGCAACGGCGTCGGCGGCACACTCACATTCATTGTGCCATTGCTTGCGGCGTTGGTTGTGTACAAGGCGCAAGCCAGAACGCGCAAGCCAGAACGCAGAGAAAATAATCCAGCCACTGAACACTGGATCCTGAAGACGGCTTTCTTGCCTATTTTGATCATTAGCTTTTTTTTGGCGTTGGTCACGCTTGCGCTGACGCAATCGCGCGGCGGAATTTTAGGCGTGGGCGTTGGCTTGCTCGCGGTGGTGATTTGGCGCGAGCGGCGGTTTGCGTGGCTGATCGCGATCGGAGCGATCATTCTGTTTGGCGTTGTCGCGTTGGGCTATGGCAACGCGCTCGCCGAGTTTGTCTTGAAAATGGATGCGCGCAATGGCACGCTGGCGAGTCGCTTGGAAGTGTGGCAACGCGGCGTGATGATGGTGCGCGATTTTCCGTTTACCGGCATTGGGATCGGCACGTATAATGCAATCGCGCATTTGCAATATCCATTTTTCATCGCGTCGCCGGACGAAGTGGTTGCGCACGCGCACAATCAATTGCTTGAGGTTGCGGTGGATGTGGGCATTCCTGGTTTGATCGCGTATAGCGCGCTCCTTGTCGGCTTTGCGATCAGCGCCGCGCGCGTCTATCGTACAACCCAGGACGCCAGCGTGCGCGCGCTTACGGTCGGTTTGGCAAGCGGGATGCTGGCGTTTCATGTTTTCGGCTTGACCGATGCGTTCATCCTGGGAAGCAAGCCGGGAATTTTGATGTGGGTGTTCTTTGGATTTGTCGCGGCGCTGGATGCGCGCCGCATGACGGGTGATGCGTGAACAAATCACAACCGTTTTGGAAAACCAACTGGTTTCGGGTGACGTTCGGCTCACTCATTAGCGTTGTCTTTATCGTGCTGGCGCTCAAAGATGTGCCGCTGAACGATGTGGCGCTGTCGCTCGCGCGCGCCAATTATCTTTGGGTGTTGCTCGCTGTGGCTGGCGCGTTTGCGCAATCCACTTTGCGCACGGTGCGCGCGATCCAGCTTTATTATCCCTGGCAAAAGGGCTTGCGCCTGCCGCAAATGTTGGGCATTACGCTCATCAGCCAGATGCTCAACATTGTCGTGCCGTGGCGTGTGGGCGAGATCGCGCGTATCTATCTCGTCGGCGAAATCGAAAAACGAAGCAAGACGCAAACATTGGCGACGCTCGCCGTCGAAAAATTTTTTGATACGCTGATGTTGCTCGTATTGTTGTTGATTATCCCGCTGTTTATGGCATTACCCGATTGGCTCGAAGGCCCGCGCGAAGGGATCATCGTGACGACAGTTGTGTTATTTGTGATTGCGTTTGGATTATTATTGTCGGAAGATTGGTTGTTTCGCCTGGTTGCCAAATTGCCAATTCCCTGGGGCAAACAATTGATTAACGATAATTTGCGGATTGCGCTCGGCAGTCTCGATGTGCTGAAACGCTGGGACTTGCATCTCGGTTTGCAATTGTTGTCCATCGTGATTTGGTTGCTGGGCGTCGTGATCAACTATTTGGTGCTTCTCGCGTTGAATCTCCAACTGCCGTTGATCAGCGCGTTCTTGTTACTCGCTGTGTTGCAATTTGGTTCGCTCGTGCCATCGTCACCCGGCAAACTGGGCGTGTTCCAATATCTGTGCATTCTCACGCTGAGTCTGTTTAGCGTAGACAAGAGCGCGGGTTTGACTTATGGCATCTTGTTATATCTCGTCGCGTTTGGCACGCCGATTGTGTCAGGTATTTTCTCGGTGTGGTGGGTCGGGGTGAATGTGCAACAGATCACCGCGAACGAAACCGAGGCGCGATGATTTCCGTCGTCATTCCCGCGTACAATAACGAAAAAACCTTGGGCGCGTGTCTCGATGCGTTGCTCGCGCAAGCGACCCAGGATTGCGAAATTATCGTGGTGGATGATGGCTCGCGCGATGCGACGCGCGCGGTCGCGCAGGCGCGCAACGTGCGCGTGCTGGCGCAGGAAAATTGCGGCGCGGCGGCGGCGCGCAATCTCGGCGCGCAAAATGCGCGCGGCGACCTGGTTTTGTTCATTGACGGTGATTGTGTGCCGGCTGAGAATTGGATCGCCGCGATGTGCGCGCCGTTTGCCGATGCGGAAATCGTTGGCGCGGCGGGGATGAAGCAAACCCATCAAACCGGGATGATGCCGCAATTTATCCAAATGGAATTTGATTATCGGTATGAGCGCCACCGCGCGCAACACTATATTGATTTTGTCGATAGCGGCACGGCGGCATATCGCCGCGAAATTTTTCTGGCGAGCGGCGGGTTTGAGACCCAGTTGTTTGATGCCGAAGACACCGATCTATCCTACCGTTTGTCAGAGCAAGGGTACCGCATGGCGTTTGCGCCCGACGCGCGGGTATTCGATCCACACCCCGAAACCGTTGGCGAATATCTGCGGCGCAAATTTAGGTATGCGTATTGGCGCGCGCAGGTTTATGCGCGGCATCCCGCCAAGATCGCGTCCGATTCGCGCACGCCGCAAACGCAAAAATTGCAAGGCGCGCTCGCCGGGCTGTTGCCTGTTGCCGTGATCGCGACCTGGGTCTGGCAACCGGCGAGCGGATTCGTCGTGTTGATCGTAGTTGCGTTTACGTTGACCACGGTGCCATTTATCGCGCGCTATGTGTCGCGGCATTGGTGGGTGGCGCTGATTGCGCCGGGTTTGATCGGCTTGGCGGCGTTTGCGGGCGGCGCAGGAATTGCATTGGGGATGCTGAGGCGAAAATTGAAATGAGAGAGCGCCGATTGTTTTTGCTCGGGGCGGATTTGTTTTTGATCAATGCGGCGGTCGTCCTGGCGTTTGCGATCTGGGCGTTGCGCGGCGACAAGGCGTTTACCGATTTGCTGGCGACGCAAGCCTACTGGTTCGCCGGTTTTTCGATTTTGTGGATCGCGTTTGAATTTCTAAATGGCTTGTACGATTTGCGCGTGGTGGTGCTCGCGGAAGCGACGACGCGGGCGCTGGCGCAAACATTCTTCTTGGTTCTCGTCGCGTACTTGCTCATCTTTTTTCTTGTGCCAACGGAATTGCCGCGCGGTATTGTTGTCTATCAAGGGATTGCCGCGGTGATCTTGATCGCCGTGTGGCGTGGGCTGTTTATTCGGCTCGCGCCGCGCACACCCTTTCGCCGCCGCGCGATCATTGTCGGCGCGGGGCGCGCCGGGCAGTTGATCGCGCAAACGATTCATACCCAGTTTCAATCGCACTATGATCTCGTCGGTTTTGTGGACGATGATCCGCAGAAACAAAGCCGCATCATTGAACACGTGACGGTGCTGGGCGCGCATCGCGACCTTGCCCAGTTGGTGCGCGCTCAGCACGCGGCTGAAATTATTTTGGCGATCACGCGCGATCTGTCCGACGATTTATTCCAGTCCTTGATGGACGTGCAAGAATTGGGGATTGAGATCACGCCCATGCCGTTGGTATATGAGCAAATCACGGGGCGTGTGCCGGTGGAGCATATTGCCGATAGTTGGTATGTGGCGTTACCGCTCAGCCACGCCGCGACGGGCGGCGTCGCATATATTGTCAAGCGCATCTTTGATTTGATGGTTGCCGGGCTCGGCTCGCTGATCTTTACGCTCACGATGCCGTTTATCGCGCTGGTGATTCGGCTCGATTCACCGGGTCCGATTTTCTTTTCGCAGACGCGTGTAGGGCAAGGCGGCAAAATTTTCAGCGTTCGCAAATTGCGGACGATGCGGACGGACGCCGAAGCGGATGGCAAAGCGGTGTGGGCGAGCAAGAACGATCCGCGTGTGACGCGCGCGGGGCGGTTACTCCGCAAACTTCATGTGGACGAACTGCCGCAATTTTGGAACGTGTTGCGCGGCGAAATGAGCGTGGTGGGACCGCGTCCCGAACGCCCCGAATTTGTGGAGCAATTGGAAAAACAAATCCCGTATTATCGTTTGCGTCACGCGGTTAAACCTGGGATGGCGGGCTGGGCGCTCGCGAACGCAGATTATGTGGACAGCGTGGACGATGCGCGGTTGCGGGTCGAGTACGATTTATATTACATCAAGCATCAATCGCTGTGGCTCGACATTTGGATTTTGTTTCGCATGGTCGAGCATGTGCTGGCGTTCAAAGGACGCTAAGGACTCGTTAAATAATAAATTCCCGAGGGAATGCTCCGGCGAGCGTTCCCTACATAGGGCGCAGACCCCGTTCCGTGCCAACACACTATTTCATTGTCCACTCTGCCGCATTCCAACCCAGGTTCTTCCATACGTTGAGCGAAAAGTTTTGCAGGCGATCACGGTACGCCGCAATCGTCAGCCGCGAATACAAATAAATTTGCGGCAGGTCGCGATTGACTTGCGCCATCGCTTGACAGTACGCATCGCGGCGTGTGACCGGGTCGGCGCTCGTTGCGGCGGCTTGGATCGCGGCATCGGCGGCGGGGTTGCTCCAGCGTGAATAGTTGTACCCCGCGCCGCGATTGCTCGCTTGCGGGATGTTCGCCGACAAGAAGTATCCGGCGACTTGATCGTGCGGATCAATGTACGGTCCGGTGCTATACATCAGCAGATCGTATTTGCCATGTCGCGCCACGCCGTTGCTGTTCCAGGTTCCGAGCAGAACGCTCGTCGGGGCATTTTCAATGTAGGCTTGAACGCCAACCGCTTTCCAATCCTCGATCAACAATTGCTCCACTTGTTCGCGCACGGCATCTCCGGTAGGTCCTTGCAGTTTCAAGCGCAAGCGGGTTGCGCCTTGAGCGCGGATTGTATCAGCGCCTGTTTGCCAACCGGCATCGTCGAGCAGTTGCCGCGCGCGCGCTGGATCGAACACGCTTGGCGTGGTGTCACACGTCCACCAGCCGGTGTGCAATTCATTCGTGCCGATTTGCGCTTGACCATTGAGCAGTTTGTCCACAATCTCGCGTTTGTTGATCGCCAACTCGAGAGCTTGGCGCACGCGCACGTCACCCAGGATCGGGTGTGGATGTTGCGCGGCGTCGGGTGCGTCCAGCGTTGGATCACCCAGGTTCAGTACCAATCGCTCGGCGCGCGGTCCGGGCGCGGCACTGATCGCGACGTTGGACATTTTTGCCACTTGCGGCAGATTCGCTTCGGTCAAATCCCACACTATGTCGACTTCGCCGGTTTGCAACAATTGCAATGCCACATCGCGGCTCGGCACAAAGCGAATCAGGATCGAGTCGAGTTGCGGCTTGCCCGCTTGGGCGTCGCGGTAATTTTCATTTCGCGCGAGCGTGATGTGATCGCCGCTGACCCATTCGACAATTTTGAACGGACCTGTGCCAAGCGGGTTGCGGTTATAATCCCACTTGGTCATTGCGGCTGGATCGCCGGTGGCGTGTTTGGGCAGAATTGTCCAAAATGGAACCAGGTACGGCGCGTAAAAATTTTTGAATGTGATCACGGCCGTGAGTGGATCGGGACAAGCGACGGCGGCGATGTCGGTATAGCCGGTGGTGGCGACTGCGCCACTTTGGGGATTGGTAACGGCTTGCCAGGTAAATTGTACATCGGCACAGGTGAACGGCGCGCCATCGGCCCAACTGACATGTTCTTTGAGGTGATAGGTGATCGTTTTGCCGTCACTCGACACCCCGCCGTTTGCTTTCGTCGGAATTTCTTTGGCGAGCGCGGGAAAAAATTCGCCATGCGCGTTCACGCTCAGCAAGCCCTCGATCACAAAGACATGGACTTCACCGGCGGACCGTTGCGCGGCGAGATAGGGATTGAGCGTATCGGGTTCTTGGGACAAGGCGAGGGTGAGCGTGCGGTTGATCGTGGGCGCGGCGGTGGGTGCGCGGGGCGTCAGGGTAGATGGAATCGGCGTGGTGGTGGGGGTTGGTGCGGGCGCGCAAAACGTTAGCGTGAGTATCAGGGCAACCAGTGCCGCGATGACAATCATATTTTTCATTCGACCTCCTTGAACGCGCGCTGATTATAGCGGAGCAGGATGAATTGTCAATCGGAATTGCGCCGATAAAATTTTGTCTACCCCTTGTCGGCGCATCGAGTCTGTGGTAGAATCGGCGCATCGAACGGACTGGCGATGTGCGGGGCGCGTCAAGTTGGCGCGCGCGCGCAGGCCAACTAATTATTCACCGAGGAGGAACGACGATGTTTGTCCCACTGAATCCGTTAGACTTTAGGGATCGTGCCGAAACGCTGTTCGCTAAAAAAATTGGCGTGATTGACGGCGACAAGCAGTTCACGTATGCCGAGTATGGCGCGCGCACACACCAACTCGCCAATGCGTTGCGCGCGGTTGGTTTGGAAAAAGGTGATCGCGTTTCGTTTCTGACGTACAATACGCATCAATTGCTCGAAGCGTATTACGGCGTGATCGAAGCGGGCGGGATTCTCAATCCGCTCAATGTGCGGCTCAGTCCGAGTGATATTGGCTATATCCTCAATCATTCGGCGAGCAAATTTATTTTCTTCCACAATGATTTTCTGCCCCTGGTTCAGGCGATCAAGCCCGCGCTCACCGAGACCCAGTTTTTCGTCGTGATGGAAGGCGCGGGCGGCGAGGTGGCGACGCACGAGTACGAAGCCTTGCTTGCGTCCGCCAACGCCGAGTATCATCGTCCCGAGATTGATGAGAATGCCATCGCCGAATTATTTTACACGAGCGGCACAACTGGCAAACCGAAAGGCGCGGCAAGCACGTATCGGACTTTATATTTGCACGGGCTTTTTTCCGCGCTCGGCATTGGGTTGACGGATGCGGATGTGATTCTGCATATTGTGCCGCTGTTCCATGTTAACGGGTGGGGCACGCCGCAAACCGTGACGATGATGGGCGGCACGCACGTCATGCTCCGCAAAATTGATCCGACGATGTTGTTGACGCTGGTGCAAAAGCACAAGGTGACGCAGATGCTCGGCGTGCCGACGATTTTCAATGCGCTGTTGAATTTCCCGACGCTGAAGGATTACGATCTCTCTTCGGTCAAGAATGTGATTCTGGGTGGCGCGCCATCCTCGCCGACGCTCATGCGCGCGATTGAAGAAAAATTTGGCTGTCAGTGCATTGTGGGTTATGGCTTGACGGAAACGTCGCCGGTGCTGACGCTCTCGAAACCCAAAGCGCATTTGGAAGGTGAGTCGGCGGAGATGCGTTTTACGCGGCAAGCGAAAACGGGCTATCCGGTGCCGGGTGTCAACTTGCGCGTGGTGGATGCGCATGATAACCCAGTGAAACCGGACGGCAAGCAGATTGGCGAAATCGTCGTTCACTCCAATGTGGTGATGGATGGCTATTACAAGGATGAGGTTGCGACGCGCAACGCGATCCGCGATGGCTGGTTCCATAGCGGCGATATGGCGGTGTTGGACGACGAAGGTTATGTGATGATTGTGGATCGCAGTAAAGACATTATCATTAGCGGCGGCGAAAACATCTCGTCGGTCGAGATTGAAAATGTGTTGTATGCAAATCCCAAAGTGTTTGAATGCGCGGTCGTTGCCGTGCCAGATGAAAAATGGGGCGAAGTGCCGCGCGCGCTCGTGGTGTTGAAACCGGGACAAACCGCAACGGTGGATGAAATGTTTGCGTATTGCAAAGCCAACCTCGCCGGGTTCAAGGTTCCCAAAATTATCGAGTTCCGCGATTCATTGCCTAAAGGTGGAACCGGCAAGATTCTAAAAGCGAATCTGCGGCAACCTTACTGGGAAGGCAAACAAAAAATGGTGAACTAGAGTTTGCCGGCAATCGTCAGGTGTAAGCAATCAGACGACAGATCAGAAATGGTCTGTCGTTTTTTTCTCTTTGGTCTTGCCCGCAAATCGTGCTATACTGGCAACTGGAATTTTTAAGGAGAACGCTGATGTCATCCCTTGAACTGGTCAAACCTCGTTTTGTGCCACCGCTCGATCCCGATTTCCGTCCGGCGGTGTTGGCGAATCGCGCCTTTCAAAAACTTGTCGCCGCGTCAGGCGCAGGTGTCCCGCTCGTGCTTGGATTGGAACGTAACGCGGATGAACTCTCGCGCTATACCACGCGCGTGTTTCCCGATGGACATCCTAACGCGCCCGCCAATTTGACGTACGTCGAACGCATTCTGAAATTTTTATTGTGGCAACGCGGCGGCTGGAAAGTTTACGTCGGCGGTCCGCAGAGTATTGGCGAACACCTGCGCCAGGTCTATGCACCGGATGGCGCGCGCCAATTCGATTTTCATTTCATGGGCGAAGATGTTTACGAACGCACGTTTACGGTTGAGCCGTGCTCCGCCGCAGATGTGCCGCCTGAACGCGAAAGCGGCAAGCCGCTCGGTCGCCATCTCGATGGCTGTCGCATTGGATTCGATCTCGGCGCATCGGACCGCAAAGTGTCGGCAGTCGTGGACGGCAAGCCGGTATATAGCGAAGAAGTGGTGTGGGAGCCGCGCAAAAATTCCGATCCCGATTATCATTACCGCGAAATTGTCGCCGCGCTCAAATCGGCGGCGGCGCACCTGCCGCGCGTGGACGCAATCGGCGGCAGTTCGGCGGGCATCTATGTCAACAATCGCGCGATGATCGCGTCGCTGTTTCGCGGCGTTCCGCAAGATCAGTTCCACAAGGTGCGCGATCTCTTTTTGCGAATTCGCCAGGAATGGAATGTGCCGCTCGAAATTATCAACGATGGCGATGTGACTGCGCTCGCAGGTGCCATGTCGCTGGAAGACAATGGCATCTTGGGGATCGCGCTCGGCTCGAGCGAAGCGGCGGGTTATGTGACGCTCGAAGGTAATGTGACGGGGTGGCTCAACGAACTGGCGTTTGCGCCGGTAGATTATCAACCGAACGCGCCGGCGGATGAATGGTCGGGGGATTGCGGATGTGGCGCGCTGTACTTTTCGCAACAATGCGTTTTTCGCCTTGCGCCGCAAGCCGGGCTTGATATTCCAAGCGGCGGGACCGACGCAGAGAAATTAAAATTCGTGCAAGAAAAACTTGAAACCGGGCATGAAGGCGCGCTCAAAATTTGGCAGAGTATCGGCGTTTACCTCGGTTACGCAATCGCGCACTATGCCGAATTTTACGCGATTCGTCACGTGCTGATCCTGGGTCGCGTGACCTCAGGACACGGCGGTCAGATCATTCTCGATGGCGCGAACGCGGTGATCCGCTCGGAATTCCCCGAACTCGCGCATCTGCACATTCAGTTGCCCGATGAAAAAAGTCGGCGCGTGGGTCAAGCGATTGCGGCGGCAAGTCTGCCCGCGATTAAAAAATAAAGGTGGAGAAAATGAAACTCATTCGTGATACGGCAATGGTTTATGTTCCCGATGGTTTGGACATTGAGCCAGCGCTCGCGCGCACCACGCACCTGGGAATTAGCGCGCACCAAGACGATCTGGAAATCATGTCGGCGCAACCGATTATTGAATGTTTCCAGCGCGAGGACAAATGGTTTACGGGGATTGTGGTCACCGATGGACGCGGCTCGCCGCGCGACGATCTCTATAAAGAGTACACGGACGAAGAAATGCGCGTGGTGCGTTTCAAGGAACAGAAAAAAGCCGCCATTGTGGGCGAATATGCGGCGCAACTGATTCTGGACTATCCCAGCAAGATCGTCAAAGATGGTTCAAACTTGCAACCGGTAGATGATTTGGTCACGATTTTGCGGATTGCCCAGCCGCAATTTATTTACACGCACAATCTTACCGACAAACACGATACGCATGTGGGGGTCGCGTTGCGCGTCATTCAAGCCGCGCGACAATTGCCCGCGGCGGCGCGTCCGCAAAAATTGTATGGTTGCGAAGTATGGCGCGATCTCGATTGGATGGTGGACACGGACAAGGTGGCGTTCGATGTGTCCACGCACGAAAATTTGCAAGCCGCATTGCTCGGGGTGTTCGATTCGCAGATCGCTGGCGGCAAGCGGTACGATCTGGCGACGATGGGACGCCGCCGCGCGCACGCCACGTATTTTGCGTCGCATGGCACTGATACCACCACGGGGTTGACCTTCGCGATGGATCTGACTCCGTTGCTGATCGATCCAACCCAGGATGTCCTAGGTTTCGCGCAAGAATTGATTCAACATTTTGCTCAAGATGTAACACAGCGTATTCAAACGATGCGGTGAGATGGAGCCAGGAGAATGACAGATCACATCATTGCGGTTGACCTGGGGGGAACTCAAGTGCGCGCCGCTTTGTGCGACACCGAAGGTCACATTATCAAACGCGCGGCAGTCGCGGCGCAAGCAGACGAAGGCGTGGAAGCAGTCTTTACGCGCATTGTTGCGACGATTCGCCAAGTCATGAGCGAGCAGGTACGTTGTATCGGCGTTGGCGCACCGGGACCGCTCGATCCATGGCGCGGCATTGTACTGGAATCACCCAACTTGCCGGGCATGATTAACTTTCCGATGAAGGCGCGGCTCGAAGCTGAATTTCGCGTGCCGACCTTTGCGGGGCATGATGCAAACATTGCCGCGCTCGGCGAACATCGGTACGGCGCGGGACGCGGTGTGGCGCATTTGATCTATGTGACGATCAGCACCGGCATCGGCGGGGGCATTATTATTAACAATCAATTGCACCTGGGTTGGCGCGGCTTTGCCGGTGAAGTGGGACATCAAACGCTTGACGCGAATGGACCGTTGTGCAATTGCGGCAACATCGGATGTCTGGAAGTGCTTGCCGCAGGTCCCGCGATTGAACGCGCGGCGCAAGCGGCATTGTATGCGGGGCGTGAATCGAAAATGCGCGCGCTGGTGAATGATGATCTAACGCAAGTGCGTGGCAAGATCATTGCGCAAGCCGCGCGTGACGGTGATGCGCTCGCGCAGGAAATTTACGCGCGCACCGGTTTTTATATTGGCTTGGGGCTGATCAATTTATTGCACAGTTTTGATACCGAATTGTTTGTGCTGGGTGGCGGGGTGGCAATTCACACCTGGGATTTGCTCTATCCTCAGATCACCGCCACGTTGAATCGTCATGCGTTTGCTTCGATGAGCAAGGGGGTGCGCATTGTGCCGGCGCAACTCGGCGATGATGTGGGCTTGCTCGGCGCAGTCGCGCTGGTGCTGAATCAGACAGCGGTATGATTGATTTATCAATCGTTGTCGTGAGTTACAACGTGCGCGATTTATTAGCGCAGTGCTTGTTGTCGCTTGATGGTCAAGCGCAACATTTGGCGACTGAGATTTTTGTCGTGGACAATGCGTCGCATGACGGTAGCGCCGCGATGGTGCGCGAAAAATTTCCGCGCGCGCATTTGATCGAGAATGCGGAAAATCGCGGCTTTGCGGCGGCGAACAATCAGGCGTTTCCGTTGACGCGCGGACGCTATGTGCTGATGCTCAATCCCGACACGCAGGTCAAACCCGGTGCGCTTGAAACGCTCGTTCAGTTTATGGACGCGCATTCGCAAGCGGGCGCGTGCGGCGGCAAATTGTTTTACGGCGATGGCAGTCTGCAACAATCCGCGTTTCGCTTTCCAACGCTCGCGCAAATCTGGCTCGATTTTTTCCCGGTGAATTGGCGCTTGACGAACTCGCGGCTCAACGGTCGCTATCCGCGCGCGTGGTATGATGCGGTCAGACCTTTCGCGATCGATCATCCGCTCGGCGCGGATTTTCTCGTGCGTCGTGAAACGGCAGTCCAAGTGGGCTGGCTCGATGATCAATTTTTTATTTATTGCGAAGAGATTGATTGGGCGATGCGGATCAAGCGCGCGGGCTGGCAAATTTGGTGCGTGCCGCAAGCGGAAATCATCCATTACGAAGCGCAATCCACGCGCCAATTTCGCGATGCGATGTTGGTTGAATTGTGGCGCGCGCGGTGGCGGTTGTTCGCTAAACATTATTCGCGCGGGTTTCGTTGGGCGGCGCGGTTCATTGTGCGCTGGGGGCTGTGGCGTGAAACGCGCAAAATCCGTGTATTAGCGCGCGCGGGGCAAGTTACCCAAGATGAATTGACGCGGCGGCTGGATGCGTACGGGCAGGTGCGGCAATTGTTGGATCGTTGAGCATAATGTCAACCCTCAATTTGTCGGTGATTGTGCTGACGCACAATGAAGAAAAACATATTCGCGCCTGTCTGGAATCCGTACGCGCAGTGGCGGACGAAATGATCGTGCTGGACGATTTCAGCGCGGACCGCACGGTGAGGATTGCGCGCGAGTTGGGCGCGCGGATTGAACAACGCCAGCTCGATAATTTTCCGAATCAACGGAACGCCGCGATTGAATTGGCGCAAGGTGAGTGGGTCTGGTTCATTGATGCGGACGAGCGCGCGACGCCGGCATCAAGCACCGAGATTCAATCCGCAATCTGCGAGCCGCAATTTGTTGGTTACTGGATTCCGCGCCGCAATATCATTTTCGGCAAAGAAATTCGGTATACGGGTTGGTCGCCGGATTATCAACCGCGCGTGATGCGTAAAGGATTCGCGCGTTTCGATCCGGCGCGCGAGGTGCATGAGTTGGTGTTGTGGCAAGGCACGGCGGGTTATTTGCGCGAGCCGTTGATTCATTACAATTACGAAACGCTATCGCAATTTCGCGCCAAGCAGATCAAATATACGCACTACGAAGCGCAAGTGTGGTATGCCGCAGGCAAGCGCGCGCGTTGGCGCGGTTTTGTTGGACAGCCGCTCCGCGAATTTGTGCGACGCTATGTCGTGTTGCAAGGTTGGCGCGATGGCGGGCTGGGTTTGTGGTTGAGTGTGCTGATGGCGTATTATGCGTTGGTGCGGCAATACATGTTGTGGAATCTGGGACGCGAAAAAAAATAGTAGAAAAGATGACGCCCACTAGGATTTTAGTGGGCGTCTTGTTTTTCGTAATCAGGCTCGGATTCTGTCGCTTCGGGTTCAGGCAAATCAAGCGGCATGAGAACTTGCCACACTTGCCGCGGGTCAGTTTTGCGGCGCAATTGAATGGATTTGACTTCGCGGGTCGCGTATTCATCGCCGACCTGGGTGAGCGTTGCGTCGTCCATAAAAATGCCGCGCTCGGCTTTGACACCCAAGCGTTCTGCCATATTCACAATTTCACCGATGATCGCATACTCGGCGCGGGATGCCGCGCCGATGCGTCCCGCGACCACATCACCGGTGGCAATGCCGATGCCGGCGGTGATTTGCATTGCGCTGGGGAGTGGCTTGGCAAATTCGGCGATTGCGCGTTTGATCTCGATTGCCGCCTTTAGCGCATGGCGGGCGTGATCGGGCTGATCGATCAAGAGATTCCAACCGGCTAGGATGGCGTCGCCGGTATGTTTAGTGATCGTACCGCCTTGCTCGAAAATAATTGCGACGATGAGCGCGATGTACTGATTGAGCAATTGGATCAAGGCAGTGGGTGCGAGCGTCTCCGTCAACGCATCCAGTTCACGCAAATCAACGTGAAGCACGGTGACGTGCCGGCGGGTGCCGCCTATGACGAGCGCGCCGTTCGAAAAATCATTGCTGACTTGCTCAACTGCTTCGGGCGGGACATAGCGGCGGAGCAATCGGGTGATGGTGGCGCGGTGACGCTCTTCGGAGACGTACCGATACACCATGGCACCGCACCAAGTCAAGCTGAGCGCGAGGGTGGGATAAAATGGTTGAACGATCACGCCTACGGTGAATTCTTGAAACGCATAACTGAGGTAGAACAAAAAATAAATGATGGTCAGCGCGACGGCGGAGAGCACGCGCACATGGGGCAAGGTTGCCCCAGCAAGCAAGGCTAACAAAAAAATCATGACGATGCCGGTAAGGCGATCTTGTTCCACGAGTGTGTGTGCGCCCAGGATGGTTTCAATCAGATCGGCTTGGACTTGGACCGTGCTAACCGGACGACTGCCGGAGAGCGGGGTCTCGAATTGTTCTGGCGCAGTTGAGCCCGTGAGTCCGATCAACACGATCTTGTCGCGCAACTCGGCGGGATTGATCGTTCCGCGAAGAACATCGGCGGCGGAGAGCGTGCGCTGGAGCTGGGGGTTGATCGGATTGATCAGGATTTGTCCTTGCGCGTTGGCGGGCAAATCGAGCGTGCCGAAACTGATCTGGTTCGTTTCAAGTTGCGGCGCGCGCGCGCGGTCGGCGGGCGGCAAAATGGCGGCGATGCCAAAAGCCGGGTAGCGCCGTTCGGCGATTTCGATTACGCCGGAAACTCGGCGGAGAATTCCATCGGCGTCTGGCTCAAGCAAGGTATGGGCAAGCAGGGTGTTTTTGGTTTGCAACGCGGCGGCAGGTGCAAGCGCGTTGGCGAAACGTGGAAGCGAATCTGGGCGGGGTGCGAGCCGAGTGGCATCCATGCCGTCAATCGGCTGGATCACGATTGGTGCGCGGGCGAGCGCTTGCGCTAGCGTCGCGTCATCGCTGGCAGTATCTGGTAAGATCACGTCCACGGCGATAATGCGTGGTTGTGCCGCGTAGATGGCGTTGATCAGCGCGGCAATGGTTGAACGTTGCCAGGGAAATGTGCCAAGCGCGGTTTGGCTTGCGTCGTCAATGGCCACAATGACCACTTGGTTTGTGGGGGTAGCGGACTGGTAGAAAAAATCAGAGAAGCGAGCGGGTCCCGTGCCCAGGACGTTGGAGACGATCAACGCGGCAAGCACAAAGCCCACCGCCAAACCAAGCGCACTGCCAAATTGCAAGCGGCTTTGCAGTCGTCGGTCATGCACATGGCGAGCGAGGGTTGCCCGCATCGACGCGGGCAACGCGCTTAGGCGTTGTTTGAGATCCACGTTTTAATTTTTTCGTAACCGGTGTCAATCAGAGTTTCGAGTTCGAGCGCGCACGCCACATATTCGGCGGTTGAGCCGCCATAGGGATCGGCAATATCGAATGTGCCATCTTGCAGTTCGCTCATCAAATGGAGTTTACGCCGATACAATGGAAATTCGGTCGTGAGGGCCTCGCGGTGATTTTGAGTCATCACAATCACAACGGCGGCATTCGCCAGCAGGGCATCTGTCACCATGCGTCCGCGGTGTTGAACGAGGTCAATGTCGCGTTGCGCCATGACTGCCACCGCGGGCGTGGAAGCAGGTTGGTATTCCATCGCCCAGGTGCCAGCCGATTGCGCGACATAAACATCCGCTTCACCGGCGCGGCGTGCGCGCGCATTAAACAAACCCTCCGCCATGGGCGAACGACAAATGTTACCCGTGCAGACAAAGAGGACGAGGTGGCTCATTGTTCCGAATCAACGAGGAGGTATTCCAATTCTTGCAATTGAATCGCTTGCTCGTCGTTCAAGCCGCGCTCAGATTCCAGCGCAAGCAGATCGAGCAATTCGTCGTCATAACGATCAAAATCGGCTTGGCTCAGCTTGGGGCGACCCGTGCCATGGAGCGCATAGCGTTCGAGATATTCGGCGTACTCGGGCGTGGGATTTTTTTTCGCTGGCTTGGTTTTGACTGGCGCACTCGATTTGGGGGCGGCTATTTTTTTGCGGGGTGCTGGCTTCACAGAAGCGGGTTTACGTTTCGCGGCTGGCTTGGTGATTTTCGGCATAGCGTCTTTCTCTCCGGACAAGGATAAATGGAACAGTGGTCATTACCCAACAGGAATAATTATACCACAACTGTCCGGGAATGTGTCAAATTTTTTCGACGAGCGCATACATGCCGCCGGAAACTAGCGAGTGTCCGCCCAGTATAATTGGAATGGGCGCGTCGCGCACCGCGCGCGTCAACTCGCGGATGAATGGATCGCGGATGCGGTTGGGCATTAACAAATCAGAATAAAAACGATCAGACGCGGCGGGTTGCAAATGCCGATGGGCGAAGAGCACTCGCGAATCAATCAAGGCGGCGTCGGCGAGTTGTGCGATTTCGATGATAAAATTTTGCGCGCCAATGTGATCAATCTGCGCGCCGAGCAGTGAACGCACCTCGCCGCGCGCTTGGCGGCCACTGGCGCGCATGCCGCGTTCTTCGCTGAGGATGCGCCATTGACATGCCGTAGCGCGTTCGAGATAGAGTGCCATGGCCGCAGACACGCGCCCCGCGATCAACAGGGTGACGGCACGGTTACCCAAGAGTGTTTGGACGCGGGTGATGCGGTTGGCATCGAGGTGCGTGGTGTCGAGAAATGCGCGGAGGTGTGCGCCAACGCTCGGATGCTGTGCGATGGTTAATAGATCGGTGGGTGTGTCCAGGTCAAGTTGCGTTGCCGCGTTTTTGGGCAAAGGCACCACGCGCAAGCCCGCGCGTTCGCCCAAGCGAAACGCGAGATCGTTATCGAGATCGGGCGGCTCGATCAGGGCGAGTGCATTGGGAGCTGACCACGCGCAAAAATCGCACGAATAAAAATTATTGGGGATGACGAGATTCGACTCGCGCAAAATTTGGGATGCCAGTGTGCGCCAGTCGTCCAGGGTCATCAGCGCGCCGCTACCGCCGCCGATGTACAGCGACGATGCGGCGGGATATTGCGCGGCAAGTGTGGCGAGGCGCGCGCCAAAGTGAAATGCGCCGGGCGGATCGAGCGCAATGCGCGCACCGAGGGTTTCGGCGCGTGTGGCAAATTCAGCATTGGCTGTGGCAACCACGCGCGGGCCGATTTCTGCGATGGATTGCATTTTGGCGAGCGTGTCGAGCGCGGCGGCGCATTGCGCTTGCGCGACGAGGTTTTCAACGTCGCTGGATGCGGTGCCTTTGACAAAGAGCAAGACCGTGACGGTAGGTGGCATGGCGATTCAAATAATGATTCCGAGCCGCCATTGCTGCAATGCGTTTGAATTTTGCTTCGAAATGGATTGGCTCGGTGGTCGAGAAGAAAACTGGGGTTGAGCGCGTGCGCTCAACCCCAGTTGCTTTCAGTGTGCGCTTGGTCGCGCGCGTTATCCAACTTCGGGTTCGATCAACCCGTAAGTTCCATCGTTACGCCGGTACAGCACGTTGAGGTTACCGTGTTCCCGGTTCGCAAATACGAAAAAGTTATGTCCTAGCAATTCCATTTGTTCGATGGCTTCTTCCTCTGTCATCGGCGGTGTGCGGAACCGCTTGGTGCGAACGATCGTTGGGCGCGCCGATTCGAGTTCTTGTGCGACTTCGATCGAGAGCGGCGCGCGTTCGGCTTGCGTGCGCGCGTGCTGGCGTTTGCCCTTATAGCGTTCGATTTGTTTGTGGAGTTTTTCGACTACGGTATCGATCGCGGCGGTGAAATCGGCCGAGCGTTCCTCGCCGCGCAGAATCGAGCCGTTGGCGCGGAGCGTCACTTGGACGACCTGGCTTTGATTGACGTTTTTGGTGCTTTCCAGCGCAAGTTCGACGCGGGCTTCGGTTAGCGTGGGCAGGTAGCGATCTAACTTGCCGACTTTTTTCTCAACATAGTCTTTAAGCCACTCGGACACTTCAAAGTTTTTGCCACTGATGATGAGTTGCATGACGTCCTCCATAGGTCGTGAGTTTTTTGGTGAAAAAACGTTTGCCCAATCTGGGTAATTGCATCACCTCCTTGTCAGTTAATGTGAGCGGGCAATTGCCAGACCCCACACGGACTTGGCGTGGTGGGTATAGAGTGCCGCGCTACACGCTTCCATTGTTGCGCCGGTCGTGCATACGTCGTCAATCAATAGGATGCGCGCCTCGGCGACGCGCGCGGTAGCGGTAAATGCGTCATGGACATTGTTGCGTCGGGCGGCCGTATTGGGTTGTTCAACCTGGGATGCGGTGGCGCGTACGCGCGTGAGCGCGTCGTGCCACACCGGCACATTTAGTTTTGCGCCTAATGCTTGTGCGAGCAAGTGTGATTGATTATAGCCGCGTTCGCGCTCGCGCTTGGCGTGAAGCGGCACGGCGATCAGTGCGTCTACTGGGATCGGATGTGTGGTGAGGTACTCGTGCATCAACGCGGCTAACGGATGCGCCAATTCGATCCGTTGTTGGTATTTGAGCGCGTGAATCGCTGTGCGCAAGCCGCCTTCAAAAAAAGCAATCGCACGTGTGCCATCCATAGCGAGCGGAGTTTTTTCGCAAGCGAAACAATGCGTGGCATGGAGAGGGCGTCCGCAATGCTGACAGATGGGCGGCAGAATGCGTTCGATGCGAGTGCGACATGCGGCGCAATACCATTCGCCCAAGCGGCGGCAGACCACGCACCGGGGCGGAAAGAGGAAATCGAGGAGCGCGTGTCGCAATGCTGTTGCACTGCGTGTGATCCGCGCAAACATAATCCTCCGGGCTTAGATCAATTCGAGTTCGATCTGATCGCCCATTGCGGTATGGGTGCGGGCAATCGTTCCTGTTGGTAATTCGATGACATCGCTGGCATTGAAGACGATTGGACTCAAGCGCAAGGGTTTGATTTCTGGAATCAGATGGACAACGCGTCCCGCGCGATCCAAAAAAACAATATCGAGCGCAAAGGTCATGCCAATCATATGAATGGCTTTATCGCCGCGCAAAAGCAATCCTTGGCCCTCTTGCAAAGGTGCATGCCCCAGCAAACCGCGCGCCCGCGACCACCAACCGGTGGCGACCTCGCCCTGGGTAGTCAAGATTGTATTGCGTGTGCGATTGAGGGCGCGCAATCTAGTGCCCGCCAAACGGACCTCCGCTTTGCGTAAAGGTGATTACGGCAGGTCCAAGCAAGACGATCATAATGGATGGAAAGATCAAGAACACGAGCGGGAACATCATTTTGACTGGCGCTTTGGCGGCGGATTCTTCGGCGCGCTGGCGGCGCTTGACGCGCATTTGTTCGGATTGGATGCGGAGCACTTTGGCGAGACTGACGCCCAGTTGATCCGCTTGGATGACGGCGGCGATAAAATTGGTCACATCCGGCACTTCCAAACGATTCGCCATATCGCGCAATGCCTCACGGCGAATTTTACCCAAACGAATTTCGGCGTTGACGCGCCCAAATGCGCGGCTCAGTTCATTGTCGGCTTTTTCGGTCACCTTGACCATTGCCGCGTCAAAGCCAAGCCCTGCTTCGACGCTGATGGTGAGCAAGTCAAGTGCATCGGGTAGGGCTTTGAGCGCTTCGTGCTGACGCGCGCCGATTTTCATATTGAGCCAGAACAGTGGTAATTCGTAGCCGAGAAAGGCTCCAATGGCGGTGAACAACACGATTTGCAAAATTGGCATGCGCAGTAATGCCATGAGTGCTAGAACGAGGACGAGGGTGATAAACGCGGACAGACCGCGTACACCCAAAAAGTCGGAGGCGTTCCAGCCGTTGGGGTTGCCAGCGAGATCAAGTTTGTGTTTGGCTTCGTCCAGTCCGCGTTGTGGCGTCAGCCGTTTGAGGAGGTTGGCGGTGTTTCGAATTACGGGCAAGGCGACGCGTTCGCTAAATGGTTGCGTCATTTCCATTTCGGCGAGCGTGCGCGGCCGCGTGCCATACGCTTGCAGACGTTCTTGCTCCCGGCTCGGTTGCGAAGGCAAACTCAAGCCGATGAAAATTAGAATGACGCTTAGCCCAAGCAAGCCGGACAGAATAATTGACATCATCGCGTTGCGTCCTTTAGACTTCAATATCGGTGATTTTACGAATAGCAAAATAGCCGGTGGTGATGGTGATGGCGCCAAAGATGAGCATCATCACGCCGCATTGTTCAGTCCACATTTTCGACAAATACACTGGATTAAAAATGAACATGAACACACCCAGCGCAATGGGTAAGAGCGCAACGACGTTGCCGGACAAGCGTTGCGTTGCGGTCATGGATTGAATTTGACCTTTGATGCGGACACGCTCGCGGATGGTGTGTGCGATGGTGTCGAGAATTTCGGCGAGGTTGCCGCCGACCTCGTGCTGGATATTGATCGCAGTGATCACCAGGTCGAGGTCTTCGCTGGGAATGCGGATGAGTAAATGCGCGAGCGCTTCTTCAATGGTCAAGCCCAAGCCAATTTCACGGACGACGCGCGCAAATTCAACGGACATGGGTGGGGGTAGTTCGTGTGAGACGGTTTCCATTGATTGCAACAGGCTATAACCGGAGCGTAGCGAGTTCGCCAACAGAATCAGCGTGTCGCCGAGTTGGTTGTTGAATTGCGTGAGGCGGCGGGCTTGGAGTTGGCGGACGTACAGTCGTGGCAGATAAAATCCAATAATTCCGCCGGCGAGCGCAAAGAGTAGATTGTTACGACCGAGGAAGAGCGCGAGCAAAAAGCCGATCAGCACTGTGCCGATATTAATGGCGATGTATTCGGAGGGTGTCAGTTTGATGTCCGCGCGCGCGAGGTCTGAAGCGATTTGCGGCGTATTGGTCCGCGCGCCAACCGCGCGGTTAAAGCCGCCCATGATATTTCGGCGCTCGGTGTTTTTGGTTTCCGTTTCGGCGGCAACGCGTGACGCATAGCGGTCGAGCCGTGATTCGATATCACTGCTTTGACTGCCCATAACGCGGTCAATGCCAACGAAAAAGGCAACCACGGAAAAAAATGCCAACAAACTCAGACCCAATGCCATATCCATGGAATAAACTCCAATCCAGCTTGCTGGATACCGAGATCAATTACTGAAACAACCGCGTGTCCACTCCGAAAATTTGCGGCGGTAAAAAGATATTTGCCGCTTCAATTTTTTCCATGAACTTGGGGCGGATGCCGGTAGGTTTGAGTTTACCCAGCAATTTGCCGTCTTTGACGCCTGCATTTTCAAATTTAAAAATCTCTTGCGTGACGATCACTTCGCCTTCCATGTTTTGGACTTCGGTGACCTCAATCACTTTGCGGGTGCCGTCGCGCATACGCGCGATTTGCACGATCATATCAATGGCGCCGGCAATCTGTTCACGAATGGCGCGCAAAGGTAGTTCGACGCCTGCCATCAAGACCATGGTTTCGATGCGGTGGAGCGCGTCGCGGGATGTGTTCGCGTGGACGGTTGTCATAGACCCTTCGTGACCGGTGTTCATGGCTTGCAACATGTCGAGCGTTTCGCCGGAACGGCACTCGCCGACAATGATGCGATCGGGGCGCATCCGCAGGGCGTTGACGACGAGATCGCGCATGCTCACTTCGCCGCGGCCTTCAATGTTGGCGGGACGGGATTCCAAGCCGATGACGTGTTCTTGGCGCAATTGCAACTCGGCGGCATTTTCAATGGTCAGGATGCGCTCCGTGCTGGGAATAAAGCCGGAAAGAATGTTGAGTGTGGTGGTCTTGCCGGAACCCGTGCCGCCGGAAATGACGATATTTAATTTGGCTTCGACGCACGCTTTGCAAAACTCGACAAACTCGCTGGAGAATGTGCCGCGCTTGACCAGCTCATCAATGGTGAATGGTTTTTTGGCGAATTTACGAATGGTGATGGTGGGCCCGCAGAGCGACAACGGCGGGATGATAATGTTCACGCGCGAGCCGTCCAGCAACCGCGCGTCCACATAGGGTTGGCTTTCGTCAATGCGGCGGCCGAGCGGCGAGACAATGCGGTCAATGATGCGCGCGACATGTGAATCGGATTCAAACGAGACGGGCACTTTTTCGATCTTGCCGTGACGCTCAATGTAGATATTTTTTGGGCCGTTCACCATGATTTCGTCAATGCTGGTGTCTTCGAGTAATTTTTCCAGGGGGCCGAGACCAAGCACTTCGGCAAGGATTTCTTCAAATAGGCGAATCCGCTCGGCGCGTGCCAGGACTACTTCTTCTTGCGCGAGAAACTGATTGAACATGTCTTCGATGACGCGACGCACCTGGTCTTGCTTGGACAGGTCCAACTTGGGGTCCAACTCGGCAACAATTTTTTGCTGGACGCGCAATTTCAAATCGCCATAGGCGTCATGGGGCGGCGCAGGAGCTTGGCGGCGGCGCAATTCGTCTACGGGCGAACCAGTGGGGGAGGGGGGGGGCGCGCTCGCGCTGGCTGGTTGTTGCGGTTGACCGGTTTTTTCAATGCGTTTTAGTAACGACATTCAAACTCACTTTCTATTTGCGTGCCGGGATGGCTTTGCCGACCGGTGCAGGTTCTTTTTCGGCGCGGGTGCGTTGTTCGAGCATGCGCGCCAAATTCAGCACGGCTTGGCTCAAGGGAATGTTGCGTTGCGCGGTAACAAAAGGAACGCCGCGTTGAATGGCGAGCGCAGTGGTGCGTTCGTCTTTTGGAATGACGGCGCTGACCGGGTGTTTGATGCTGGCTTCAATGTCGCGCGCGTTGATGCCACTGCGTCCGTCTTCCTTGTTCAAAACGAAAATTGTTTTTTCAGCCGAATACCCAAGTTGATCTGCCAGCTCAAAAAAAAGCTTGGCATTCTTGATAGATGGAATATCTGTCGTCGAGATCAACAGAACGGCGTCAGCGAGATCGAGAAAAAACACTGTGGTCTCTTGGAAGGATTTCCACACATCCACGACAATATAATCATATGACTTGGCCAAGAGGTCCATAATTTTTCGCAGATGCTCGATTTTGACGAGTTCGGCAAGCTCGGGGCGCGGTGGCGCGAGCAAAACTTTGATGGTACTGCTATGACTCGCGAGGGTGCCGTCCAGAACTTCTTCGTCGATCTCGGTTTTATCTCCGGCGAGGTCGGCGATGGTGCGGTTATTCGGCAGGTTGAGCAAAACGCCAATGTCGCCAAATTCCAGATTGGCGTCGACTAGGGCGACGCGGTCTTTGGTTTCTTCGTGCAGGGCGACGGCGAGATTTACGGCGATGGTGCTTGCGCCGCTTCCGCCTTTGGTGCCGAACACGGCAATGACTTTGCCGCCTTTGGGTGGCGGTGGCGGCGCAACCATGGGCGCAGTGACGGAAGGTGGGGGCGGCAGAATAACGCGGCGAGCCACGGCAAATTGATAAACGCGGTGGATGCTAGTGACGAGCTCGTCACTGGAGAAAGGTTTGATCAGAAATTCGCGCGCGCCGGCGAGCATTGAGCGCCGCAAATAGTCTGCTTCGCCTTGTACGGACATCATCACAACTTGGATGTTGGGTGATTGCGCGGAGATGGCTTCGCTCGCGGCAATGCCATCCATCTCCGGCATGTTAATATCCATCAAGATAATATCGGGTTGGAGTTTCGACGCCATTTCAACGCCTTCGCGTCCGTTGGCGGCGGTACCGACGATCTCAACATCGTTCTCGAAATACAATAATTTTTTGACGTTTTCGCGCGTCTCAATAATATCGTCTACAATGAGGATGCGAATTTTTCCAGCGTTTGGATTAGACGCAGACATCGAATGCCTTTGTAAGGTGAATAGAATATCGGCGCGAGCCGCTGGGCGTGAATAAAACCGGATCGCGCCGAGTTGAATCTAGGGGTGTTGCTGGTAACGGCACTATCGCCCGGTCACGGGTGGCAAGAGGTTAAAGTTAAAGCGTTTGTTGAGATATTGCAAACTGACCGGCTCGGTGGTGACGGTTTTGTGATCGCCGGCGTGTCGCAGAGCAAGCTCGATCTGACCTTGTTCGCGCGCGCTTTTGAGCGCAAGTGCATCCTGGCGATCCACGATGAAGGTGATGCTTGTGCCAGCCGGGGCGTTTTTATCCGCGGTGGTTGTCCACGCACCGACTTGAGCAACTGGGACATCTTGTAACATGATTTGGGTGATCGGCAAGCCCTCCGTCCCGGTTGTGGGGGCGGCGGCTGTGCCGGTGCGCGCGGTGACGGGGATATTGCCAGGGCTAAGCGTGAGCAACAGATCAACGGTATCGCCGGCCTGGACTGCGCCTGCCACGCTACTCAATTCGTTGAGAGGAAACGCGACCGCCACTTTGCCGTCGGGAATTAAGAAAGAAGCATTGGAGCGTGATGTGGTCCCCGGTTTGTTCTTGTCCACAATCATCGGCGGTAAAATGACTTGGCCCGGATAAATGGGTTGCAGTGCTAATTTACCAATGACATCTTCTGGTTTTTCAATTGCGCCAGCGGGCAAGGCGTTCTCGGGCCAGTCTTGCTTGCCGACGGCTTCGGCGGTAATTTCAGTCCGTTCGGGAATGTTTTGAAACGCTACGACAATTGACTTGGTTGCAATTTGAGGTCCTGCAGTTGGCGCAGTGCTTAGGGTTAGAAAGGTGCCACCGGCGGTAATGGCTCCGAGGATTAGTCCCAGTACGATGAGGATTCTGCCTCCGCGTCGCATAGTCTCTCCTTTGGGCGGGTAACTTTGAAATTATTCTACTCCGTTTCGATTGAAATGACAATAGCCAATTCTTCCCTTACACTTGACAGCGCTCTGGTTTTGTCATACACTTTTGCTGATCGTTCGCTCGGCATGGACGCAAATTGACCAAGGGAGTTTACAATGAATCAAGCGAGACGAATGGCGTGGGCGTATGTTTTGGCGCTTGGCGCAGTTGCGGCGACTCTGGTTGCTTTTGCGAATGCGCCTGTCCAGCAACCAGATCGCTCAATTCAGATCCCCGCACTCCAATCAACTTTAACTGCGACCCCGCGCATTCCGCCGCCCTCGCCGACAAATACCACTACGCCCGTTGCAACTAGCACGGCGACGAATACGGCGACAAATACGCCAACGCGCACGAATACACCAACTGCGACGTCAACGAATGTACCGCTTCCTTCGGTTGTTCCACCAACGTCTGCGCCAACGGCTTCAACGGTGCCAACGGCAAATGCAACGGTGACGGCTTTACCGACATCACCGCTGGTTACGATTACGCCGTTGGTCGCGCCAATCGTAGGCGCGACGGCTACGCGGACACCCGTGCCAACTTCGGCATTGCCTTCGACGGGGATGACGTTTACTTGGGTGATTGTTGCATTAGCTCTAGTCATTGTCGTGGTGGGCGCGCGTTACTTGCGCCAATCTTCGATGTAACAGCGCACGACAAAAATCAACGTGGCGAGTATGTGATCAAAACATACTCGCCACGTTTTTTTATACTGCGCGTTAGGATCAGTTACGGATTTTTTTGGATGTTGGGCAAGAACATGCCGCCACTTACCGGTGGAATGATCGAACCGCTTGACACGGGGCCAAAGATATTATTGCTTTCATTGCGTTCGAGGACATAGCCATAGGGTGTGCAAATACTGGGATTATCGCACGTGTCAACTTGCGCGTAAAAGGTGTGCGTGCTGGTTGTGTTGAGCCAGCACGTGATTGAATAATCTTTGTAACTGCCAAGCGGGAGATCGCCGGAATAAACATAGGGTGGCACAACGGGTTGCCCGCTCTGATTCATGCAATTACCGAGATCGGTGATCCCGGTTGGGATTCCGCGATCAATGTATAATTCAACCCAGGCAAAAAATCCGTTTGGTTTATTTGGTCCGATGATTTGCGCCAAGGTTTTGTTTCGGATTGCAGGCAAGGACAAGCTGGCCCAATTGGTTGATTGCGAAGCAACCGGCGTTGCCCCAGCGCGCGCGACCGGGCGGAATGCTCCGCCGCCGATATTGGCAACGCGAATCGCAAAGGTCTGTGACATGGCAACTGAATTAGTCACGGGCGCTTGAATGCCGTAAATCGTAAAATCGGGCAAGGTCTGCGGGTTGGGCGTGTTGGTCGCAGTGGGCGTGGGTGTGGGCGGTGGCGGATAGTTGATCTGGACCGCTTCCAAGATGGGCGTCAAATTATTTAAGGTTGTGGTGAAGAGGGCGCGATACTGAATCCGGCTTGCGGAAACACTTGCAAGTGGATACGTTGTCCTTGCGCTAATTCCTGAATTGATGGCAGGCGCAAGTGTTGTCCACCCAGCGCCTTGCACCGCGGCGTCCGTATTGCCAACGCGGTATTGAATGGACAAGAAGGTATGCGCTGTGTCGGTCAATGTGGTTGTGACGACAATTGAACTAAAGTCACGCTGATTGACCAGGTTGATGATTGCCGAGTCGTATTCGCCGGACGGGGCATAGTACGCGCCAAAGCCGCGCGTGGAACCGTGATAGACCGTGTCCGAACCCTTGACACTTTCTGTGCTATCGCCATAACCGCCAATCACATACACTTCGCCGACACTGTTGATGACGTTCGCGTGACTCTTGCGTCCTTCGGGCAATGGATTGGAAGGAATCCAGTTATTTCCCAATCCAAAGTCATGCAATTGCCCGCTGGGATCAATCAATGCGGACTGGACGGTATTTGTTACTGCCGTGTTACTGCCGCCGGGATTGCCGCCAGTCACATAAAGGACGCCATTGCTTTGGACTGCGCCGTGCGCCCAATACCCGTAAGGGAGCGCGGAATTCGATGAGCTAAACGCATTGATGGTTCCACCGGCATTATTGATCGAAGCATAATCTACTTGCGGGTCACCATCTACCGAGCCATTTACCGTAGTGCCCCCAAGGAGATAAAGCCAGTCGCTTCCGCTCGTTGGATTATGCCAGGTTGCGGCGGCAAAATTCCCGCGTGATTTCAACCCTGGTGTATCCGCTGTCCAATTGCCCAGCGTGCCATCGGGATTAATCGCGGCGCGTTCAATATTAGGGTAGAGTTGGTTGCCGCTCGAGTCAACGCCGCCCATGACATACAAATAGCCGCCGCGAACAATAGCTTGATAATATTGCAATTCGCCTAAAGGTGCATAGGTTGGCATTTGTTGCACCAGCGTGGTCCAACTGCCTAATGTGCCATTGGGGCTGATGCTGTTCAAGTAGATGGTCGAGGTGATATTTTGGAAACGATCATAAATTCCGCCGAGGACGTACAGGTATGCCCCGTTCGCCGTGGGCGAAATCACGGACGATGCGCCGGCGCGTCCGCCTGGCATGACGGTGGGCGTCGTCCAAGCCGAAGCGAGTGCGCCGGTGTTCGTTGTGGCGGCTTGAAAAACTTCGCCGTGCGGATTGGTGCCTGATTGTGCGTCCCACCCGCCGATGACGTAAATGTTATCGTTATAAATGACCGCGCTCAATTCTCGGCGTTTGTCCGGCAAACGATACGTGTCCGTGATCCATTGGTCCGTTAAACCGACGGGCAACAATTGGACTGCGCCATCACCCGTATTCTGCATCCCGGTAAAACTGAATCCGCCCTTTTTGAAATCGGCGATGCTGGTATCAATATAAGCGCAGTTGCTTAGATCGCAGATCGGTCCGGTTGCGCTCACGCGGTAAGGTTGAGCAAAGAACAAGCTAAAAATTGCGGCGAGAAACATGATGCTCCCGCCGATGAGTAACCATTTATAGCCGCGCATAGATTCATTCCTTATTGGGCATGATGTTTGGGGCTTAACGATAACGGGGGTAACCGAATCGGTTACCCCCAATAGGTACGATCTAGCAATCGTTTAATGGCAGGACGGCGGGTTGGTTGATTTGAGCGCAACGTCCAATTGAGTTGTGCCACTGCCCGGTCCCATCAGAACGGTGGGGTAGGTATTGGCCGCAAGCGGATCGCCGCCGACGGTCGTGGTCATTTGGTTATAGGTGTAGCCGTCTACCGTGACGGTTGCGGATTGGACGATGTAGGTGCCGGGTTGAACATCCGCATCGTTTAGCACATACTCGCCAGTGGACGTAGTTCGGACATTCGTCCACACATGCCCTGTATTGGTGTTCTTGATCGTCAAGGTTGCATACGGCGCAAAATTTTCCGTTGGCACGGGATAGCATTGTTCGTTCTGGATCACTTTGAGCCGGTTGGCGATCTGGGTATAGATACTTGTCATACTTGCCGCGTCGGTAGCTTGGAAAAAGTAGGTGTTGGACGCGGTATTGGGCGTAGCGATATTCGCGTTGCCGTTAAAGTCTGCGCCGATGGCGATCGAGAAAATCATAATCCCTTTTGCCTTGGCGTCGTTCGCTTCGGCGGTCAAATCATCCACCGAAATCTGGTTACATGCCGCCAAGTCACTATTGTCACCGGCGTATTGACCTGGGATGGTTCGACTGCGCACATTGGCGCGCCCGTCAGAAGCAAAGATGATGACCGGCAAGTTCCCGGAGGTGTGGGTTGTTCCCAATAGCAAATCTTTTGCGATTTGCATTGCGCTTCCTGATGGCGTATTACTGGTTACAACTAAACCGTTGACTTTGGTGGTGATGCCATTTGTGCCGGTAATGTTATTCGTAAAGTCCAACAGTTTTTGCCCGTATTGATAGAAATTTACGCTCTGATTAGTACAAAATGCGTTATAACTTGCCCCGGTTACTTTAGGCGCTGGAAACGAGATCAGCGAGGCGCGATCGCCCAAGTTGGGTTGGAGATTACTGCTGAAATTCGTCAGTGCTGTTTTGGCGCCGCTCAACTTGCCATTCGTCGTCGAATAGCAACTTGAAGTGCCAGGTTGATATCCACGAAAGTCGCATTGCATACTATAGGACGTATCAATCACTTCGACGACATCCACCGGAACGTGCGTTGTGACTTGGGGTACATTTTGGAGCGTGATTTTTTGGAACTTGACCGTGCCTTTGAGCGTGCGCGTGGTGTCTACGGGCGGGCGAACCTTGACCGTGCATGCGCCAAAGTCCGCGCAACCACCTTCGGCTTGCGCATCCGTCCACAATTGGAGTTTGGCTTGAATGTATTTACTCGCTTCAGGCGCATTAACACACGTGCCATGCGTTTGATTACTGCTAAAGTAATAGCACGTGATGCGAAAGCGCGCGAAACCCTTGATATGATACAATGCGTTACTACCAGTGCCGGTAGCCGTATCGTAAATTGGAATAGTGACCAGTCGTCCCGTGTCAATAATCGAGTCTAACGCGGTTCGGACGCCACTGCTCGACATCGTACCGGTTGCGCCGTTGATATTTTGTCCAACGGACCAAGAGCCGCTATTGGATGGGGTGTTCATATTGCTAACGAGCGTGTTATTGCTTACGTCGCTATTCCACGTAATCCAACCCACGTTGCCTGCTACAGTTGCGGTATTGTCCCAGAACGTATAGGTGTATGCAGATTCGCGTTGTTCTTCGTGGAGAACTACGACGCCGTTTTCGTTGAATGTAGCCGCGCTTAACGTGGCAGGGAACAGTCCATCTGCACTACACGCGCCGCATTTGGCAAAGCCACCGGCGCTTCCGTTGACAGTCATTTGCTTCCAACCGACCACACCCGCAAGGTATGTGGGGAAGGTTTTGTTGCCTTCTACTTGGACACCAATAACTGGGAGACTAACGCCGTTGACCGTGAGCACCGTTGGCGCAATCAAACCGGTTGTGAATTGGTCAATGGTGCTACTGCGGTAAACAATGTTGTTGCCCGATGAATCTTGGACCACATAATATTTGCTAATTTGATTGGGATTGACACCATTGGCGGTCACGTATTGGTCAATCGCATTGGCAATTTGACCATTCTTTTTAGCTTGCGCCAAAGCGACCGACCCGGCTTGCGCGCCCGAGTCCATCGCGTTTTGCATTTGGCGGCGTTGCACATACGCGTTGCCGGCATCGACAACCAATGCCATCAAGGCAACCAGCACAAGCAGTGCGCCAGCGATGATTAAGATTGCTTGACCTTCTTCGCGTTTCATGAGTTGTTTCATTGTAAACCTCCCAAAATCCATTGGACTATTCAATCGTCATGACAGAGACAGCTTTAACAGGCACCGGACCAAACCGGATTGCACCGCCACCGATCAACGGAATGTTTACGTTTGGAATCGGCACATAGTATACCGCGGTAACCGAAACCGAAACGCCAGAAAGCCAATTGGCTGGATCTGCGGGTTCAACCAAGATGGTGAGTGCACTTGGATTCAGTGAAAAACTTTTTGATCGGACGATAGTTTCAATGCTCGCGCTAGTATTTTGTTTTGGGTAGTGAACTATCGCGCTTGTGCCTTCGCGCACGGCAAGTTGCATGGTGACAAAAGAGTAGAACATGAGTGAAAAAGCGACCAGCCCAATGAGCACGCCAAGAAAGATCGGAAACATGAGCGTAAACTCAACAAGGGCTTGGCCTTTTTTATGTTGTAGATTTCCAGATAAACGTTTCATCGCAACTGGCTCACTGACCCCGAATGCCCATACCCATAGTATAGTTTAGTTGATAATAATTCGGCAACCCCAATCGTCCAAAGACAGGAAAGGACATGTCGCTCGTCAAAGTATGCATTCGATAATGCGCCGTGACGGTGATCGGGCAATTGGGTCCCATGTTTGAAGTGACACAGTCAATGCCATTCGAAGTGGTGGTGGGGCAGGCTGAGCCAGAACACAATACGGGACGATCAACCGTCAGCAAATCTTGATCGATCATGCCACTTGCTTTGAGCGGCTCTCCGACGACTACGAACACTTCGTTAGAAACGCGTGAAACATACTCATTCCACAAGGTCGAGTTACCATACGTATTGTTATCGTTCGCCGAAGAAGATAACTCTGGGTGCATTGAGGCAAAGATTGCGCCCTCGCGGGTGGCGTTGACAAGCGAGATATACGATCCAAAGGCAATGCCCATCTCAACGAGCAAAATGACGATGACGAGGAGAAACGGCAATGCCAATGCCATTTCGACAACGCTTTGCCCAGCAACTCGTTTGTTTTTACGACTGACTAGCGGAAATTTGGTCACGCTCTTGCTCCCCGCACAATTTGCCTCTATCAAAAATCTTGAACAAACCCATCTCGTACAAAAAGGGGTTAAAGAGATATTCCCCTTAACCCCCTCTTGGTGACAAATAACAAAATAAACTTGCGATCAAATGGATGTTGGCGTGGGCCCTATCTTGGATAGGGTCCAGTACTGGCTAGGTCGTTAGCGTCAAGCGTTTACGTTCCGCCAAAGCCGTTAGTCACCTTGCTGAAGATGTTCGCAATCTGCGGACCCAGCAAAGCCAGGATGGCAATAACAACAATAGCCACCAATACGAGGATCAACGCGTACTCGACCAAACCCTGACCTTCTTCACGTGGCAAATACATTTTTCTCACCTCCCTTCTTAAATGGTTGGATTCTTTCTACTACGGCCATTATATATCCGTTGGATAAAATCTGCAATAGGAGTAGGGTACCCAAAAATAAAATTTTTCGATTAGGCGGCGGGCAATTCGACGCGAACTTTGGTACCGCGCCCTGTGCCGCTTTGAAATTGAATTTTACCGCCCAGCATTTGAATACGCTTTTCCAAATTGGCTAAACCGGAACTGCCGCGCTGGCGTGCCGTCGTGAGGACTGATTCAACGTCAAAGCCACTGCCATCGTCTTCCACGGTAACGATGACCGGATCGTTTTGCAAGTCGAGTGTGACTTGGACGCGGGATGCGTGTGCATGGCGCGCCGCGTTGTTGAGCAATTCTTGCACCGAGCGAAACACGGCGACTTCGCTATACGCCGAGAGCGCGTATTCGCCGAGGGTGGTGAGGTGCGTGGATAAATGTGTTTTGCTTTCAAAGGTTTGCACGTACCGTTTCAGCGTGGGAATCAAACCCAGGTCGTCTAACATCATCGGACGCAAATCAAAAATAAAATCGCGGATGCGTTGAAAGGTCGAGTTGGCGGCGCTTTTAAGGTTGGTCAACTCGGCTCGCGCTTTGGTTTGATCTGTATCGAATAAGCGCTCGACAATTTCGGCTTGCAGAATTAAATTAGTCAACGATTGCGCTGGGCCGTCGTGCATTTGGCGTGCGAGGTGTTGCCGTTCCAACTCTTGCGCTTCGATAATTTGGATGATGGATTGTTGATCGACACTGCGCGAGCCGTCGCCGGAGATGACCACCGAGCTAGCGGCTTCGGCCAGTTGCCGCGCGATCGCGCCGACACGATCCAGTTGCCCGCGATACCGTTGCAGGTTGCGTTGTTTGTTTTGCAACTGCTCTAATTGACTGCGCATCATAAACAAACGCATCTGCGCGTCCTGCGCGCTGGCATAGACATTCTTGATTTCTTCGCGCGGATAGGCATCCAGGTTGGCTTCGAGTTGCCGCACGCGCCCAGCCACATCGGTTTGGCGTTGTTGCAGCTTGTCAATTTCACCCGCCGTCTGCTTGAGCAAAATATCTATTTCGCGGGCTTCGCCTTCAAGCTGGTTTCGCTCTTTATCGGCTTCCTCTGCCAGTTCTTTTGGATCGGGAATCGTGGGATTGGACATTCTTCCGTATACCTCGGTGACGCAAATTTTTTGGAGATCCGGAGACGTGATCGGACATGCGCCCAATGCGGGTTATGCCCGACGAGACTGCACGGGCGGGCTATGTCAGTGTCAATCGTCGAGCTAGGGAACCACGTTTGGATAATGTCTAATGTGCATCTTGCAAGCGGATCCAGCCGCGCCGCAACGCATACACGGCGGCTTGGGTGCGGTCGTTGACCGCTAGCTTGCGCAGAATGGAGGTCATATGGTTCTTGACGGTTTGTCGGCTGATCCCAAGCTTCATTGCGATTTCCTTGTTGCTCATGCCGCGGGTAATGCACGTCAGGATTTCCATCTCGCGGGTTGAGAGTGGTTGAAATGCAAACTCGGGACTTTCGCCGCTGGTGGAAGGCATTTGCTCAAATTGGTTGATCAACCAGGTTGCCACTTGGGGTTTCGCCAGCACGGCATCATTGATGACGTAACTGCCTCGGCTCACATCGTGAATGGCTTTGACTAGCTCTTGCGGATCAACATCTTTGGGGAAATAGGCAGACGCGCCAGCGCGGAGGGCGTGAAGCATTTGTTCGTCGTCGTGATAAGCCGTGAGGATAATGATCGCAATATCACTGCGGGCGGCGGTTAGTTCGCGCGTGGCTTGCAAGCCATTGAGTTGCGGCAGGTTGACATCCATCAAGATCACATTCGGCTGTAGCGCGCGCGCTTGGTCGAGTGCCTCTTGCCCGTTTGCCGCTTCACCCAGGATCGTCAAGTCGGTTTCCAGTTCCAGCACCCGGCGTAAACCGGCGCGGAACAACGGATGATCGTCTACGATCACCACCTTGATTTTCGGCGGCGCAGTTTTCTTTTTCGTGGCAGTCTGGGCTTTCATCGTAACCTCAATGTCGTGCGGTGAGTGATGTGTGGAGCGGGGCGATCAGCACGACGCGCACGCCCCGCCCCGGTTCAGTAAAAATATGCAAATTGCCGCCGAGCGCTTCGGCGCGATCGCGCATTGCAACCAAGCCCAAGCGGCGACCGTTCGTAACTCCGCGCGTGGCATCAAAGCCTTGGCCGTCATCCGCGATGGTCACGCGCAATTGCTCCGGTTCTGCTTCGAGTGTGACGGTGGCGTGTGTGGCGCGCGCATGGTCACGTACATTTTCCAGCGCCTCTTGCACAATTCGAAAAACGGCGACTTCCATCGTCGCGGGCAAACGCTTGGTGAGCGCATCCCAGCCCGTGAGTTGAATCCTGAGACCGTTTTGTTTGTTCAGGGCATCCACGTACTTGCGCAAACTCGCGGTCAAGCCCAGCTCGCTCAACAGGGGCGGTTGCAATTCTGTGATTAGCTCGCGCACATCGCCGAGCCCCTGGCGCAATTCAAGCAAGAGTGCGGTCAAGCCCGCGCGCGCGGTGTCCGGTTGCTCATTCATCAACTGCAAGCAGGTTTCAATTTCCAATGCCGCATTGGCTAACAACTGCGCCGGCCCGCTTTGCAACAAATGCGCCAGGCGGTAACGCTCTTCCTCTTGTGTTTGCACGACAATTGCTTTTGCTTGCACGATCGGTTCTGCCATTTGGCTAAAGTATAGCACAATTCAGGGAGACTGCAAGAGTGATTTGACAGGGGCGGTGAACGGAATAGAATGGAAAATAAATCGCGCCGGAGGAAATTCAATGATTGATTTCTCGCTCACCGATGAGCAAAAAGCTTTACAAGACATGGCTCGCGATTTTGCTCAAAACGAAATTGCCCCGCTGGCTCCTCAGCTCGACCGCACCGGTGAATATCCGTTTGCGCTTTTGGCTCAAGCGCACAAACTGGGTTTGCTGAACATTACGCTGGACGCCGAGTATGGCGGTGGTGGCTTGGGTTGGCTCGAGTCGTGCATCATCGGCGAAGAATTTTCTGCCGCGTGCGCCGGCATTGCCACTAGCGCAAACGCCAACGAGCTGGCGCTCACCCCGATTGAACTCGCCGCCTCCGCCGAGCAAAAACAAAAATTCATTCCGCCGATTGCGCGCGATGGCGGTTACGCCGCGTTTTGCGTGACCGAACCCGGTGCGGGAAGTGATGTCGCCGCAATGCAGACCCGCGCGATCAAAAAAGGTGCCGAGTACATTTTGAATGGCACGAAACATTTCATTACGAATGGCACAGTCGCGCAACAACTGACGGTGTTCGCGATGACCGATCCCGAAAAGAAACATCGTGGCATGTCGCTCTTGGTTGTGCCAGCCGATTCACCGGGCATTACACGCCGACACATGGGCGAAAAAATGGGACAGCGCGCATCCGATACCGCCGAGATCGTGTTTGAAGATGTGCATGTGCCAGCCGCGAATTTGCTCGGTAAAGAGGGGGAGGGTTTTCGCGTGGCGATGGAAACATTCGACCGCACGCGCGTGGGCATTGGCGCGGCGGGCGTGGGGGTTGCGCGCGCGGCATTGCAAGCGTCGCTCAAATTTGCCAAAGAACGTCAGCAATTCGGCAAACCCATTGCCGATTTCCAAGCAATTCAATTTATGCTCGCGGACATGTCCATCAAAATCGAAACGGCGCGGCTTGCCGTTTACTACGCCGCATGGCTCACCGATCAGAAACTGCCGTACTCGAATGCTTCCGCCATCGCGAAATGCTACGGCGCAGATGTGGCAATGCAAGTTACAACCGACGCCGTGCAAATTCACGGTGGCTATGGTTATTATGCCGATTACAAAGTCGAAAAATATATGCGCGACGCCAAGTTACTGCAAATCTACGAAGGCACGAATCAAATTCAGCGTGTCGTTATTGCCAAGGCGTTGCTAAAGGATTGAGTCAAGATGAGTCGTGATTTTATTTTGGTATTTAGCGGGGGCATGGTTTCGCTGGTGACGACGCTCGTCGTCTTGTTCGTCACCGATTTCGTCTATCGCCGCGCGCAAGCCAAACAATCCAAACCAGTGGATGCGCCACCGGAGACCATGCTCAAATCCAAAGTAGCGGACAAACCGAGTTAATGCCCAACTGGCGCAGGGCCAGATTGTTTTGCGCCGCGCATTGAAAATTTCAACCTCCAATCCTAATCGCAAAGGGAGACGCGACCATGAACCTAGTGGTTCTCATCAAGCGCGTGCCAGACACCGAAACGCGCATCCAGATCAAAAATGGCCAAGTGGTGACCGATGGCATTGCCTGGATCATCAGTCCGTATGACGAATACGCGCTGGAAGAAGCGTTGCAGATCAACGAAAAGCAGGGCGGCGGCAAAGTGACCCTGCTTTGCCTCGGTCCCGAAGAAGCCAAAGAAACGATCCGCAAAGGACTCGCGCTTGGCGCGGATGATGCGGTGCATCTGAACGATCCCGCGTTTCTCACCGGCGACGCTTCGACGACCGCCAAAGTCATTGCGGCGGCGTTGAAAAAAATGACGTACGATCTGATTCTCGCGGGCAAGCAAGCGGTAGACCAGGACAATGCCCAAGTGGCGATTCGGGTGGCGGAACTGCTCGATCTGCCGCACGTCAATTCGGTGATCAAGCTTGATTTTAGCGCGGACAAACGCTCGGCGCAATGCACGCGCGAAGTGGACGGCGACCGCGACATCGCGCAAACCAGTTTGCCCGCGATCATTACTGCGCAACAAGGCTTGAACGAACCGCGTTATCCTTCGCTCAAAGGCATTATGGGCGCAAAGAAAAAACTGATCACCGATTGGAAAACCGCCGACCTGGGTTTGGATGCGGCGACGCTCGCCGCCAAGGTCGAGGTCGTCACGATCGATCCGCCTGCGGCGCGTCCACCCGGCAAACTGATCCCAGGTGATGCGGCGACGGCGGCGAAAGAACTGGTGCGCTTACTGCGCGAAGAAGCAAAGGTGATCTAACATGGCAAACCATATTCTCATCGTAGCGGAAGAACGTGAAGGCGCATTGCGCAAAGTTGCGTATGAACTCGTAACCGTCGCGCAAGAAATGGCGGCTGGACTCGGCGGCGCGGTTGAAGCGATTGTGCTTGGCTCTAACGTTGGCGCGAGTGCTGAGGCGTTGGCGAAGACCGGCGTTGCCAAAGTGTACCGCGCGGACGGTGCCGCGCTAAAGAATTTTGCGCCGGAAGTTTACGCGGCCACTCTCGCCGATGTGATTCGCGCAACGCAACCGAGTGTCGTCTTGTTCGGCGCAACCGGCTATGGCAAGGAGCTTGCGGCGCGCGTCGCGGCAAAACTCGACCTGGGTTTGGTGACGGATTGTGTTGCATTTAAGGTTGAGGGCGGCGCGTTATCGTTCCAGCGCCCGGTGTATGCGGGCAAAGCGCTGGCAACCGTCAAGGCCAAAGCGTTGCCGGTCATGGCAAGTATGCGGCCCAATATATTTCCGCCGATCGTTGCGGACGCCGTCCCAGCGCCAGTGGAAACAGTCGCGCCTAGCTCGGTTGCCGCGCGAACCCAGGTCATCGAAAAAGTGAAAAAGGAATCGGTTGCGGTTGATCTCACCGAAGCCAAAGTTGTGGTTTCGGGTGGGCGCGGCGTAAAAAGCGCGGAAGGTTTTGCGGCAGTGCACGCACTCGCCGAAACACTGGGCGCGGCCGTCGGCGCGTCACGCGCGGCGGTGGATGCGGGCTGGATTGATTACAGCACCCAAGTTGGGCAAACTGGTAAAACGGTTGCGCCGCAACTCTATATTGCGTGCGGCATCTCTGGCGCGATCCAACACCTGGCGGGCATGTCCTCGTCGAAAGTGATTGTCGCGATCAACAAAGACCCGGACGCGCCGATTTTTAAGGTTGCCGATTACGGCATTGTCGGTGACTTGTTCGAGGTGGTGCCGTTGCTCAATGCGGAATTCAAAAAAATTCTCGGCGCGATGTAAACAGCAAGACGCCCGCTTCGATTTTATCGGAGCGGGCGTCTTGTTGTTGCGATCGAGCAAATCGCAACGCAAAAAAAACAATGACATTGCAGAGGCAAGCATGTCAACCAAACTCACACCGAAAATAATTCTCGAAGGCACGCGGCTGACGCTGAAAACCGACATTGCGTTTGCGCTCAACGAACATCCCCGCATCGTCGGTCCGCGCAAATATCGGTATCACTCGCCGCTGATTTCCGGCGAATGGTGCGCGTTCACTAATTTTCCCTGGGGACGCGGGTTGATCAATTTTGCGCCGGAGGAAGAAGCGCTCGCGCTGGAAACGTATGCCACTTGGGCACGGTTGTTTGAATTGCAAAAATACTATTCCTGGATCGTGGATCGTTTTCACATTTCTACGCGCGCGTACCAATGGCAAGCGCGCGGCAAGGATTATGATTTTCGCTGGCTCGAAGAGCGGCTTGCCGCACTCGGCTTTCACTTGGTCGTCTGTGTGCGCTCGCCGGAATCGTTCGCGCAAGCGCGCGCAAAACGCTTGCAAGTCTCTGGCAAGCCGTCACAGTACGACGATCTCGATGCGTTTATCCGCGAGCAAGAAGTGATGCGCCGCCTCGCCGCAGAATCCATCTTGCCCAAACTCGAACTCGATATTTCGGATAATGATATAGCACGCGCCGCCGATCGCGTGGCGGATTGGATGACCGAGACCGGGGGACTGTATATGGCGTAATCAAAAACCGCGAAGGTTTAATTACCTTCGCGGTTGTATTTATCGTGCGGCATCGCGCTCGAGCAAACCGAGTAATTCCTCTGGCACCAAACGCGCTTGCCCAGATCGAAAATCGGCCATGGGTTTCCACACGGCGCGTCCCTCGGTTCCATCCTCGGTAACGATAAAATTAGTTCGCGCATAGATCGTTGCGTCAACGAACTGCGCCGCGTACACTTGAACAAGCTCATGCCCGGGTTTACCGTTAAACACAAAGCGATTTTCAATTGTTCCCAGCAATTGCTCGGCGCAAATCTCCGCATTGATTTCTTCGCGCATTTCGCGGCGCAATGCATCACGGCTATGCTCACCAAATTCCACGCCGCCGCCAAGCGGGCGATAAAAATGATCGCCTTTGACTGGATCGAATCCCTCGCCGACGAGAATTGTATCACCGCGCCGAAAGATGCCAATCGCTAAAACGCGAATGCGCGTTGGATTCATTTTGCAACATCCTCTCGAATGGCGTCTGCATAAACGCCCCACATGTTTTCCGGCAATTGTTTGCCGATGGCGCACATGACGTGTTGCGCGGCTTGACGGTCGCGCTCGGCGCGCGCCAGTTTGGACGATACCGATAATTGGACGGGCTTGCCGAATTGAAGCGTGAGCGCTCCGGCATCTTCATAGATGCCGACCGGTAAAATGGGGATGGTGTTGTGCGTGAGTAACAAGAGAAACAAGCCCGCGCCGAGTGGCGGTGCGCCAAGCGCCAAGTTCGCGCCGGTTTTGCCTTCTGGCGCAATGCCGATCAATTCAGGTGGATCGCGGCGCGTCAGCGCAAGCGCGCGCCGGATTGCGATCATGCCTTCGCCGCGAAATTGGTCGTTACCCAAGATCGGCGGGAGGCAAATCGTGCCATACGTTTTCTCAAGTTGTCCAAAGAACCACGCGGTCAACGGTTGTTTGAGCCAGCGGCCCAGACCACTGGGATACCACCACTCGCGCGCCATCGCGAGATGCAATTCGCGCGGCAGGTCCGGCGCGCGCCAGGCGGCGATCACGCGCACCATTTCTGCCGCCGCCCACCACGCGCCCAACCCAGGACGATCATAATGGTTGAACGCCAGCACGAACGGCGTGGTCGCGGGAATGTTGGCGGCACCCACAATGCGTGGCGCGGGTGATGCGCCCTGAATGAGGATCATCCCAGCGCGGCTCAGCGAGGCAGGGCGGCCGAACAAGACACGCACAAAATCCGGAAACAAGCGTAGGGAATAAGAATAATGCGAGGGTGATGAATTTACCACGATAGCCAATCCTCAAGAGGAATTTGACCGATCCATTATTGACGGTGGCTGGGCTTGGTGTTAGAATCCTAATCAAGGTGCCGAATGCCTTTGCTAAAAAGCAAAGGCATTTTTTTATGGGTGCAAAAATCTTTTGGATTCAAAGGAGCTTGATGCGAACTCGAATGTTGTGCGCGCTTTGTTTGATGCTGATCCTCATGCTGTTGTTGGGCTGTGCGCCAACACCAACGCCAACTGCGCTTCCTACTAGTACATTGGTGCCGCCGACAGCCACACCGCTACCGCCAACGGCAACGCCGATTCCGCCAACGGCTACGGTGACGCCTAAACCTCTCGTGTTAGTCCCGGTCGTGATCAATCAATCGGTTGAGACTGCAATCACCATATTGCAGAGCGTAAATTTGCGTGCCGAAAAAGTTGAGCAACGTGTTGACGTGTGTGCCTCAACGGCAGTGTTGAGCCAAGAGCCAGCAATGGGCAGTCAGGTCGAGCAAGGCACGACGGTTAAAATTTTTGTGTGCAGTGGACCGACACCAACCCCCAAGCCAACCAGTACCCCGCTACCCACTGCCACGCCGCGCCCAACTTTTACGCCGCTTCCGCCACCGCCGACGGCTACACGCGCCGCGCCCGCGCAAGCGTCCTGCGCCGATACGCCACCCGGTAATGCGGGCTTGCTCTGGATCAATGCTTTCGCTGGCGAGGCAACCATCACGATTGTTGACCACGAATATCATGTGCCGGGCAATACGCGAATGTTGATCCCCATTCCCGCCGGGAAAAATTTTGTCATTGATGCGTTCATTCCCGGGGTCGGACGCTTGCGCCCTGCGCCCGGTCCGTTTGTTTGGAACGCGGGCTATTGCGAAATTTGGAGTCCTGGTAAAGCACCCGAATAAATCAGCGTGCTAGAGAATCGGAGAGACGGATTGTGTGCCGCCGCTCCGATTTTTTATGCGCTATTGTGTTGCGCGATAGACTAGCCACATGCGTTGCGCGGCGGTGAGGTTGGTGAACACGGCGAGAATCGCTAGCACGCTCAAGAGCGGCAGATCGCCGAAGAGGGCGGTGAGGAGTAGCCCAAGCACTAGCAGGACAATGCGTTCGAACCGGGTCAGCAAGCCGTCTTTCATTGGCACGCCAATACCTTCGGCGCGCGCGCGGGTGTAACTGACCATCAACGATCCCAGGAGCGCAAAGAAAACCAGGTAGGCAACAAAGGTCATGCCGTGTTCGACGTACCAATACAGGATGCCGCCAAACAGTGCGCCTTCCGCCCAGCGATCCGTGGTCGAGTCAAGGAATGCGCCGAACTTGGTCACGCGATTCGTCAGCCGTGCCAGCGAACCGTCGAGGGCGTCAAAGATTCCGGCGACGATGATAAGCAAACCGCCCAGCGCAAACTGTCCGTATGCCAACAAGATCCCAATGCCGCACATCGCCGCAAAACCGATCAAGGTCAGCGCATTGGGCGTCAGCCCCAAGTGATTCAAGCCGCGGGCGATGACATTCAACAAACCTTGCACGCGCGCGCGCACCATTTGACTAAGCATTCTGCCTCGCTTGATTATTGGCTCAAACTCAATTCGGCAATGTCCGCCGTATGCGCTTCGCCGTCCGCGATCATTTCTGCGACACAAGCGCCGATGGCTGGCGCAAGGGTCATGCCTTGTCTGCCTAATCCAGCGGCGACGATCAACCCAGGCATGCCCGGCACGCGGCTAATGATCGGGCGCGCGTTGGGCGTAAGATCGTAGACGCCCGCGTGACCGCGCAAATAGCGCGCGTGTGCCATGGCGGGCAAACGCGCCGCGATCCGCTGTTGGACATCGGCGATGTGCGATGGCGCAATCGTTTCGTCGGGTTGATCAGGATTGGCATTGTCGCTTGCCGTATCCAGCCCGCCCATCGTCAAGCCGAATGGATGTGGGCGAAAATGTGTGCCAGTGGTCCAATCATCAAATGCTATATGACCCGATTTCAGTTCCGCTGGGCGCTCATAGAACATGACTTGGGCGCGTGCCGCGCGGATTGCGAGCTCAACGCCAAGCGGTGCGAGCAAATGCGGTGACCACGCGCCCGCCATGATTACCACCGTGAGTGCATCGAGGGTGCCGGTGGTGGTAGTGACACCCGCCACCCGCCCATTTTCGACGCGAATACTTTTAACGAGCGTGCCAGTGCGAAACTCGACGCCGCGATCTTTGGCGCGCGCCGCAAGACTCTGGGTCGCCAGCATCGGATCGATAAAGCCAGCATCGGGTTCGAACGCGGCAAGCGCGAGATCGTCCACGCGCGCGAAAGGTTGCTGAACGCGCAATGCGTCCGGCGCGAGTGTTTGTGCGTGGATGCCCGCGCGAAGCATTTGCGTGACGTTGGCGCGGACTTGGGCCGCATCGCGTTCACTGGCGACCACGGCAAAGCCGGTTGGCGTCAAGCCGCAATGACCGCCGACCTGGTGTTCCCAGTTTTGAAATAATTCTAAACTCGCGGCGGCGAGTTGCGCTTCCGGGTAATGTGCCGTGTGCGCGTAAATCATCGCGCCACTGCGTTTCGTCATGCCTGAACCCAGCGCGCCTTTTTCAACGACGATGACGCGCGGGTTTCCTTGCCGCGCCAGGTGGAATGCGGCGCTACACCCGGCAATGCCCGCACCGACGATGATCACATCGGCAATGTGTTTCATTCAGTTACAACCTTGGGGGGTTGCAAGCCAAACATTTTACGCATACGCGTGTTACGATTTTTGCTCGCCGCGGTTTTGGTTTTTGTTGCCGTGGCGCGCACGGCAATTTGTTCTTCGTAATATGCCAGCACCCGCCGCGCGATAATATCCCAATCGTACTGCGCCGCTTTGCATCGCCCGGCGCTAGTCATTTGGGCGCGCCGTTCCGGATCGCTCAGCAAATCAATCAACGCGCAGGCAAGCAGGCTTTGATCTTCTGGCGGTACTAACAAGCCTTCAACGCCTTGTTCCACGACGGAGCGATAACCGGTAATATCGCTTGCGACAATTGGCAAGCCCGCCGCCATCGCTTCGAGCAAGATGATGCCGAAACTTTCAAAGCCGGTGGACGGTGCGCAGAACACCGTTGCCGTGTGGTAATAGCGCGGCAATTCTTCGGGCGACACATAGCCGATGAAATGCACGCCGCGAATTTTGTGCTGGCGGACATAGCGCACGAACGGGGCTTTGTCTTTTTCGCTATACGCGCCGACCACGAGCAAGCGTGCGTCCGGGATGGATTTTTTGATCAGCGGATACGCGCGGAGCAAATGCCGAAAGCCCTTGCGTTTTTCCAAGCGGCCGACGAATAAAATATTTGGACGACCGTCGTTGAATTTGGCAATGGGTTGAATATCCGCCGCGGCAAAGCGCGCGCAATCAATGCCGTTGGGAATGATCGTCGAATCGCCGGGGAAATAATGATTGATGTATGCGCGTACGGCATCGGACACAAAGATGCGTCCGTCGAGCCGATTGACCAGGCGTTTGATTAGCGGGCGCATATATTCGTACAGCGCGTTCGATTCACGGTAGGCGTGGAACGTGCCAACATTGAGCGCGTGCGAATGACGCAAGACGACGAGCGAGAGCATCGGCACGGTGGGTTCGTGCACATGCACGACATCGAACTGTTCTTGTTTGAGGATTTGTTTGACGCGGCGATAGACCTGGGGCGAAAGGGTGATGCGCGCTTTCGAGCCGCTGAACGAAACAGAAGACACCGCGCCGCTAACTTTGATGATATGATTATCCAGTACGTCGTGATCGTCGCTGGAGGCGGCGATGATGCGTGTGTCATGTCCGAGCGCGCGAAAGTGTTCATCGAGCGCGCGGATATGCTCGGTCACGCCGCCGGGGTAGGGATAGTCATAGGGAGAGACGAGTGCAATTTTCATAGCGGTTTCCGTTGCACCTTTGAAACAGTTCCGTTTACGCTTTGCGCGTGAGCGCGCGCCGAATGTGCCGCCCGGGTAAAATGATCAGACTCTGAAACATTTGCGCCGGACCGATGCGCGCCAGGTATTGCATCTCCGCGCGCGTCCAATAATGTCCATCGGCGGTGGTGGTCTTGTCGGCAAGCGCGCGGCGGAGATCGTTTGCCGTCGTGCCGGCAAAATTCGTCGTCGCGGTGCCAATCGTCGGCAGGACGTGCGAATCACTCCCGCCGGTTTCGGCGAGATGCAAAACGCGCGTGTTGAGCTCGCGCGCTTGCTTGGCCACCGCCAGTCCCGCGAGCGAGGGATTGAGTGTTTCAAAGCCATCGAAATAAATCAGGTCGTCGGGATTGTTGTGGATGCGGAGCAACCCGTTGCGCCCAATCGAGCGAATCATCCATGACATGGGATGCGGCGCAATGACGATGCCGCCTTGTTCATGCACCGCCGCGATGGTTGTGGCGAGTCCTTTGAGCGATCGCACCGGCTTGTCGAGACCCAGCACCAGCAAATGTCCTTCGATGGTGGTGACTTCCATGCCGGTCAAGACTTGAAAGCGATAGTGGCGGCGCGCGGCAAGGTTGCGCGCTTCATCCGCGCCATCGAACATATCGTGATCTGTAATCGCAATCACATCAAGATCAGTTTTATTTTCGACGAAATCAAAAACTTGCTCCACGGTTGCCATGCCATCGCTGTGCGTCGTGTGAATGTGAATATCGGCTTTGCCCATACATGAATAGCGAATGACGAGTTGCGCCTTGCGAAATGCAGATGCGTTGTCGCAACGCGCAAAATCTAATTCGCATCCTCCCAGATTTTCTGAAACATGAGCCATTGGTCAGGGTATTGGCGAATATATTTTTCCATGACCGTGGCGAGTTTTTGCACGCCGGCTTGAATATCACGGGTGAGGTCGCCGCTTTTTTCAAAGGTGAGCGGCGGCTCGACAAAAACCTCGCTCCGATTATCGGCTTGGCGCACGGAGAATCCGGCAATGACTGGCACACCGAACTTGAGCGATAATTGCACCGCGCCATCCGGCATTTGCGTGGGTTTGCCGAGAAAGTTGACGATGGGTCCCGTTTGGGTTACGTCGCGATCAAAGGCTAGCCCGGCTACTTGACCAGCGCGAAGCGCTTTGATCAGCGCGCGCGGCGCATTTTCCAGCGCCACCATTTCGATCCCCTGACTGTTGCGTAACGTGAGGATATATTGAAATAATTTTTCGGGCTGAATATGTTCGTTCGGCACAACCACGTGCGCATTGAGCGACACGGCGGTCAAGTTGATGAACAAATCCCACGCGCCGAAATGCGCCGAGCCAGCCACAACGCCTTTGCCTGTCGCCAGCGCTTGTTCCAGGGCGGCAAAGCCGTGCAAGCCTGCGAGTTGCGCGCGCACCTTGGCTTTGGTCATGCCATGCCCGCGAAACAAATCGAAATAGTTTTTCATTAGGTTCTGGTATGCGCGCCGCGCCGCGGCGTTAATCTGAGCCGGGGTTGCGTCATCGCCAAGTGCGCGGCACAGATTGTAGCGGAACGTTGTTTGCTTTTTGAATGCCAGCCCATACGCAACATCACCCGCGCGCGCAAACAGCCAATAGCCAAATTGCGTGGGTAGGCGGGGGCAAACAAAACCAGCCATGAGAAAAAAATAATATTTCAGCATAGTCAAAAATGATGGAACGCATGACGACGATCAAAGCGTTACCGGGTGAGTGTCCTTTGCGCGGTCCTTCCACATTGGACGAAACATGTACCATTGCTCAGGATAGAGGCGGATAAAATTTTCCATGTGACACGCAATCGCTTGCATGGTGACTTGCATCATGTGGCGGCGGTCACCCGTGCGTTCGATGAACATGGGCGGCGTCGCAAAAATGTCAATGTGTCCATCCGCGGCAACGTGCGAATGACCGACGATGATGGGCGTGTTGGTGAGTAAAGCGAGTTGCGCCGGTCCCGCCGGAAAATCAGTTAGGGTGCCAAAAAAGGTGACGGGCACAGTGGTAATGTCAAAGTGATGCGTCACGCCAAAGTCAAGCAGGAATGCAGTTAATTCATTACGTTTAAGCGCTTCGATGATTTTGCGTGGGGCGCGCTCATACGAGAACAGGCGCACATTGCGTTCTTTGCGAATCCGGGTCAGGAAATCCATCAACTGTTGCGGCCGCAGTGTTTCGGCGACCAGGGTGAAGGGTTTGAATTCTTTGGCGAGCACCGCGCTTGCCATATCCATGTTGCCAAAATGCGCGCTGACGACGATTGCGCCACGACCGTGCGCGAGTGCTTGCTCAAAATATTCCTTGTTGTGAATACTGACCCGCTGTTGTAATTCATCCAGCGGCGTGCGGGGATAAATCATCACGTCGCGCAAGAGGCGCGCATAGTTGCGAAAGGATTCGCGCGCGACGCGGCGCACGCTCGGATCGTCGGGCGACGATCCGAGCACGTGCGCGAAATTTTCTTTGGCGATCCGGCGGCGGAGCGGCATCAGATAGTATGCGCTATAACCCATTGCCCCGGCGACCGCAAAGCTCAATCGGCGCGGGACAAGACTGGTGAACAACATACCGATCCGCCAAACCCAATACAGTACGATCACTTGCCGATAAACTCCTCAACCAAGCGGTGCGCTTGATCGTCCGGGTATTGTACCGGCGGTGATTTCATAAAGTACGAGCTAGGCGCAGTCAGCGCGCCTTTCAAGCCGCGGTCGAGCGCGAGCTTGGCGCACCGCACGGCGTCAATCACCACGCCGGCGCTGTTGGGCGAGTCCCACACTTCCAATTTCAATTCCAGGTTCAGCGGCACGTTGCCAAACGTGGTGCCTTCCATGCGGATATAGCACCACTTGCGATCCGTGAGCCACGGCACATAATCGCTCGGTCCAACGTGAACATTTTCTGGCGGCAATTTGTAATCGAGCATCGAGGTTACGGCGTTCGTCTTGGAAATCTTTTTCGATTCGAGCCGCTCGCGTTCGAGCATGTTCAGGAAATCGGTGTTGCCGCCGAAATTGAGTTGATACGTGCGATCAATGCGGACGCCGCGATCGGCGAACAGCCGCGTCAAGACGCGGTGCGTGATTGTTGCGCCGACCTGGGATTTAATGTCATCGCCGATGATGGGCAAGCCGCGTTCTTCAAAACGTTTTTGCCAATAGGGTTCGCGCGCGATAAACACGGGAATGCAATTGACAAACGCGCACCCGGCTTCCAGCACTTGCTCCACGTACCATTTGGTCGCCATTTCGGAGCCGACGGGCAGATAGGAAACGACAACATCGGCTTTGGTCTCTTTCAAAATGCCAACTACATCCGCCGTAGGTCCGGGCGCTTTTTCGATAATTTGCGACAGGTATTTGCCCAGTCCATCGTGCGTCATGCCGCGATGCACCGGGACGTTGAGTTTTGGCACTTCGACGAATTTGTACGTGTTATTGGGGGCGGTGTAGATTGCTTCGCTCAAATCCTTGCCGACCTTGTTCTTATCAATGTCGAACGCGGCGACGAATTCAATATCGCGCACATGATACCCGCCAAGGTTGACGTTCATCAAACCTGGCACAAAGTCGTCGGCTTTGGCGTCGTGATAAAAATGGACGCCTTGCACAAAACTACTGGCGCAATTGCCCACTCCAACGATGGCAACGCGCACTTTACGCTTGGTTGCTTTTGCCACAGAGATCCTCCTGGAATTTTTGATTGCCGAGCCGGTCATATGGTTTGGTTTTGTTACGCGCTTAACCTTAAATTTGAATCAACAGTTCAAAGGCGTGGGCGTACTCGCGCATTTTTACGCGGTCAATCGAACAACGCACTTCGCGCCCGTCGCGTTGCATCTTGATCAACCCCGTTTGCTTGAGACGATGCAGATGCCACGAGACCAAAGGCTGACTCATTTTCAAGTTGCGCGCAATTTCGCTGACGGTGAGTTCGCGCCGCGCGAGTTGCTCCAAGATGCGAAGCCGCGTCGCGTCGCTCAACGTGCGATAATACTCGCGTAAATCTTTCAGCCCGCGCATATCCATTTCGATCGACCTGTTGGTTTATTGATGTATAAACGCGCGCTTATATATTATTCTGTTTTTTTTACCTTGTCAAGCCAAACTGAACGCGGTATAATTCAATTACTGTGAACATTCCAAAGAGTCCGCGCTGGAATTTGACGCCGCGTGCGGCAATTGCAACGCAAGCTGATCTGGCGCGGCGCGTGATCACCCAGGATTGCATAGGCGAATTGCGGCTGGTCGCCGGGGTAGATGTGGGTTTTGAAGGCGATGCAAATAAAATTGCGTGCGCCGCCGTGGTAGTATTGGATTTTCCAACGTTGACTCTCGTTGCACAGGCTATTGCGCGCGCGCCGGTCAAGTTCCCGTATATTCCTGGCTTGCTCTCGTTCCGCGAGATTCCAGTGATCCTGCGTGCGCTCGCGCGGCTTGCTGTTGTGCCCGATGTATTGATTGTGGACGGTCAAGGACGCGCGCACCCGCGTCGCTTTGGGCTGGCATCGCACTTGGGCGTTCTGCTCGATCTGCCGACGCTTGGATGCGCGAAATCTATTTTGTGCGGTCGGGCGGTTGAACCCGCAAACCAGGTCGGCGCGTGGTCGCCGTTGGTGGATCGGGATGAAGTGATCGGCGCGGCTATGCGGACGCGCGCGAATGTCGCGCCGGTCTATGTGAGCGTGGGGCATCGCGTCAGCTTGGAACGCGCAATTATGTTGGTCGGGCAATGTGTGACGCGGTATCGCTTGCCAGAGCCGACGCGGTTGGCGCACCGCGCGGCTGGCGGTGAGAAAATAATTTTCGGCGCAACGAGGCGACGGTAAATGGCAAATGACAAAAAGATAGCGCAGGCGGCAGACTTGATTCGGAATGCCAAGCACGCGATTGCGCTGACGGGCGCAGGCGTTTCAACCCATTCCGGCATTCCCGATTTTCGCACGCCGGGTTCGGGTTTGTGGGAAATGTCCGACCCCATGAGCGTGGCGACGATCTGGGGGTTTATGGAGCACCCACAGGAATTTTATGATTGGGTCAAGCCGCTGACCAAACCAATCTTGTACGCCGAGCCCAATGCGGCGCATCACGCGCTGGCTGAATTGGAAGCGCTGGGAAAAATTCACGCGGTCATCACGCAGAACATTGATAACCTGCATCAATGCGCCGGCTCCAAGCGCGTTTTGGAAGTGCATGGTCACATGCGGCAGGTCACCTGTATTCGGTGTTTTGAATTATTGGAAGCACGTCCGTTGCTGGAAAAATTCTTGCAGGATGGACTTGCTCCGATGTGTCCGGTCTGCGGCGGCCCACTGAAACCCAATGTAGTTTTGTTCGGCGAAATGTTGCCGGTGAGCGTGATGTATGAATCGCAACAGGAATCGGCAACCTGCGACGTGATGCTGATTGCGGGTTCGTCACTCGAAGTTGCGCCCGCGGCCGATTTACCGCTAGTGGCGAAAAAACATAGCGCCAAGTTGATCATGGTGAACAAGATGCCAACGGATTTGGATGGTCAAGCGGCAGTGGTGTTGCGGGATGATGTGGTGACGGTGTTGCCGAAAATTGTGGAATTGATCAAACGTGGATAAAAATTAAAGAGCGAAGCCTCCGCCGCTTCGCTCTTTAATTTTTGCTATAAATATTTGTGACATGCAAACGGCATTAATCGGTGCGCGTGATTTCTTTGCCGCTTCCCGCGTTTGCTGTAATTTCTCCATTGGTCATGACTGCGTGTCCGCGCAACCACACGCGCGTGATCATGCCGCGTCCGTGTTGTCCCTCAAACGGCGACCAGTTGCATTTGGTCTGCCATGGTTTCTGCAAAATATAATCCGCCTCTAAATTCACAAATACCAGGTCAGCGTCATAGCCCGGCGCAAGTTCACCTTTGCGCGCGAGGCGAAATACGCGGGCTGGGTCGCGCGCAGTGAGCCGCGCAATGTCGTTGAGCGTCAATCGTTTTTCGTGCGCCGCGTTCCACAACAAGGGCAACATGGTTTCCAGCCCCGGCATGCCGGAGGGCGGTTTCGCCGTTTGTTTTTCCGCAAGCGTATGCGGCGCGTGATCGGTGGCGATCAAATCGGCGGATGCCAGATTGGCCCACAACGCGCGCACATCGTTAGGCGCGCGCAACGGTGGATTGACGATGCCGAATGCGCCGAGCCGGGTTTCATCGTCGGTGGTGAGAAACAAGTGTTGCGGTGTGACTTCGCACGAAACGTTGACGCCGCGCGCTTTCGCTTCTTTGACGAGCTCCATTTCGCCCGCGGTGCTGAGATGCGCGATGTGCAATTGCCGCCCAGTCGCTTCCGCGAGCGCGATGGCGCGCGCAACGGCGAGCGTGGCGGAGAGCGGTGGTCGGCGTTGCGAGTGCAGAATCCGCGCGGCGTCACTGGCGAAAAATTTGAGCGCGGCGTTATCTTCCGCGTGAACCACGATGGGCAAATGATGCGGTGCGGCAAAGTGGCGGTAGAGCGGATCAAATTCGCTGACGAGCAAATCGCCGGTGGATGCGCCCATATAAATTTTTACGCCGATGGCATCGCTCGCGGCGATCTCGGCTGGATTGTCTGCTGTCGCGCCGATAAAAAATCCAAAATCGCAAATCGCTTTGGCTGACGCCAGTGCGCGTTTATCGGCGAGCGCGGCGCGCGTCGTTGTTGGCACTGGATTATTCGGCATGTCGAGAATCGTCGTGACGCCGCCCGCAATGGCGGCGCGTGTGCCGCTGGTAAAATCTTCCTTGAGGGTTGCGCCTGGCTCGCGTAAATGCACGTGCGCGTCAATCGCGCCCGCAAAAATATATTCGCCGTGCGCGTCAATCACCTCTGCGTCTGGCGCGTCCAGTGTTGGCGCGATTGACGCAATCGTTTCGTCGGCGATCAAAATTTCGCCACGAAAAATTTCGTCGGGTGTAACGAGGATGCCGTTGCGAATCAGTGTGCGCTTCATCGAAACTCCAAATCAACCTGGTTTAATTACGTACGGCGCGCGCCGCGTCCCTGGAAAAAATGCACTGCGCCGCTCGCGTCACGATGCACGCGCCCGAATTCGGGCAATTGGGCTAATTCTTTGGCGGTAAAGATCGGTCCGTCCTGGCACACGAGTTTGCCGCTAAGGGTGCATTGCCCGCAAATGCCAAAGCCGCATTTCATATACCGCTCGACGGATAATTGCGCCGGGATGTTGTTAGCCAGCGCGGCTTTCATCACGGCAACAAGCATGGCTTCGGGACCGCACGCGAAAATTTGCGCGGCATTTGCCATGGCTTGGCGCGCCGCATCGGTGACAAAACCTTGGATGCCGCGCGAGCCATCTTCGGTGGCGACGATCATGCGCGCGCCGAGTTCGGCAAAGTGTTGCTCATAAAGTAAATCGCTTTCCGTGCGTCCGCCCAGCGCGGCGATGACTGGGCGATGTTGCGCGCGTAATTCGTGCGCGGCAAAGTACAATGCGGCGACGCCATAGCCGCCGCCGATCAACACCGCCGCGCCCGTCCCGCGCAAATCGAATCCGCGTCCGAACGGTCCGCGCCAGCCCACCGGCGCGCCAACCTCCAGCGCATGAAGCGCGCGCGAAAAGGGCCCAACTGCGGCGACGGTGATCGTCAATGGATCGCGCGCGACAATCGCAAAGGGTTTTTCGTCGAGACCTGGGATCCAAAGCATGATGAATTGCCCCGGTGTGGCGTCTGGGATTGTTTCGTCCAAGACAAACGTTTTGATGTACGAATTTTCATCCGTGATGTGGGTAATCGAAACAGTGCGAGGTAGCATCTCCAGTCCTATCCCATTTCCGCTGTTGGCACGGCGTCTGGTTTTTTCACGCCGACCACCGGCTTGGTATCCATCACCTGCGCGCGAAAATCTGCGATTGTGGCATAAGCGTGACGGCGCATATAGTCGTTAATGCCGTTGGTTGTTTCCGCGAACACGCCAAGCCCGCGCGACAAAACGGCACTGCCAATGCTGACCGCGTGCGCGCCCGCGATAATCATTTCGATGCTGTCGCGCGCGGTAGTGTTGCCGCCGCCGCCGATGATCGGCACGCTGACAGCGCGCGCAATGTCATACACGCACCGCACCGCGATGGGATGGATCGCGGGACCGCTGACGCCGCCCACGCGATTTGAAATGATCGGCGCGTGCGATTCAATGTCCAGTACCATCCCAGGTCCGAGTGTGTTGATCGCGCTGATGGCATCTGCCCCGGCTTGGACGACGGCTTTGGCGATTTCGGCGATGTTTGCTTCGTTCGGCGAAAGTTTGACGACAATGGGAATGCGCGTGGCTTGTTTGACGCGGCGCGTGACTTGCGCGGCAACATATGGCGTGGCACAAAAAAATTGCCCGAATTCATGTTCCACATTCGGACAAGAGATATTGACTTCGATCAGGTCTGGCTCGGCGTGTGAAATTTTTTCGGCGACGAGTCCAAAGTCCCAAACCGATTCGGCGAAAATGCTGGCGATAATCGCAATCCCTTTGGGTTTGAGCGCGCGTTTGGCAATGCGAATTTCTTCGGCGGTCGCATCCACGCCGGGATTGGACAAACCGACAGCGTTAATTAGTCCCGCGCCCCAATCGGCGATGACGGGATTGGGATAACCCGTGCGTGGTTTGAGTCCACACGATTTGGTCACCACCGCACCCGCGCCCGCCGCGCCGACACGGATCAACAAATCCTCGGACAAACCGAGAATGCCGGATGCCAGGACGGTGGGATTGCGTAAACGCACGCCGCACAGATTGACAGACACATCAGGTTCGATCATACGCGCTCCAGTCAAGAATTACTTTGCTAAAAAGGTAACCACGTCTTGGTATTGGCTGGGCGAAATTTTTTCCGCGCCGCGCAAGACGGTGATCAGATCTGTGATGTTCAACGCCGCGTGAACTTGATACCCATGCGCTTGCAAATCCGCCGCGCCGCCTTGTTCGCGATCAACCAGGACGACAATATCGCGGACGACGAGTCCGGCGCTGGTGAGCGGCGCAATCGCTTCCAGCTTGCTTGCGCCCGTTGTGATCACATCGTCCAACACCACGGCGGTTTCGCGAGCCTGGTATTCGCCTTCGATCAGCCGCCCCGTGCCGTACTCTTTGGCTTCGCGGCGCGGATAAATCAGCGGACGATTCATTTCCAGCGCGACCGCTGTACCGATGGGAAGCGCGGCATACGGGATCGCCGCGATGCGATCAAACGTGAGCGGCGCAAGCACGGTGGCAAGCGCGCGCGCGGCGGAACGCAAAACCTGGGGATGCGAAACCAGGACGCGCAGGTCGAGATAGATCGGCGAGATGATGCCTGACTTGAGTTTGAACGCGCCAAACTTGACGGCGTTGATCGCGTGCAGATCGAGGATGAGTGCGTTATCCATTATTTCTCCCGGTGTTAATTTCATCGCGCAGAGTGATCGCCGCGTGGCGCGCCGCGTCCGCAAAATCATCGCCGCTGGACGCAAAGGTGATCGAGCGGGCGGCGTTGATCAGCGGTCCGATCCCATCGGCGTTTTTGCCGAAAGCGACCGCTTCGGTGAGACTGCCGCCTTGTGTGCCGATTCCAGGAATGAGAAAGGGCGCATGCGGATTGGCGTCGCGCACGGCGCGTAATTGATCGGGATACGTTGCGCCGACGACGAGTCCGATGTTGGCGGAATTGGGCTGGGTGGCGGCGTAGCGCGCGACGCGGATATAGAGCGGCGCGTCGCCGAGTAGTTCATCTTGCAAATCGTGCGCGGTTGGGTTAGAGGTGTGTGCGAGCAAAAAGATCGCGCGGTCGGCGTCGGTGAGGAATGGCGCGAGTGCATCTGCGCCAAGATACGGATTGACGGTCACGGCATCCGCGCCAATCTGCGCGAATGCAAACTGGGCATAGCCGCGCGCCGACGATTCAATGTCGCCGAATTTGGCATCGAGAACAATAGGGATGTCGGCTGGAATTGCGGCAACGGTTTGCGCGAGATCAGCAAGGCCTGCCGCGCCGCGCATGAGATAAAACGCCAGGTTGGGTTTGTACGCGCAGACGAGATCGCGCGTCGCGTCAATGATGGCGCGATTGAACGCGACCACGCCATCGGCGCGCGCGCGCAATGACGCGGGAATTTTCGCGGCGTCCGAGTCTAGTCCGACGCAGAGCCAGGACTGGTTGCGCGTTTGTGCGGCGGCGAGTTTAGTGAGAAAGGACATTTGGTTTCCTTTGACGAGCGACGTGGCATTGCCACGTCGCTCCAAGAATCAATGCGGTTTACAATGCTTGCACTTGCTTCGATAACGCCCGAGTTGGCGCGCGGCATCATACGCCTTGTCGAACGAGGCGAACGGACCGTACCAGCGTCCGGTGCGGTTGCTCGCGTGACGATGAATGCCTTGGCCATCGTTGCAATAGCGGCACAGCGAAAAATGCACTTTGCCATGCGAACCAGGTGTGCGCCAATTTTCGTAAATGTGAAATGTCGGCACTGCGACCTCGGTTGTGTGTGAGCAACTAGTTTGACGAATTATGCGCCTAATACGCTGGCGAGTAATGCCATGCGGATGTAAACACCGTTTTGCGCTTGGCGGAAGTACGCCGCGTTGGGCAGGGCATCCACATCGGTGGCGATTTCGTCCACGCGCGGAAGCGGGTGCATGACGAGCAGACCTGGTTTCGCCGCTTGAATAATCTCGCGATTGAGAATGTAAAAGTTTTTGAGTTTGTCGTACTGTTTGGGATCGGCAAAGCGTTCTTTTTGCACGCGCGTCATATAGACCACATCCGCGCTTTGCAAACTGCGTGCGAGATCGTTTGTCTCTTCGACGACGAAATCTTTGGCGCGCAAATAATCGCATACTTCAATTGGCATGGCGAGCGCGGCGGGCGCAACCAGCGAAAACTCAACCTTGAAGTTGCTGAGCGCGCGCGCGAGCGAGTGCACCGTGCGTCCATTTTTTAGATCGCCGACGAGCGCAACGCGCAAGCCGTCAATGGTTTTCTTTTCAGCGCGCATCGTGTAGAGATCGAGTAGCGCTTGCGTGGGATGCTCGCCGTTGCCGTCGCCGGCGTTCAAGATTGGCACGCGCGAAGCTTCGGCCGCAACTTGCGCCGCGCCCACTTCAGGATGGCGCAGAACGATCGCGTCGGCATAATTGGCAATCGTCCGAATTGTGTCCGGCAGGGTTTCGCCTTTGACGGCGGAGGAGGCGGTTTTGGCTTCAGCGACTGAAATCACGCCGCCGCCAAGTCGTTGCATTGCCGCTTCAAACGACAAGCGCGTGCGGGTGCTGGGTTCATAAAATACCGTCGCGAGCAATTTGCCATCCAGGACGCGCAAACGTTCGCCGCGTTCCAAGCGCGCGGCAAAATCGTCCGCGATGCCGAACACTTGCTCAATTTGTTCGCGCGAAAATTGCGCCGCCGTTAAAATGTCGATTCCTTTGAGAGTCATTCAATATTCTCCTTGAAATAAATATGTGGCGAGCGGGCGAGCCGCCCGCGTTACGTTCGCAAAAAAAAGACCCTTGAAACAATTCGTTTCAAAGGTCAACATCTCGAAAATCAAAAGGGTCACGGCGATCCAATTTCGTCCGCGCTCGCAAGCCAAACGATGCAATTTGATTTTGAAAAAACATCATTGCGTCAGGCATCGGGCGGTATTATAACGAGATTATTTGATTTGTCAAAGGTGATGCGCACCGCATAATTGAACCGTCGCGTCCTAACGTATCCATTGGCGCAGAATTTTCTCGAACTCGGCGCCAAGATCGAACGAGCGTGCGTGCGCGTTGAACGAGGAGAGTGTAACGGCAGTGGGAGCACTGCCCGGATTGCTCGTCGCCAACGTCCATCGACTAAATCCTGTGATGCCATTCGCTTGCACACAATTGCCGCTACTATCGGGTTGACTCCGTCCCATATCTGACCAGTTGCCAGAGTATCGCCACAGGTGCAAATTCGCCGGGTCTAATCCGTTCAACTCGGCTAAATCCGTGTAACACAACTTGACATTCGCTGTAAAGCCGATTGTGTTGGTCGGTGCAAGTTCCCACCACGCTTTGATTGCGCTTGCAGGTTGCGATGGTGTCCAATTCGTCACTTTGGTAACCGTCACTGCACCTGTGTCGCCTGACGTAACTTGAATGCCCATCCGCAACGGACCAAAGGTACGCATTGTTGTCCCAGGGGTGAACGTCGTATTGTTGCGATCGGTCATCTGCATTTCATAGGATCCCATGTCGCATTGCAAATCGTTGCGAGCTTGTCCGCGCTGGTCAAGACCATTAACGGGAGTGGCCGCGCACGTTGCATTATTTCCCGCGTCGATAGCAGGGCTGTTGGCATTCAGCAGGAAGTACGCTGGGCTACCTGTGAGTGCGCCGAGTTGCGGATTGGTGTTGGTCAGCGAGGTTGTTGCGCTCAAGCCGCAGGTTGTGCTATCGTCAAGGTTGTTGCCGCCATCGGCGATTGTGCCAGTATTGTAACAATTTCCGCCCGAGGCGCTGTTGGCAAGGATGGTGTTCTTTAGCGTCACAGTACCCAAGTTGAAAATGTCGCCACCCGTTTTGGCATAATTACCGGAGAAGGTGCTGTTGGTCACATTCACTGTGCCAACCGCGTTGTAGATGGCACCGCCAGCGCCGCCGAACATACTGCTATCGGCATGATTGCCGGAGAAGGTGCTGTTGGTTATATTTGATGTGCCATTGTTGTATATAGCGCCGCCTAAACTATTATCGGCGTGATTGCCGGAAAAGAAGCTGTTGGTAATATTCACTGTGCCACCATTGTTGTAAATGGCACCGCCATAGCTAAAGCCGGCATTGCCATTTGCTACGGTCAGGGCGTTTAGATTCAATGTAATAGCACTGTTCACATAGAACAGACTGCCTGTAATCTGTGAATTGATGATGATGTTGTGTCCAGCGCCGTCAATCGTCAAATTCTTGGAGAACGATAATTGACCGGACAAATTGATGGTGTAATCCCCAGCAAAGTTAATCGTGTCGCCGTTGGATGCCACGCCAACTGCATCGCGCAATGTGCAGGTGGTGTTGCAGTTGCCAGGGCTAAAATCTGATGCTGTGTTGACCACGATCGTTGCATGAGGTTTTGCCTGTGCGACGGGTATGCCTGCCGCTCCAAATCCGAGCAATAATGTCAACAATATCCAATGTGCCCTGCGCCCAATTGTCTTCACGTTCATCGGTGTCTCCTGTTGACTTTATGTTTGAGCTGAATAACACACCATTCGCCAACGCGCATGTTAGCGAATTGATTATACGATGCTTTCACTTGCTTTGAAACTCGGCTTCTAGTCCTACTTTCATCTTGACAACAATCCGCGCGCGTGGTACTCTGAAATCACAATGACAGCAATCGATTTTTTGTTGCAATCACAAAATGCGGATGGCGGCTGGGGCTATCGTGTGGGCGGTATGTCGTATGTCGAGCCGACGGCGGCGGTGATGCTGGCGATAGCCGATGCCACCGCTCGTAATCGCGCCCGCGATTTTTTATTGGCATTACAGCGCGCGGATGGTGGTTGGGGGATTGCGGCAATAGACGATGCGAGCGGTTGGATGACCGCGTGGGCGGTGCGCGCGCTCGCCGGTTTTGCCGATGCGCGAGCACAAGTGGAGCGCGGCGCGCAGTGGTTGATCGGCGCGACGACTTGGCGCATTGACGATCCGAGCGCGTTAGCGTCCACGCGCAAACTATTTCAAATTGACGCGACGTTGCGCGGCTGGGCTTGGCAAGCGGGCGATGCGGCGTGGGTGCATCCCACCGCGCTGGCGATGCTGGCGCTCGTTGCGGCAGGTTGGCGCGGTGATGCGCGCGTTGCTGAGGGCGTGCGCTATTTGTATGATCGCGCCGTGCCAACGGGTGGTTGGAATATCGGCAATCCGTGGATGCTTGACCAACAAATTCCGGCGACGATTCAAGATACGGCGATAGCGTTGCTGGCGTTGCGCGCGGTGGACGAACCGGGGAACGATCCGCACGTTGCCAGTGCGATAGTATTTTTACGCGACGCGGTGGCGCGTGCGCGGACGCCCGCCGAGCTTGCTTGGGGCATTGCCGCGTTGCGCGAATGGAGTGAGGACACACGCGATGCCACCTTGCGGTTGCGCGCGTTGCAGAACGAGGATGGAAGTTGGAACGGGAATCCGTTCATCACGGCAACGGCGGCAAATCAAAAATAAAAACATAAAATGCAAAATTTTTTGTGATTATTGGAATATGAAACATGAACCAGGTTTGAAAATTTCACGTCGTGGGTTTTTGCGGTTAGCATTACTCGGCGCGATTGCGGCGAGCGCTGGCGTGATCTATAAATCCACCGAAGCGGTCGGGTTTGAGCGCTGGTTTCGGTGGATGGCGCGCGGCAACGCGGTGAAATTTTTTGCGCCGCACAGCCGCGTTGCGCTTGCCGCATGCGAATCGTACGAGGCGGACGTGCTGGCGATTCTGCGCGGCGCGTGGCGCGATGCGAACCTGCCGGATTTGCGCGGCGCGCGAATTGTGCTGAAACCGAACCTGGTAGATTTCATTGCTGGGCATCCAACGTTCACGCATCCGCGCATCACGCAAGCGATGATCCAGTTGGCGCGCGAGCTTGGCGCGCGCGAAATTGTGGTGGCGGAAGGCACGACGTTTCGGCGCGATCCGCAAGCGATTCTCGATGCGACCGGCTATACGGATTTGTTAGCGCATGAAAAAATTTCGTTCGTGGATTTGAACTATGACGATTTGGTGACCGTTCCGCTCAAGGGTGGTTATACCAAACTCAAATCGTTGTTCATTGCCAAAACGATCCGCGATGCAGATTTCCTGATCTCGATGCCGAAATTGAAAACGCATCACTGGACGCAAATTTCGGCGAGCGTGAAAAATTTGTTTGGCATCGTTCCTGGGATCAAATATGGTTTTCCCAAAAACACGTTGCATGTGCAAGGCATCCCGGCGTTTCTTGCCGAGCTGGCGGATTCATTGCCGACGCGCGCGTGCGCAGTTGTGGATGGCGTGGTGGGCTTGGAAGGCGATGGCCCCTTATTCGGCGGCGCAGTGCCAAGCGGCGCGCTCATTGTCGGCACCGATTTGCTGGCGGTGGATGCGACGTGCGCGCGGTTGATGGGCATGGAGCCAGCGCAAATCGAATATCTCAATTTTGCGGCATGGGCGGGCGTGGGCGCGATTGAGGCGAGCCAGATCGATCTGGTGGGCGAGCCGCTGGCGCACTTGCAACGCCAGTACGTCAAGCCGCCACGGTTGGGGTGATCACTTGATTGAACAGGTTGCCTGGAGATCGATCTGGGCATTGATTGATGGCAACTTGGGTTATGGGGATGTTGGTCAAATGCCGCGCCACTTTGATGCTGGGTTGGCGGGGATTCCGATCTATAATGCTTCTGTGGTTCCGATGTGGGCGGTGT
>JBBIUF010000003.1:0-104110 GCA_037440365.1 Chloroflexota bacterium
CTACATAGGGCGCGGACGCCGTTCCGCGCCAACACACGGGAAATTATTCTTTTACTCGTCCGATTCAACCGGCAATGCGTAAGCACCATCGCTTTGGGTACAGTAAACAACGATGCGGGCAATTTGTCAGACGGGAATTGTTTTGCGCGGGCGAATCATGTTACAATGGCATCAACACCAACGATTTTAGAAATGGAGATGCTGGCAATGCGACTTTGGAAAACATTGACTTGTCCTGCGTGGCACGATGCGCTTGAACGATACCCGGATGTTATTGTAGCACAACACGTCAATGGTTTGGTCAAGTTGGACGAATGGTACCGCGTTGCGTTGCCGCAACGCATTGCCGTGCGCGCGCCCGCGTATATCACCCGCGTCGAACTCGAACGGGTGATCCAATGGAAAATGAAACGCGGAGTCTGGCGCGAACGCAACCGTTTGCTTGCGCTCAGCAACCCAATCCTGCTGGTCAAGCAAACCTCGCGTAATGCAATGGCGACTGCGTCCGATCCACGCCACGCGATCACGCTCCTCTGCCAACTTGCCGGAGTGGGTCCTGCCAGTGCGTCGGCGATACTCGCATGTCATTCACCCGCGCTCTATCCATTTTTTGACGAGTTGGTCGCGATCCAGGTTCCACGATTGGGTCAGGTTGCGTTTACCTTGCCGTACTATTTGCGGTATGCCGCGCAACTTGCCGCGCGCGCCGAACAATTGAACCAGGTATGCGCGCATCGAATATGGACGGCTGAAGATGCTAGCCAAGCGTTATGGTCTGCGTCCGGCGGCAAAGTGGCACATCCAGAATTAAAGTGATGCACCGGGTGCTCATGTTTCAAATATGGGGTAGCAATAAAAAAATCCTCAGTCAATTGACTGAGGATTTTTTTGAGCCACCTTAGGGACTTGAACCCCAAACCGGACACTTACGATGCGTCTGCTCTACCAATTGAGCTAAGGTGGCGGCACGTGACTGCGGCGAATATAGCACACTTTGCTGTTTTTTGCAAAATCATAACGATTTTTAGCGCGTTCAATTTTATGAACGAGTTGCACAGCAGATTTTCGATCTAGGGCACACGCTGAATGGCGGCAAGTGCCGCTTGAATACCGACGAGCATCGTGTCCAAGCTCATTGTAGGAATTAGTAGATCGCGGTGCGCGGCTTGGATGGGCAGGGCTGGCAAATGAATGAAACCGACGGGCGTGGCTAGATGATTCTGCGCAAGATAATGCAATAATTCAAACGTGACCTGGTTGCACAGGTATGCGCCCGCGCTCAACGATAATTCGGCTGGCACACCGGCGGCGCGCACGGCGTGGAGTATGGCGCGCGCGGGAAGCGTGGTAAAGTACGCGGCAGGCGCGTTTGGCACAATTGGCGCATCGCTGATCTGTTCGCCGGTGTTATCCGCGATGCGATAATCGAGCAAGTTGATCGCGACACGCTCAATTGAAATTGCCATACGCCGGGTCGCTTCGCCGAGACACAGAACCGCATCCGGGTGCGTTTGTTCAAACGCGCGGAGCAAGGTCGCGGGACCGCGCACGCGCTCAACCGGCAGAATCGCGGTGACGATTTCAATCTCATGTAAAGGTGCGCGCGCCAACGCGCGCACGACTTGCTCGGACGGGTTGATTGGGCTTGCGCCGAATGGTTCAAAACCTGTCAACAGAATTTTCATGGTGAATAAAAAAGAGCAGAGGTGAATCTGCCCTTGGTTGCTCAAGAATGATTGGGAACGCAGTTTGCGTCATCCGATATTTAGAAAAAAGTCTTGATTGGGCGTGGTGCCGCCGGCGGTAACAACAACGCCATTGATGTGATCAGGATTGGGAAAAAGATTTGAAGTATTCACGCAGGAGAGGTTATAGGTACCCGCAGGAACATTCGTCACCGTGTATGCGCCATCTTGTCCCGTCGGTGCAGAATGCAATGATGTCCCATCTACAGAAATAGTCGCGTCAGATACAGGAATCCCCGCTATTTTTGGAGCAAAAAGATGTTCCCCACTTAAATTGCCGACCGGCGTATTATACACATATCCCGTAATCGTGCCGGTTCGCAATGAACCTTGCGCGTGCGCGGGCAACACACCCACTTGGACAACCGGGGTTTTCCATTTATTCGGCACGGATGACAAAATGGCGGTACCCGCGGTAGCGGCAAGAATCTTGATTAATTGGCGACGAGAAATTTGGGATTGAGGCATTGGATGGGGCCTTTTTATGGATGATTGATTAAACGTTCACGAAAAGAATATAACACAATTAATGCCGATTCGCAATATGATGAAAAACGACACTCGAATTTCCTTGACATCCTGTGGGCTTTATGTTACAATACTTTTGAACAGATTGTAATAAAGTTTAATGCGCGAGCAACGAGGCTGGCTCATGATTATTCCAAATGCCTTTGCGTTGCCACGTCAAGGCATTTTTGTTTTGCGCTGGAAATCCCATGTCTGTCCGCCAAACCTCAACCACCACAACCCTCCGCAGTCTCAATCGCTCCGCGATCCTTGATGTGTTGCGGGACCATAGCCCAATTTCGCGCACTGAAATTGCGACGCGAGTAAACGCGAGTCAGCCGACTGTGATGCGCGTCTTGGACGACCTCATTCGGGATGGCTTGGTGCGCCAGTGCGGCAATCGTGCCTCCACTGGCGGGCGTCCATCCGCTCTGCTCGAATTCAATGCCCAAGCCCATGCGATTATTGGCATAGATTTGGGCGGCACGAAAATGTTTGGCACAGTCGCCGATCTAGCTGGTCATATTCAATTTGAAAAATATGTGCCCTGGGGCAACGATGGCCCGCAAAATAGCGTTGAACGCGTCTGTCAATTGATCGCTCACCTTATTGCGGCTCCCCGCCCCAAACGGCAAAAAATTCGCGGCATTGGCATTGGCGCGCCCGGGGTTACCCAAATTGAAGAAGGACGCGTGACGTTCGCGCCGAGTTTGGGTTGGCGTAACCTCAACTTGCGCGCGATTATTACAAAACGTTTTCGCTTGCCGGTCTTTGTCGAAAATGACGTGAACTTGGCCACGCTCGGCGAGTGGGGTTTTGGTGTTGCGCGCGGAACCGAAAACATGGTTTGTCTTGCGATTGGGACGGGCATTGGCGCAGGCGTCATCATCGAGGATCGGCTGTATCGCGGGTATGATCAAGCGGCTGGCGAAGTTGGTTATCTAGTCCCCAGCATTGCTCACCTGGGTCGCACATACGACCAATTTGGCGCGCTCGAAGCATTGGCATCCGGCACCGGAATCGCGGCTCGGGCGCGCTTATACCTTGAGCGCATCGGCACACCGGTGCCCGAAGCGACAGCTGAATACGTATTTGCCGCGGCACGCCAGCAGGAAGCCTGGGCAACTTCTATTGTTCGCGAGACGGTGGACTATCTTGCGCTTGCGATCGCCAATGTGAGTAGTCTGCTCAACCCCCAAGTGATTGTGCTAGGGGGCGGCGTGTCGAATGACGCTGATTTGCTGATCGATCCCATCCTTGCGCGCATTCGCGGCGTAGTGCCCTATGTGCCTCGTCTTGTCGTGTCGAACTTGGGCCCGCGCGCGGCCGTGATGGGCGCTATCGTGCTTGTACTGCACGAAACGACTGATCATGCTGTCATCCAACGCATTCAAAAACGACCAAGGGAGGTTTGAGATGACTTTTCAAAATTTGCGCGTGATTGACTTTCACGTTCATTTTCCAACCGCCAAACCGATGATGGGGGGGAGTTACGCGGATAATCCGCAACATCCGCGTGGACCCGAAAAAGCCGCGGTGATCCGCGAGTGGGCGAAAATGTACAATGAGGATTGGCGACTCGCTTGGGATTTTCCGGCTCCAGAAAAAGAATATCAGAGTGACGAGACGCTTGCCGAGCGTTGGGCGGCCGAGTTGGATCGGTATGGCGTCGATCACGTTGGATTTGTCACGGGCGGTGGGAACGATAACCTCGCGCAAGTAATCGCGCGCTATCCGAACAAATTCGTCGGCTTTGCGCACCACAATTTGTTCGCCGAAAATGCCGCGGCCGAGTTGGAGCGCGCCGTTACGCAACTTGGACTGCGCGGCTATAAATTGCTCGCGCCTGCGCTCGCACAACCAATTGAAGATCGCTCGGCGTGGCCCGTGTGGGAGGTCGCAGAAAAGTACGACATTCCCGTGCTGATCCATTTTGGCGTCCTGGGTTCAGGCGGTGGCGTGGCGTGGCATGAAAATATCAACCCATTCAAACTACATGATGTGGCGCGCGCATTCCCAACCGTCAAATTTGTCATTCCCCATTTTGGGTGTGGCTGGGTGCGCGAGACCCTGCAACTTTGCTGGAGTTGCGCCAACGTGTTCGTTGATACATCCGGTTCGAATCAATGGGTGCGCTGGATGCCGGAAGAACTCACGGTGAAAATGTTGTTCCGCAAATATCTAGAAACGATTGGACCCGATCGGTTGATCTTTGCGACCGATTCAAGTTGGTTCCCGCGCGGTTTTGCGATCCGCTATTTGCAAGATCAATTGCGCGACCTTCGCGAATTGAATGTATCCCCAGAGACACTGCAGAAAATTTTGGGGGGCAATGCCGCGCGTCTATTAAAGTTGGATTGAAGGAGGTGCTTGCCAAATCCGAACTAATCAGACCTGCTACCGAATGGGCCAACCCCTGAAAGCCAAACCGAAGAAGGAGAAAAAGCGATGAAGCGAATGTTCTTGATTTTTGTTAGCGCGCTGTGGTTGATCGCGGTGATGAGTGCGTGCGCCACGCCCACCCCCGCGCCGACTAGCGCACCGGCAGTCCAGCCGACCTCGGCTCCAGCCCCGACTAGCGCGCCGGCCGCCCAACCTACCCAAGCTCCCGCGCCGACCACCGCACCGGCAGTCCAGCCGACCTCGGCTCCAGCCCCGACCACCGCACCTGCAGTTGCGCCGGGTCAAAAAGTTGAGATCGAGTATTGGCAGTATTTTTATGAATCTAAAAAGAACCTGGTTGACCAATTAATCGCGGATTTCCAAAAAGAAAATCCGGATATCACAGTCATCCAGACCACCTTCCCCTATGAGCAATACAACGACAAAGTTGCGGCGAGCGTTCCGGCTGGTCGCGGCCCAGACGTGATCAATCTGTACTATGGCTGGTTGCCGTTGTACATTAGCTCGGGCTATCTTGCGCCCTTGCCGGAAAAAGATTTCCCCACTGCGCAGATCGAAAAAGATTTTATCCCAATGGTGCAAGCGGCCAAGTTCGATGGCAAGTATTATGCCTTGCCAACCGCCGTGCGCGATCTCGCGATTTTCTACAACAAGGACATGTGGACAAAAGCCGGCTTGGATCCCAACAAGTTGCCCCAAAATTGGGATGACATGCTAAGCGCCGCGCAGAAAATGACCAAGATCGAAAATGGCAAAATGACCGTCGCCGGGTGGCGCGTGGATATGACCAACCAGGATCACAACCTGTTCCGCGAAGTCCTCGTACGCGAGTACGGGGGTGTGCCGCAAACCGCCGATCACAAAAAAATCCAGTGGAACACGACGCCTGGCGGTTACGATGCCTGGCAATTCATGACCGACTTGACGACCAAGTACAAAGTCAGCGATCCCACTCTAGCCCAAGACGGCCCCACCGCTTGGCTTGCTCAGCAAGCGGGTATGATGGTGAGTGGTTCGTTCTATCTCGGCACGGCAAAGAGCAATGCCAAGTTTAACTGGGGGGTATTTCCAATGCCCGCCGGACCCAAAGGACAGGCAAATATGGGTTCGTTCTGGACCCACGGCATCACGACCAAAGCCGCCAAAGACCCAGCAAAACTTGCCGCGTCGATCAAATTCTTGCAATATCTCACAAGCGCGGCGACGATGAAGAAATGGACGCCGGCGATTGGTGAGTTGCCCGCGCGCGCCGAATTGCTCAAAGATCCGTTGTTTGCCAACGATCCGAACCTCGCCCCATTTATCCAAACGCTACCGGTCGCGCAAGCCACATACTTTGTGGACGAAGCCGCCGACCGCAAAGCCTTGGTGGATGCGTATGATTCGGTGGTGCTCAAGAACACCGATCCCAAGAAAGCGCTGGACACCGCGGTAACTCAAGTGCAAAAACTGTTTGATGATTACTGGGCAACCAAAAAGTAAAACGTCGGTTGGGGCGGGCTCAGCCCGCCCCAACCACTGAGGTGACGAATGGCTCTCTCTGCGCGCCGACCAGCTGGGCGATTTCACTTGACTCTGGGTCAGCGTCGGCAAATGTGGGCATATATATTTTTACTTGCGCCGCTCTTGTTTTTCATCACGATCCGTTTTGCCCCGACGCTTTTTGCGATGAGCGTGAGTCTCTTTCAGTGGAATATCATTTCACCCAACAAACCTTGGGTCGGTTTGAAAAATTACGAAACGCTTTATGCCGACCCGGTCTTTTGGAAATCCTTGACCAACACCTTGTTGTATGTTGCACTCAGCGTCCCGGCGCAGCTCGTGATCGGTTTGCTGTTTGCCGTCTTGTTACACGCCGTCGCGCACTGGAAAGGTTTTTTTCGCGCGTTGTATTTTATCCCCTTTGTCACTTCCACCGTCGCCATTAGTTGGGTGTGGCGCTGGATTTACCAACCCACCTTCGGTCCGCTTAATCAACTGTTAAGTTTTGTCGGCTTGCCCGAGCAAAAGTATCTGGCCTCGCCAGACCAAGCGTTGCCTTCGATCGTGGTGGTCCTGGTGTGGCAGGCACTCGGTTTTTATATCATCATTTTCCTAGCCGGACTCGAAGGCATTCCGGTAGATTTCTATGAAGCGGCAAAACTGGATGGCGCGCAGGCGTGGGATTTATTTCGCCACATCACCTTGCCCTTGCTCAACCCCACAATTGTTTTTCTGACCGTGATCGGCACGATCAATGGCATTCAGGTTTTTACCCAAGTTTTGAACATGAGCTATCAAGGCATGGGCGGCCCGCTTGATTCGACCAAGTCGCTGGTCATGTTTATTTACAATCAGGCGTTTCAATCCTTCAAAATGGGCTATGCCGCCGCCGGCACGGTTGTTTTGTTCGCGCTCATTCTCGGCATTACGATCATTCAACTCAAATTAACGACCCGTCGGGTGGAGTACTAGAATGCCAAGTCTAAATCCATTGCCCGCCCGCATACTGCCGCGCTGGGTTGGCTCGCTGATCGTTTACGGCGTACTGTTGATCGGCGGGCTGATGATGGTCGCGCCTTTTTTTTGGATGATTGCCACGTCGCTCAAACCCTCTGGCGAAATCTTCTTGGGTAAATTTCTCCCGGATGCGCCGACGTTCGATAATTATTTGGCAGTCTTCCGTAAAGTGCCGTTTGCGCGGTGGTACCTCAATAGCATCATCGTGGCTGGGTTGGTCACGCTCAGTGTCGCCTTTTTTGACTCGCTGACCGGTTTTGTGCTAGCCAAGTACGAATTTCGCGGCAAGAATATTATTTTCGTTTTTATCCTCAGTACGCTGATGGTGCCAACGGAGATGCTGATCATCCCCTGGTTCATTTTGTCGAATAGTTTGAACTGGGTGGACACGTATTGGGGCATTATGTTTCCCGGCATCATGACCGCATTCGGCGCATTTTTAATGAAACAATTTATGGAAGGCATTCCTTCGGAATTGCTCGATGCCGCGCGCATTGACGGCGTATCCGAGTTTGGCTTGTTCTGGCGGATCGCGTTGCCGTTAGTTAAACCGGCGCTGGCCGCGCTCTGTATTTTCACGTTCCTGGCAAATTGGAACGCCTTTCTCTGGCCCGTCATCATTACCGAAAAAATGGACATGCGCACCGTGCCGGTTGGACTGTCATTTTTTTCAGGCGAAGCGGGCGCGGCGTGGGAATTAATTATGGCTGGCGCGAGCATGGCGACCATCCCTGTTTTAATTGTGTTCTTGATCTTCCAACGACAGATCATCCAGGGAATTGCTTTAACTGGATTGAAAGGTTAATACGATTTCAGAGGGCTGGTTTTTGTCTAGCCCATCTGAAATTGGAAATGGAAAAATTATCATGAGTCATGCCTTTGTGTTTCCGCATCCTGCGTACGCGCAACACGTCCTGGCGCCAAATTTTGAACAGACGAAAACCTATCTGGTCCCGGCAATGCTTGCCGCGACACGCGCGCACCTGGTGATGCTCGTTCGCCAAAACATTCTAGATCGCGCGACCGGACGCGTCCTAGCCGCAGGTTTGAACACGCTTGAAACCGAAGGTGTGCGCGCGGTAATTTACGATGGTCAGTACGAAGACCTCTTCTTTTTTATGGAACATCGCTTGGGCGAATTGACCAGCGAAGAGGCGGTGGGCAATTTGCAAATCGCGCGCAGTCGCAACGACCTGGATGGAACCATGTGCCGCTGGGTCGCGCGGGAAAAATTGCTCGCGCTTTTCGCCGTGATCAATCTCTTGCGCCATCGTGTGCTTGCCTTGATCGAACAGCATGTTGCGACCCTCATGCCTGGCTATACCCATACGCAACCCGCGCAACCGACCACCCTCGCGCACTATTTCAGCGCCGTCGCCGCATTTCTCGAGCGCGACGCCGCGCGCATTCAGGCGGCGTATGTGCGGGTGAATAAGTGTCCACTCGGCGCGGTGGCATTCACCACCACCGGCTTTCGGATCGACCGTGCGTTGGTCGCTGACTTGCTGGGTTTTGCCGCGCCAATCGAAAGCAGTTATGATGCGGTGGGCGGCGCGGATTATCAAACCGAAATTGCGGGCGTCACGCAAACAGCCGTCGCCGCGCTCGCGCGGTTCACGACCGATTTGCTTTTTTGGGCGACCCAGGAAGCTGGCGCACTCCGTATCAGCGATGAGTTCGTGCAGATTTCGAGTATCATGCCGCAAAAACGCAACCCCGTTGTCCTCGAACATCTCCGCACGCAAATCGGCTACGTCTACGCCGACGCGCAAGCGGTATTTACCTTGCATCACAATGCCCCGCTCGGCGATGTGAATGATGTCGAAGACCCGATCTATCGCCCCTTGTTTCGAATGTTTGATTATGCCATTGGTGTCTATGAATTACTGGACGCCGTTTTGGCTAGCGCGCAGTGGAACGTGGAGCGCTTGGCGATGCGTGCCGGTGACGGCTTTACGACAGCCACCGAACTCGCCGATACGCTCGTGCGCGAAGCGCGCTTGTCATTTCGGACAGCCCACCGGGTCGTGGCGCACGTTGTCCGTGCGGCAAACGACGCCGGACTTGAACCACGCGATATTCGCGCGACGCAGGTTGACAGCGCGGCATTGCAGGTGCTGGGGCATCCGCTGGGCTTGTCGGATGCGCTCATTGTGCGCGCACTCGATCCACGCGAGTTTGTGGCTAAACGTGATATTTTGGGGGGCCCCGCGCCCGATGCCATAAAGACATTTCATGTCCGCCACCAAGCCCAACTCACCCAAGATGAAGCATGGCGCGTTGCGCGTTTGGACGACCTCGCGCGCGCCGAAAAACGTTCAAGTGTCGCGTTAACCGAGATGTAAATTTTTCAAGGTGGACTGGCGCATTGCGGTTTGTGTCAGTCCACCGGTCTTTTTTGAGAGCGAGCATTGAATGAACCAGGCTGAATTACTCGGCGTTCTCAAGCGTGAAATCGAACGGAGCACTGGATGTACCGATCCAGGTGCCGTATGTCTTGCCGTTGCGCGCGCGACTGAAGAATTGGGGCAAGAGCCAGATCACATTGACGTGGTAGTTAGCCCGAATGTTTACAAAAATGGAGTGAGCGTCGGTGTGCCAGGCACGGGTAAACGGGGCTTGCCGATTGCCGCCGCGCTTGGGGCGGTGCTTCGGCATAGTGATCGCGGTTTGGCTTTGCTCGAAGAGGTAACCAGGGAAAATCTCCTGCAGGCAGAACAACTTGTGCAAGCACAGCGAGTGCGCGTTCGCTTTACGCCGGACGTGCCTGATCCACTCTACATCCGCGCCAGCGTCCGCGCCGAAACTCTGTCGGCTAGCGCAATCATTGCCGGCGATTACTCTCATATCGTCGAGGTCACCCGGAATCGCACCATTACCTTTAGCGCGCCCCACCAAGCGCCGAACGTAGCGCACGATCTATTTGCCAACCTGACTTTGCGCGAGTTAATCGAGCTAGTCACGCGAGCGGATGTGGCTGAGCTGAAATTTTTACTCGACGCGGCCAGGGTCAATCGCCAAGCGGCCGAAACTGGGCTGAGCACAAAACTGGGTGCCGCGTTGCAACGCCAGATGACGCCTTTGCCTGCACCGTATTCTGCCATGGAACAAGCCCGCTTGTGGACCGGCGCGGCTGGCCAAGCCCGTATGAGCGGACTGCGCGTTCCCATCTTGGCGATTGCCGGCAGTGGCAATCATGGCATCGTTAATTTTCTGGGCCCGCTTGCCGTCGCCCAATCGGTAAATGCATCCGAAGCGCAACTCGCCTGCGCCCTCGCCATTAGTTCAACGGTGACGGTGTATATCAAAGGTTTTATTCAGCGGATGACCGCGTTTTGTGGATGCGCCGTAGCCGCCTCGCCGGGAGTTGCCGCGAGCACGGTCTATCTGCTCGGCGGGGATTGGAATGCGATGGCACGCGCGATGCAATCCGTCATCGGCACGCTGGCAGGCATGGTCTGTGATGGAGCCAAAGAGTCCTGCGCCTACAAAATCAGCACGGCAACCGCAACGGCAATCCAATTGGCTTACCTCGCCGTAGCCGATGTTGGCGTGGAATCACAAATGGGTATTGTCGGGATTGACCTGGAAGCGACGATTCGCAATTTGGGCGCGCTCAACAATCCCGGGATGGTGGAGACCGATCGATTTTTGCTCGACTTGATCGCCGACTCGCGCTAGACGAAAACCATCCGCCCTGGGTAATTGCAGATGGCGCGAAAGCCCGCGCCGCTTGGCATTAACGGTTGTCAATTTGACAAGCGCATTATATTTATTATAATAGTGCTAACGACGTTGAATCGGACAAGTAGCCGTTAGACGAATTTTAGAGAGTCGATCAGAGTGGGTGCAAGATCGATATTTCGAAAAACGGCGAATGGACCGACGAGTCTCCCGCTGAACGTATAGGGACAACCTTGTAGGGTTGTCTGCAAGTAAGCGTGGACGGAACGCCCCCGTTATCGCGGCTGAAGGTATTCAAGACCAACGTCTGCGTACCTGCAACGAGTGAGACTGGCGTCGCGTTTCGTGTCATCACGAACGCGATTTTTTATTTTATGCCAGCTCAAATTAGGGTGGCACCACGAGATATTTTGCATCTCGTCCCTTTCCGGGGACGAGATGTTTTTATTTTTTCTGATTGTCATTGCGAGCGCTAAACGCGCACAGCAATTTCTGCCCGAGTTGGGGATGGCTCCGCCGTTCCGCGGTTTGCAATGACAGAACAATGCCAACGCGCACGTGGAAGCGGACGGCAATCTGCGCGCCGCGTATGACGATGCCATCGCGCGCATCGAAACAATGATCACCCGGTTGAAGCGACCGACGCCGCCGAGCGCGCCTGCGCCGTTACGTAACGGACACACGCTCGAATCGAACGTCACGGCGTTTACGCAAGCCGGCGAGGTGATGGGGATTCGTCACAAAAATTTTCCAACGTTCGGAGTTCAATTTCATCCCGAAAGTATTCTCACACAACACGGCAAACAAATTCTGAAAAATTTTCTTACTCAAGGAGATATAAAATGATTCGCGAAGCAATTGCAAAACTAGTGACCGGTCAAGACCTGACGCGCGTGCAAGCCGAACAAGTGATGAACGAAATCATGGACGGCACGGCAACGCATGCGCAAATGGCGGCGTTTCTCACCGCGCTCAGCATCAAAGGCGAAACGGTCGAAGAGATTGCGGGGTGCGCGCACGTGATGCGCGCTAAAGCGCACACGGTCAAACCGCAACGCGCCAATACGATTGATATCGTGGGCACCGGTGGCGATGGCGCAGGCACGTTCAATATTTCGACCACGTCAGCGTTCGTCGCGGCGGGCGCGGGACTGGGAGTTGCTAAACACGGCAATCGCGCCGTGTCGGGCAAATGCGGAAGCGCCGATGTGCTTGAAGCGCTCGGCGTCACGATCGATTTAACGCCGACCCAGGTCGCGCAGTGTATTGATGAAATTGGCATTGGTTTTTTGTTCGCGCAGAAATTGCATCCCGCGATGAAAAACGTTGCGCCGGTGCGCAAAGAACTGGGCATACGAACCGTGTTTAACATCCTGGGTCCGCTCACCAACCCCGCGCACGCCACCGCGCAAGTGGTCGGCGTCTACGACGATCGTCTGACCAAACCGCTGGCGAATGTTCTGCACGCGCTCGGCACGCGCGCCGCGTTTGTCTTTCACAGCGCGGACGGACTCGACGAATTGACGACGACGAGCGTGAATCATATCGCGCGTTTCGATCACGGCACGATTTACGAAGAACAACTCGACGCGCGCGACCTGGGTCTGCCGCGCGCCGCGCGCGATGAATTGCGCGGCGGTCAAGCGAGTGACAATGCGCGCATCACGCGCGATATTTTGGCGGGCAATGTGCGCGGCGCAAAACGCGACGTGGTGATGCTCAACACGGCGGCGGCGCTGGTTGCGGGTGGCACGGCGCGCGATTTGCGCGAGGGGCTTGAACGCGCAAACGCTTCAGTTGATTCTGGCGCGGCATTACGCGCGCTGGATGGATTGATTGAACTGAGTTCATCATTGCGAGCCGCGTAGCGGCGAAGCCATCCCCAATTCGCTAGTTGGGGATGGCTTCGCTCACTTTGTTCGTTCGCAATGACAAATGGTGTATCCATGATTCTGAACGAAATACTCGAACACAAAAAGATCGAGGTGGCAGAACAGCGCGCGCAAGTTTCGCTTGCCGAATTGCGCGCACGCGTTCAAGCACTGCCGCCACCGCGCGATTTTGCGCGCGCACTCACGCACGATCATGTCGCGCTCATCGCCGAAATCAAACGCGCGTCGCCGTCGCGCGGTACGCTCAACGCCGAGACGAATGTCGCGCAAACGGCGCGCACGTATGCGGATGGCGGCGCATCGGCGATTTCGGTACTGACCGACGCAAAATATTTTCGTGGTGATGTGAGTGATCTGCAATTGGCGCGCGCGTCGGTGAACGTGCCGGTGCTTCGCAAGGATTTCATCGTGGACGAGTACCAGCTCTACGAGTCGCGCGCGCTGGGCGCGGATGCGATCTTGCTCATCGTTCGTGCGCTCGACGATAAACAGTTGCGCGATTATCTCGCGCTTGCGCATACATTGCAGATGAACGCGCTTGTCGAAATCCACGACGAACGTGAACTGGAACGCGCGCTCGCGGCGGATGCGCGCATCCTCGGCATCAACAATCGCAACCTTGCCGATTTCACGGTTGACCTGGCGACGACCGAACGCCTTGCGCCGAAAATTCCAGTGGACAGGATCATCGTCGCCGAAAGCGCGATCTTTACGCGCGGTGATGTCGAACGAGTGGCGCGTGTCGGCGCAGACGCTGTGCTTGTTGGCGAAGCGTTGATGCGCGCGGAGAATGTAGCGGACAAGGTGAGAGAGCTGGTATCTGTCATTGCGAGCCGCGGCGCGACGAAGCAATCCCCATCGCACTCGGAGATTGCTTCGTCGCATCGTTCGACTCTGTCTCACGATGCTCCTTGCAATGACATTCAGAATTCGGAATGACGCAAATCAAAATCTGTGGCATTACCAATTTGCAAGATGCAATGATCGCGGCAGAAGCGGGCGCGGATCTGCTCGGTTTTATTTTCTATCCGCCGTCGCCGCGTTACATCGCGCCTGAACACGCGCGCGCAATCGTTAATCAACTTGGCGCGCTAAACATCGCGCCGCAATTTGTTGGCGTGTTTGTGAATGCTTCGCTGGAACACATGCGCGCAGTCATCGCAACCGCGCAGATCGACTTTGCGCAACTGCACGGCGACGAATCGGCAGACATGGTAAACCAAACCCGACAGGTTTCCAAAAACCTGTCGGGTTTAGCAGTTTACAAAGCGTTACGTCCGCGCGATGCAGATGCCGCGCGCGTGCAAATCGAAACGTATCGCGGCGCGGTGAATGGCGCTGTGCCCGCGTTTCTAATCGATGCATATGATGCGAAACAGTACGGTGGCACGGGCAAGCGTGTGGACTGGGACATTGCGCGCGACATTGCGCGCGCGTTTCCGATTTTGCTCGCGGGTGGCTTGACGAGCGAAAATGTCGCGGACGCGATTCGCGTTGTGCAACCCTGGGGCGTCGATGTGTCGAGCGGCGTTGAGCGCGCGCCTGGGTTGAAAGATCACGCGAAGGTGAAGGAATTTATTCGAGCGGTAAAATCTGACGAATGACGATAATGAATTTTCGTCCTCGGCTATTTGTCCTTTGTCTGGAGGAAAAGAATGATTGGACGATTTGGTGAATATGGTGGACAGTACGTGCCTGAAACACTCATGCCCGCGCTCGCGGAATTGGAAACGGCGTTTATCGCCGCGCGCGGCGATAAAACTTTTCTTGCCGAATTGACAAACCTGAACGCGCATTTCACGGGGCGACCGACGCCGCTGTATTTTGCGCAACGGTTGACCCAGGATTGCGGCGGCGCAAAAATTTATCTCAAGCGCGAAGACCTGGCGCACACGGGCGCGCACAAGATCAACAATGCGCTGGGACAAGGCTTGCTCGCGCGGCGGATCGGCAAGACGCGCATTGTCGCGGAGACGGGCGCGGGACAGCACGGCGTTGCCACAGCGGCAGTCTGCGCGATGCTGGGTCTGCAATGTGTCGTGTATATGGGCACGGAAGATATGCGCCGCCAAGAGCCGAATGTGTTTCGGATGAAATTGCTCGGCGCGGAGGTGCGTGGCGTAGACACAGGAAGCGCCACGCTCAAGGATGCCATCAACGAAGCGTTGCGCGATTGGGTAACGAACGTGCGGACGACGCATTACTTGCTCGGCTCGGCGCTGGGTCCGCATCCATATCCGACGATGGTGCGCGAGTTTCAAGCGGTGATCGGTTACGAAGCGCGTGAACAAATTTTGCAAGCCGAACAGCGCTTACCCGATTTGCTCATCGCGTGCGTTGGCGGCGGATCGAATTCGATTGGATTATTTCACGCGTTTCGTGATGACGATGTGGCGATGGTTGGCGTGGAAGCGGGCGGGCTGGGAATCGAATCGGGCAAGCACGCGGCGCGATTTGCGGAAGCGCGACCTGGGGTGTTGCACGGCACGCGCACCTATGTTTTGCAAGACGCCGACGGACAAATCCGCGCGACGCATTCGGTTTCGGCGGGGTTGGATTATCCCGCTGTGGGTCCCGAGCACGCGATGTTGTTCGACAATGAGCGCGCGCAGTATACGTTTGCGACGGACGCTGAAGCGCTCGCCGCGTTTCACACGTTATCGCAACTTGAAGGCATTATTCCCGCGCTCGAATCTGCACATGCGATTGCGGAAACGATCAGGCGCGCGCACACGATGAAACGCGATCAAATCATCGTCGTGAATTTGTCGGGGCGCGGCGACAAGGATTTGCAAACCGTAATGCAAACGATGGAGCCAAAATGAATCGCATTGATGAAAAATTTGCCGAATTGAAAAAACAAAAACGTGCGGCGCTGATGCCATATCTGCCGCTTGGATTTCCGACGATGGCTTTGTCCGCGCAATTGATTCGCGCCGTGGCGGACGCGGGCGCGGATGTGATCGAACTGGGTGTGCCGTTCAGTGATCCGATCGCCGATGGTCCTGTGATTCAAGCGGCAACGCAAACTGCATTGAAAAACGGAATGACCTTGCGGAAATGTATCGATCTGGCAGGACAGGCGCGCGCGGACGGAATCACGACGCCGTTTGTGTTGATGGGCTATCTCAATCCGATCTTGCGATTCGGCGTGGATAATTTTGCGCGCGCGGCGCGTGAGGCGGGCGTTGATGGCGTCATCGCTCCCGATTTGCCGCCAGAAGAAGCGGGTGCGCTGGATGCCGCTTTGCGCGCGAATGATCTCGATTTGATTTTTCTTGCCGCGCCGACGAGCACGCCCGAACGGTTACGCAAAATCGCCGAAGCAACGCGCGGATTTTTATACCTGGTGTCGGTCACGGGCGTGACGGGCGCGCGCGCGCAGATGGCAAACGACCTGGGCGATTTCGTCGCGCGCGTGCGTGCGCTCACAGCGAAACCCGTGTGCGTCGGCTTTGGCATTGCAAACGCCGAGTCGGCGCGGCAGGTCGCGCAAATCGCGGACGGTGTGATCGTTGGCAGTGCGCTTGTCGCGCAAATCGCGCACGCTGAAAATCCAGTCGAGACGGCGTATCGTTTTGTGGCGGAATTATACGTTGGTGGACTGGTTCCAACATCACTTGGCAAATCCAAATAATTGACGCTTGCCGCCTCTGAAACTGAGCAGAGGATTTACGAAAATGCAGGGTGCGGCGGCACCGACGAATCGTTGCATCGAATGTAAATTGCTTACGGAGTTGAATTGGCGTGCATTGCATACAAGGGGATAATAAAAAGATCGCGACCTGGTCGCGTGATTAGCTGTGGATCAATAGAGGACTCGTTTGTAGACGAAAAATGCTGTGACACACATCAATCTTTGTGCCATAATCAACGGAGACTGTAGCGGGCGAAATATCTCGGGTTGGCTAGGAGGGAAACGTACGCCGCCCCGAGGATATTTCGCCCCTACAATTTTATGCTTGCCGCGCACTGCCGGGCGCACGGTAAAGCTCCGTTCGAGTTGGGGTGATCCCTGAACCGCAATTTGAGTGAAAGGATCGGCACGCACTGCTTGGTGAGCGTCGTGGGTTTTATATATGCAATGCATATATTATGAAAATCGAGCGTTTTGTCAATAATCAGGAAAATCGGTGCGGCGGGCTTGTTGACGTTTGTTGTCAATCGAGTATAATCAAAGTATATACTCAATAATTGAATATACAAATATTGAGGTTACGCCTTATGCGTCCAGAAAACACTGCGCGGTTTGCGCTTCTCGGTCTCTTGCTTGACCAGCCCCATCATGGCTACGACTTGTATCGAGACTTTGCTGATCCTGCCGGTTTGGGGCAGGTGTGGCATTTGGGCATGAGCCAGATGTATGCTGAACTGAAAACGCTTGAGGCGCGCGGCTGGGTGAGCGCGACGACAGAACAACAAGACGCGCGCCCGGCCAAGAAAATCTTTACGCTTACTCCAGCGGGGCGTGTGGCGTTTCAGGAATGGATGACAACGCCCTCCCAAGGTTTGCGCGAGATGCGCGTCGAGTTCATCGCGCGGCTCTACTTTGCACGGCGCGAAAACGCCAAAGCGGTTACCGCTTTGATCGCGCGCCAAGAAAAATCTTTGCGTGAGGAATTGTCCAAGTTAAAAGAAAACAAGCTGGCGCAAAGCGAATCTGACGATTTTGTCCGCGCTCTGCACTCGTTCCGCACTAGCCAACTCAAAGCGGCGCTCACCTGGCTCAAGTCCGCGCGCAAATTAGCCGCGCGTCATTAACGTTCACACAAATATCCAAACCATTTCGAGGAAAAGAAAAAATGAAACGAACTGGAATTTTGCTCATACTCATTGCGCTGTTACTCGGCGCATGTCAAGCGGCACCAACCCCCACGCTTGTGCCTGTGCCAACGACAATTGCGGTACCCACCTCTGGGCCAGCTTCAACCTCTGCGTCAGCAAGCGCGGGGGGAACACTAACCGTTTTCGCGGCGGCATCACTGACCGCCGCGTATGGCGACATTGGCAAAGCGTTTGAAGCCGCGAACCCAGGAACCAAGGTCTCCTTTAGTTTTGCGGGATCGCAAACCTTGCGAACTCAGATCGAGCAAGGCGCCAAAGTTGACGTCTTTGCCAGTGCGGACAATCTCAATATGGATCCGCTCAAAACTGCGGGGCTGTTGCTCAGCGCACCCCAAGTGTTTACGCGCAATCGCTTGGTCGTGATTATGCCCAAAGCTAATCCCGCCAACCTGACCGCCTTGAAAGACCTATCGAAAGCGGGCTTGAAATTCGACATCGCCGATGCGAGTGTGCCGGTTGGTAATTACACACTTCAGATGCTGGATAAACTCTCGGCAGATGCCACTTATGGCACGGATTTCAAAACTCAAGTGCTGGCGAGGGTTGTTTCCAAAGAGACCGATGTCAAGCAAGTGGTCAGCAAAGTTTCGCTGGGTGAAGCCGCCGCGGGCGTGGTGTACACAACGGACGCTCAAGCCGCCATTGACAAACTCATGACGATTGACATTCCCGATCAATTCAACGTCATCGCGGTCTATCCAATCGCCGTTGTCAAGAGCAGTCCGAATCCTACGCTCGCTCAAAAATTCATCGACACGGTGCTTGCCGCGAATGGTCAAGCCGTGATGAAAAAATACGGCTTTGCTCCTCTACCGTAAAGGAAATGGAATGTTATTGCGGAAGGACAAGCTAGATGACTAGACGTTTTTCAATGGGGCGGCTCGTATTCCTGGGCGCGGTTTTGCTCCTGCTTGGCTTTTTGCTCCTTCCGCTGATCGCCATCGTCTGGCGCGCGTTTCCGTTCCCCGCCGCGGGCTGGCAAAGCGAGAGTACCTTGGACGCTTTGCGACTCAGTCTGTTCACCGCTACGCTCTCGGCAATTTTGGCGATTGTCATCGGTACGCCGGTCGCCTACTTTTTATCCCGCGAAGAATTTCGGGGCAAAGCCCTCATAGATTCTCTGATCGATCTCCCGATGGTTTTGCCTCCGGCAGTTGCGGGGTTGGCGTTGCTCATGGCGTTCGGACGACGCGGGTTGCTCGGTCCAGCGCTCTCGACCATTGGGATTGAGTTGCCTTTTACCACCGCCGCCGTCGTAATTGCCGAGACGTTTGTCGCCGCGCCGTTTTACGTGCGCGCGGCCAAGTCCGGTTTCGCGTCGGTCGATCGCGGATTGGAACAAATGTCGGCGTTGCTGGGCGTCTCTACCCTGCGAACCTTTTTCCGCATCACCTTGCCGCTCGCCGCGCCATCGCTGTTTGGCGGCGCGTTGATGACCTGGGCGCGCGCGCTCGGCGAATTCGGCGCGACGATCATGTTCGCCGGTAACTTGCAAGGACAGACTCAAACCATGCCGCTCGCCATTTACATCGGACTGGAAACAAATCTCGACAGCGCGTTGGCGTTGTCGGTGATCCTGATTATTGTTTCATTTGGAATCTTGGCGGCAGTCCGCTTGATCAGCCCCAAAGGGCTGACCCTGGGTTAAGGGTATGTTTGAAATTTCGATCCATAAACGCCTGGGTGAGTTTGAACTTGCGGTCGAATTCACTGCGTCTGAAAATCAGATCATTGTCCTCTTCGGACCCAGCGGCGCGGGCAAATCCATCACCCTCGGCGCGATAGCGGGTTTCATCGCGCCTGATGCCGGGCGCATTGTTGCCGATACGCGCGTCTTGTTCGATTCGGATCAACGGATCAATGTATTGCCTCAGCAACGCCGCATCGGTCTGGTCAAGCAAGACCTTGCGCTCTTTCCGCACCTCACGGTCGAACAAAATATTGCGTATGGTTTGTTCCGCGAACCGGCGAGTTGGCAACACGACCGCGTGCAAGATTTGTTGCGTCTGATGAACCTAGATGGGCTGGCGGCGCGTTACCCGGCCCAACTTTCCGGTGGACAACAACAGCGCGTCGCGCTCGCGCGCGCACTTGCCCCCAACCCCCAATTGCTTTTGCTCGATGAACCTTTTAGTTCGCTGGATGCGCCCACTCGCACGCAACTCCGCGATGAACTCTTGCGCCTGCAACGACAAATCAAGATTCCCATTTTGTTCGTCACGCACGATTTGGGCGAAGCGTATTTTCTTGCCGACCGGATTGCGGTAATCGATGCGGGCAAGATTTTGCAAATGGACACGCCCGGCGAAATCTTGAGCCGTCCCTGTTGCCTAACGGTGGCGCGCGCGATTGGCGTCAAGAATATTCTTGCTGGTACCATCGAAGCGAGTGACGACAAGGGCTGTCGCGTGCGCGTAGGCGGCATGACTTTGAATGCCTTACCGTGCGCGCTCGAACCAGGCACACGCGTTCAAATCTGTCTGCGACCAGAGCGAGTCATGTTACTGCGTCCTGAGCGCGTCAAGGAATCCTCGGATGAAAACGCGTTGCATGGTGAGATCGTCCGCGCGATGAACGACGGCATGACCGCGACGCTATTTTTTCGCGGGCTAGACCTGCGGCTCGGCGCAGAAGCGACCCAGGATTATGATATTCAAATTGAATTACCGGTGTATATTTACGAACGACTAGGGCTGGCCCAAAAGCGGCAGTGGATGGTGTCACTGCGCAAGAACGCGATTCACCTGATTCCATAGAAACTGTTTCGGGATGACAATGGTTGTAAGCCAGATGGCATCGCCGAAAATAAGGCGAATCATCAACTGTTTCATTCAATACTGGTAGAAAGGGGAATAGGCACAAACGGGTGCCTGATATGTTATGGAGGATTGGATCCGTCTCTGGAGTGACCTGGTCAAGGTCCGTGATTGGAATCAGCAATTTAATCCGCACGAAGGCGTGCAAGACCGCTGGCACGCTCGCGCCAAAGAATTCGATGCGCACGTTCGCCGCCGCTGGACCCAAGCCGATTCCAGCCGCACATTTATCACCGCGATGCTTGGGGCAACGCCGGATGCCACGCTACTGGATATTGGCGCAGGCACCGGCAAATGGGCGGTTATGCTTGCGCCCCACGCGCGCCAAATTACCGCAATTGAACCATCGCCTGCGATGATCGAGGTGATGCAATCGAACCTGGTTAGCGAGAAAATCACCAACGTCAAAATTGTTCAAGATACTTGGCCCCAGGCTCAGGTGGCGATGCACGATTTTGTTTTGTGTTCGCACGCGATGTATGGTTTGACGGATTTTCCATTATTTATCCGCAGTATTGAAGCGGTGACGCGCCAGACGTGTTTTTTATTGATACGCGCGCTGACGGCGGATGGGGTAATGGCTCAAGCCGCCCAACAGGTTTGGGGACATCCCTACGATAGCCCCAACTATCAAGTGGCATTGAACGCACTTTGGCAAATGGGGATTTATCCGAACGTCGTCATGGAAGATTCAGGGTTGTGGTCGCCCTGGGTCAACGATAGTTTGGACGAAGCGTTCCTGCAACTCAAACATCGGTTAGGCTTGGACCCGGTGAGCCCGCACGACGATTTCTTGAGAGATCTTTTGCGCCGCCGTCTGACGGTTGTAGATGGCAAATATGTCTGGCCCCGCGCGACCCGGACTGCGCTAGTCTATTGGAAACCACGGGATTATGCTGTCGCGCTAAACGAATGACTAACGATTTTGACAAATCCACCCGATCGCGTTAGTCTAGGTTTTAGAAAACTTATGGCAAAACAAGCGATTGCTCCAACCTATGCTCTGCTGGGACTACTTGGGCGGGGAGAACGGTATGGCTATGAACTCAAACGCCTAGTTGATACCGAGTTCGCGCCGTACTGGCGGATTGACTTTGCTCAAATCTACCGTTCTCTGGCGAAGATGTCGCGGGCGGACTGGGTCAAGGTTCACACAAAACCAGGCAAGGGCGGAGTAATCCGCAAGATGTATTCGTTGACTGCGCGCGGTCGTCAGGTGTTGGAAGCCTGGCTAACTGAACCGACTCAAAATCGCAACGAGTTTTTCGTCAAGGTGCGCCTGGCGCAAGAGTATGGCACGCCGATCCAATCTTTGGCGCAAGCCCAACGGCGCATCTTTGAAACCGAGCGCGAGCAACAAACCCAGGCTCACCAAAATGCGCAGAACGCGGCAGATCCCAGCCGCCTGGTGATTACCCAGGCGGCATTGAACGATGCAGACGCATCGCTCGCCGTATTGGATTTGATTGATGCGAGCGCATCCGCCCCACGGCGAAATAAACCATTGACGTCGCCGCGCTCGTTGGTCATTACCGGCAGTGACGATCCCTTGCTGGCGCGGCTGGCTGAATTGTTGCATACCTCCACGCATCCTGTTGGAAGCATCGGCGGACTGCTGGCATTAGCCCAGCATCAAGCGCAGATTGCCGGCATTCATCTCCTCGATTTGGACACGGGTGAATATAACGTTTCCTTCGTTAAACATCTTTTGCCCGAAGAAGATATTGTCTTGGTAAATCTGGCTTGGCGCGAAAACGGGTTGATGGTTGCGCGCGGCAATCCCAAAGGGATTCGCGGGGTGCGCGATCTCACGCGGCGTGGCATTCGCCTAGTCAATCGCGCGCGCGGCACTGGCACGCGATTGTTGCTTTTCTCCAAATTGCGCGCGGCGCATATCAATCCGCATACACTTGACGACTGGGATCACACGATGCCGACGCACCACGCGATTGCCGTAGCCATTGCCTCTGGCGTAGCCGATGTAGGTCCTGGTTTGCGTGCAACCGCCGCCGCTTGGAACTTGGAATTCATTCTCCTTGGGGAAGAACAGTACGATTTGGCCATTCCATATGCCGAGTTCAAGTCGGCGCTGGTTGGCTCACTGTTATCCGCCTTGCAGGGCAAAGAATTTCGCCGCTTGGCGGAAGGGTTTGCGGGGTACGACCTTGCCCGCGCTGGCAAAATTATTGCGCGGGTGAAATAACGGATCGGAATTTATTGTCGTTCCCTCAGGTACGGGGATTGACAAGGGCATCATCCGAGTGCTACAATTTTCTACGTCGCGTGAAGCTATTTTTGGCAATTCAGATCTAGCTACTCATCGTTGTACTGGAACCATAAACTCTCCGTGATGATTGCGGAGTACATGTGAAGTTGCATGAAATTGATTTATCGGGCAAATTGCACCGACGCGCTAATTCGCTTTGCATCCTAATGCAAATTGTGATTGCGTGGAGAGGTAGTTTTGCGCTTTCGTCGAGGTTGCGAGTTGACCCAAGGCAGACGTTCTACTAGTCTGCCTTGATTTATTTTCGGCGTTAAAAAGTTGGAGAAGCAAATTATGCAAAACGGACAGGCGATGGCACAGCCTTTGTGGTTACGCCGATGGCTCGTCAGGGTGCAGAAAAAATTGCAGTGGCAACACACTCCGTTCGTTGGTCTCGTGTCGTATTTGCGGTGGACGATTCCGATTGCGGTGTCGTTTGTGGGCATTGTGTATATGCTTGTCGAAGATGTAATCTTTCAGCATCATTCGATTACAGAGGTTACGGTTATTCGGGGCGTGTTGGTCATCGGTTTGGCTGGGCCGGCGTTGGTCTACGTTACCTTGACCTGGGCGGCGCGCGCCGCCATGGCCGAGGCGCAAGCCCAAAGAGAATTGGCGCTCCGCAATCAAGAAGCGCGCCGGCGAGCGGCGCACTTGCAAATGGCAAGTTTGATCGGTCAACAAATGATTGCAATCCTTGATCTCAATTCGCTCTTGGCTGAAGTGGTGCGCTTGATCTGTACTAAACTGGGTTATGATCACGCTCACCTTTTTTTATCGGATGACGAGACCGGGCAAATTGTACTTGAAGAAGCATTTGGCCCCCGCGCCGCTTTGATCAAAGCGCGCGGGCAAAGATTTCAAATCGGTCAGGAAGGGATTGTCGGGTACGTGGCTCAATCGGGCCAAGCCTTGGTGTGCAACGATGTCAGTTTGGAACCGCGCTATCAGACCGAGGAATTATTGCCGGAGACCAAAGCCGAACTCGCTGTACCGCTTCAAGTCGGAAAACGAATTGTTGGCGTGTTGGATGTGCAGAGTGAGCGTCGGAATACCTTCGACAAAGAAGATGTCCTTGTGCTCCAAATCCTAGGAAACCAAATTGGGATTGCGATTGAAAATGCGCGGCTCTTTGAAGAAACCAAACATCGTTACCAAGCCATGGCGGCGTTACATGAAACCTCGCTGGATATGATTGCGCAATTAGATATGGCCGCCTTGTTAGAAGCTTTGTTGCGCCGCGGGGCGCGTCTGTTTAATGCGCAAGCTGGCGCGCTCTATCTGCACGATGAACAAAGCGGCTTGATTCGCAATATTGCAAATTATAACACGTGGCGAGATTGGACGGGCTTGACCTTGCGCCCAGGCGAAGGGCTTTGCGGTCAGATCATTCTAACCGGCGCGCCGTTGATCGTCAACGATTACGAAAACTGGCCCGGCAAGTCCGAAGTCTTTGCCGGCGATCCGCAATCGCGCGTGATGGGTGTGCCGATCTTTCATAGTCACCAAACCATCGGTGCCATTCTCGTCCTTAACGATCAACAATGTCGCGTGTTTGATCAAAACGATCTTTGGTTGTTGCGGCAATTTGCCGATCTGGCATCGATTGCCATTGAGAATGCCAAATTGCATACCCAGATCAAAAACTCGAGCCGTGAAATGGAGCGGCAAGTCAATGCCCGCACACGCGAGTTATTCAAGGCTAAAGAAGAAATCGGTGTCAAAGCCGAACAGTTGCGATCGTTGTTAGCCAAGACCATCAGCATTCAAGAAGAGGAGCGCGCGCGCATCGCCCGTGATTTGCACGATGGCGTTGTGCAACTGATCACCGCGGCTCGCTATGAGCTCAAAGCCGCGCGGGTGGTTGGGTCAGCGGAACTCTCTAACGGTGCGTGTGAAAAACTGAATGCCGCGCGCCAAGTCCTGGAGGAAGCGGAAAAGGAAATTCGCAATGCGATCTATGATCTGCATTCACCCATCTTGGAAGCCGTGGGCTTGGTGCCAGCTTTGCAGAAATATGCGCTTCGACTCAAAGAACTGGCGGGGATTGCGTGTAACATTTCGGTGGTTGGCCAATGCCAGCGCTTGGTCAAAGTTATTGAAGTCGCGGCGTTTCGGATCGTCGAAGAGGCGTTACAGAATGTTACCGTTCACTCTGAAGCGACTAGCGCCTGGGTCGTGATCGAATTCGAGCCCAAGATGCTAGCCGTTACAGTCCAAGACAACGGACATGGATTTGATTATCGAGCGTGGAGTCAGAATCCAGCCGGTAATCATTTGGGCTTGATGGGAATGCAAGAACGAATCGCGAGTTTAGGCGGAAAGATGACCATCTGGTCCAAGCCCGGACATGGAACTCGCATCCAGTTTCGATTACCGTTTCAGCCAATGTGAAACCGTAAATGATCTGAATCGCGATGCAAAAGGAAGGTCGGCATGGATATTATTCGCGTCCTGATTGTTGACGATCATCCAATGGTGCGACGTGGGTTGAAAAGTTTGTTGTCTTCTTACCCCGACATCGCGGTTGTTGGCGAAGCCGAGGATGGCGCGGCCGCTTTGCGCGCCGCGATTAATCTTGTGCCCGAAGTAGTCTTGTTGGATATTCAATTGCCCGGTCTGGACGGCGTCGAAGTGGCTTATCAATTGCGGCATACGAATCCCGATATTCGGATTATCGCGGTGACCGCATTTGAAAATGAGGAATATGTTGTCAAAGCGATGCAAGCTGGGGCATACGCGTACTTGCTGAAAAGTACTTCGGATGAAACCGTCATCGAAGCGATTCGTCTGGTGCATCAAGGCAAGCGCACACTTTCGCCAGCTTTGATGGATGGCGTGCTTCGACAATTTCAAGCGTTAGCGCAGGGACACGCGCGTTCTGAATCCGATCTGTCAGAGCAAGATATTCAAGTGCTCAGTTTGATTGCCCAAGGCGCAACCAATGAAGAAATTGCTCAAACGACGCATTGGAGCGAAAGAACCGTCAAACGTGAAATCGAAAAAATCATGTCGAACTTGGGCGCGCGGAATCGCGCTCAAGTTGTCGCCGAAGCCATTCGCCGGGGTCTCATTTGACCGGGATAAAACATTCAGGTATTTCGGATTCACGGTTGATCACAATGCTTGGCATGATGCTTTGACAGTCGTGACCCAAATTTTAGACGAGTCTGTGTGCGCGCCTTCTGACCTCTAGTCAGAAGGTTTTTAATTTGTCGGAGCAACGGCTCACCGAAAAAATCCGTCGGGCGATTGAACCGCCAACTCTATCAAGTTTGATCCTCGAACGAGCGCATAATCGGCGGCAATTGCGCTAACTTGTTTGGGCTATAGTGTACATTGGCAACTGCTCTAACGGGCCGCGTTTTGTCCCATACGGACAGAATTTTGTCCCGATTGCCCCTATTGTCAATCAGACGTTCGCCGTATACTCGCAGTTAATAAACACGAGAGCAAATTGTTTTTTGGGTCGGAGGTGTCTGAAATGTTCGGATTGCAACCCACACACATCATCCTCATTCTGGCGGTCGCGCTGATTATTTTTGGACCTCGGCGATTGCCCGAACTAGGCAAGGGTTTGGGCCGAGCCATCACGGAATTCAAAAATGGAATCCGCGACACGCCCGACTCGACTAAAAACAAAACCAACCCGCCTTCGGTAGATGCAGAATGATGTTCGATTGGCAAAGGAGGCAAAGACGCATTCATTCGGGCGCAGTTATTTGTTAATTCATTCTGGACACACAGTGTCATTTCCATCCATGGAAAGGAGAGACAATGGCTGACGAAAATGCTCCGGAACGCGAACCGGAGGAACAGGAAGCACAGGCGACTACCAGCGGTCAAGTAACCCGCCGTCAATTTATTATTGGCGCAGGCGTTGGCGCGATCATTGGGGTGGCTGGCGCGACCGGCGTGTTGACCCTAGCCAAGCCGAGCGCGCCCGTTGAACAAGCCAAGCCGACCGTCCCCGCCAACCCCGCAAATCCTACTGCGGCATCCGCATTGGTGGATAGCGCAAAAATCGTTGCGCTCAACATCAACGGTCACGATTATCAAATGGCGGTCGAGCCGCAGACAACTCTCTTTGAAGTCCTCAAACGCGATCTAGGCTTGAGCGGCGTCAAACTGGGTTGCAATGGTTCGATGTGTAGCGCGTGCACGGTGCTCGTTGATGGCGTCGCGCAAAATTCTTGCTCACTGCTCGCCATTCGCGAAAGCGGCAAAAAGATCGTCACGATTGAAGGCTTGGAACAGGATGGCAAACTCCATCCAGTTCAGGTTGCCTTCTGGGATAACCAAGGTTACCAATGTGGCTTTTGCACGCCCGGACAGATCCTGGGAACAGTCGAATTGCTTAGCAAAAACAAAAATCCAACCGAAGAGCAAATTCGCGCGCATCTTTCGGGACACATGTGCAAGTGTAGCGCCTATCCCAACATCGTCAAATCGGTTCAAGCGGCCGCAAAGCTGATGAGCTAGGAGGACACGATGGCGAAGAAAACATATATTAGCCCGCTGGAGTGGGAAAAATTATCCCCCGCGGAGCAAGCGGAATTACACTGGATGCGTGAGTTGGACCAGGCGCGAAACAATCCGGCGCCGCTCAACACGCCACCCGCTCGTCCACCTGCCAAGCCGAATGCCGCTTTTAACGTTATTGGCAAAGCGCAAAAAGATTTGGAAGGCTACAAGATCGTCACTGGCAAAGCGCAGTTCACGGCGGATGTTTATTTTCCCGATATGCTCTTTGTGCGTGTCAAGCGCAGTCCATTCCCGCACGCCAATGTCAAAAGCATCGACACTAGCAAAGCTGTCAAGTTGCCCGGTGTTTTTGCCGTAATGACCTATAAAGATATTCCGGACAAGATGCTGGCGGGCACAAAACCGATCTTGGCAAAAGAAGCGGCACTGGTCGGTGATCCGATTGTCGCCGTTGCCGCGATCGATGAAACAACCGCGGAAGATGCGTTGGCTTTGGTTGATGTGCAATACGATCAACTGCCGTTTGTGATCGATCCGCGCGAAGCGGCTAAAGCTGGTGCGCCCAAAGCCATTAGCACGCTCGACAATAATGTAGCCACCCCCGCTTTCAAAATCACGCGCGGGGATGTCAACGCTGGGTTTAGCCAAGCTCAAGTCACCGTTGAACAGAGCGCCGATACCCAAGACCAACAACACGTCGCGCTCGAGCCGCATATTGCCGTGGCGAAATGGGACAATGATCGCTTGACGGTTTGGCTCAGTAGCCAATACACCCACTCGGCGGCAAACTTTTTGGCGTCCACGTTAGGCTTGCCGACCAGTAAGGTGCGCGTGATTGCCGAATTTACCGGCGGCGGATTTGGCGACAAGGGCGGCGCGACTTTTCCGTACGTTCCGCTTGTCGCATTACTTTCTAAAAAGACTGGGCGCGCGGTGCGCTATGAATTAACACGCCAGGACGTCTTTCTTGAAGCGAGTCACCATTTCCAAGTTTATCAGACGGTCAAGATCGGTTTTAAAACCGATGGCACGATCACGGCGTTGCAAGGTCAAGCGATGACTCGTTTGGGCGCGTATTCGCGAGGCACCGGTAACGCGTCCGATTCGTTAAGCGCGGCGCGTGTGCAATACAACAATCCGAATCTTGAACTCAACGGCGCAAGTTCTATCACCAACACCGGTAGCTCTGGGCCGCGCCGTTCCGTGGGTGAAGCCTCCGGCGTTTTCGTTTTGGAAACCTTGATGGATCAAGCGGCAGAAAAACTGGGAATGGATCCGGTTGATCTGCGGCTAAAGAATATCAACGAGACCGGCGATCCAGAATCCAAATTGCCGTGGTCGAGCAATGGCTTTCGCGATTGCATTACCCAGGGCGCGGCGGCTTTCGGTTGGAAAGATCGCTGGAAAGGCTGGGCGCAAGCCGGTAAACAAGCCGGGCCGATCAAAAAAGGCGTTGGCTTTATGGCGCTAGCTTCTAACAAAGGGAGCAAGTCGCCGCCGATGACGGCCGTCGTAGAAATTCCAGTGGACGGGTCAGTGCGCGTGGTACAAGGCGCGGCGCACATTGGCGGTCCACAACGCACGACGTTTGCCATCATTGTGGCAGAGGCGCTCGGTGCAACACTGGATCAAATCAACGTGAGTACGCCGGATACTATGTACACGAGCGATACGGGAGTGATTGCGGGTAGTCGTGGCACAAAATCAGTTGGGCTGGCGCTCAAAGCGGCGGCGGAAGATGCCCGGGCCCAATTGTTGACTTTTGCGGCTTCCAAGTTTAGCACCGATCTCAAGAAAACAATCAATACAACTGACTTGGATATTGCGAATGGATTGATTTCGATCAAGGGTGACTCGACCACCAAGCCGCTCACGTTCAAAGATGCGATCGCCTCTGGTTTTGTCGTCATTGATGAACAACGCATTCCGGCGGCGGCGACGATCATCGGGCGTGGGGTGATCCCGCCCGAAACCAAGTACGCGCAACAAACCTATGCCGCGGCGTTTTACGAAGTTGAAGTCAATACGGATACGGGCGTGGTGCATGTGACGGATGCGCTTCAAGCGCATGATGTGGGCAAAGTCATCAATCCGCTGTCACTGCGTAATCAGGTTGATGGAGGTGCGATCCAAGGAATTGGCTTTGCGCTCACCGAAGATTTTGTCTATGACACAGCGACCGGTATTCCAGTCGCTTCCAACCTTGACGATTACAAGATGCAGATGATTACGAATGCGCCCAAGGTCACAGCGCTGTTCATTGAATCCAATGATGCGATCGGACCGTTTGGCGCAAAGGGCATTGGTGAGCCAGCGTTTATGGCGGCGGCGGCGGCCATCTCAAACGCAATTTACAACGCGGCGGGAATTCGTCTCAAATCGCTACCCATGAATCCTAAAAAAGTCATGGAAGCCCTCAAGAACAAGGCTTAGGCGGAGGAAACCATGCGAAGTCTAAAATACTATGCCGCGACCAGCTGGGATGATGCAGTCGCAACGTTGACCAAATATCCAACCGCGCAAGTGATCGCGGGCGGAAGCGACGTGCTAGGTTGGATCAAGGATGATCTCAATGGTCCGGGCGCACCCCGCGCAGATCTGATGGTGGATATACGGACCATTCCGAATACAAATTATATCAAATACGACGCGACCGCAGGATTAAAGTTGGGCGCGTTGACCTCACTCACGACTGTGGCTGAATCACCAGATGTGCTCAAGAATTATCCTGGGCTTGCGATTGCGGCTGTTTCGCCCGCGTCGCCATCGATTCGCAACGTGGGTACGCTTGCGGGCAATATCATGCAACGTCCACGGTGCTGGTATCTGCGCGGTAAAGAGTTCAACTGTTACAAAAAAGGCGGCGACTTTTGTTTCTCCGTCACCGGCGAAAATCAATATCACGCGATCCTTGATGGCGAACTGTGCTACATCGTTCATCCGTCTGACACTGCGCCCGCGCTCATGGCGTTGAATGCCACCGCAACCGTTGTGGGACCGAGCGGGCCCAAGAGTGTCGCGTTCGACAAACTCTTTATTGGCCCACGCACGAATGTCTTGAAAGAAACCGTGCTAGAGCACAATGAAATCCTTACGGAAATTACTGTGCCTGCAGTAACGGCAAACATGAAGAGCACCTTTATCAAAGTGACGCAACGCAACGTGTACGATTTCGCGATTGTGAGTATCGCGGTGGCGGCTCAAATTGAGAATGGGGTTTGGAAAGATGGCCGCATCGTGTTAGGGGGTGTTGCGCCCACGCCCTACCGCGCCACCGCCGCAGAAGACGCGCTCAAGGGTCAGAAGGTTGATGCGAATGTGGCAAAAGATGCCGCAGATAAAACAATGCTCAAGGCGCGCCCGATGAGTCAAAATGCTTACAAAGTTGACATCGCGAGAAACCTCATCATCAATGCGGTGACGAGTCTAGTTAACGCCTAAGCCGTCCCGAACGAGAACATGCCGGAGTGCGGACGGGATCATGGATTATCGGTGACGGTCCGCGCTCCGACCGAATTGGCTCAAGCGTTCTTGGCTAGCTCGTCCATCCTACAGGAGATCCGCTGTGCGAAGCTTTTACGTCCGACGCAAAGATCTCGATCACGTGCCGTTTCAATACTATGTGAATAGCGATGGCACTGCGCGTTTGTTAGATGATGGCTACACGGGCGTTTTTACGCTTCTGCCTCCCAAAGGTGAGATAGATACTTTTTACGTGCGGCTCACGAACGAGTTGATCCGCGACATGGCGGAACGCTGGGGCATTTTGCAAGCTGACTTGATGCGCGTTGCCGCCAAAGGGGTTGAAGCGTGGTTAAAAGGCGATCCAATTCCAGCGGATCATTTTTATGGACCTGAATGGTTAAAGCTGGATCTCGATTGGTTTCCGCGCGACCCTGATGGCGCGCCATCCATGGCGGTCGATCCCTATAGTTTTCAGGTCGTCACGGATGAACCCTGGCCTTCGATTTTGGATTGGGATTTTGATCGCCCGCGCATCGAAGAACTTGGCCCCGCTCGATCGGATGGTAATGACACCCCTGTGTTTGTCTTTGGTTTTACACTCGAAATCTTTCCTGCCATGGTGATCGTGGGTTACGAACAGATGAAACACAAGGTTGAGCAAGCCGGGTTGAACGTGCAAGTGAAAATGTTGCCGCTCGACGATTTGCCAGCCACACTTCATTCGCTATTTGTGCCGCTCGAATTAGACCTGGCCGCGCGCCAAGCCGCGCCCGCCGCCCAAGTATACCCACTTGCTGAAATGGTCAATGCGCTACTCTATGATCATGTACTCCTTGAATTCAAGCCCGCATCAATGGCAAACCTGACCTGAGGAGGATGAATGCTATTGGCACTGGAAGAATCAGCGCGACGACTCGAACAGCAAATCGTGTCTTTTGAAAAATTGCATAACGATGAGCTCAAACGCTTCCAGGAACAATTGGAAACGTATCAGCGCTTACAAAACGACGAAATGCAAATGCTCCGCGATCAACTGAAACGTCTCAAAGAGGAAATTCTGGCTTTACCGGTACACCCGACTGATCCGCCCGTTCAGACAACCCAGGTTCCGCCTGAACCGGGCATGACGCGGCGCCAGTTTTTGACCACGACTCTCCGTACGATTGAACACACATAGTTAGCATGAACCTCCGTCGAATATTGGTTTTGATTTTTTCCATTGTAGGGACAAGCGGTCTTTGGTTCATCGCCACGCCCGCGACTCTGGCGACTCCGCCGAATCCGCCCATTCTGCAACTGACCAATAGTCACGCGATCGATGTGCGCCCGGCATGGAGTCCGGATAATCGTTTGATCGCGTTTCAGTCGAATCGTCATAGCGACACGTTCCACATTTATGTGATGAACGCTGATGGCACCCATCAACGCGCGTTGACCCAAGGCGCTACGGACGATCGGCATCCGGTATGGATGCCCGATGGCAAATCGATCTTGTTCGATTCGTCCGATGGGAGTCACGATGAAATCTGGCAAGTGAATGTTGCCGACGGCAACTTGAAACAGATCACCCATCTGGGCGCGCAAGCAAATTTTGTCTCATCCAGCCCGGATGGACAGCGGATTGCTTTTTACGTTTATAAAAACGAAACGCTTGATTTGTGGACCGCGCAGATTGATGGTAGTCAAGCGAGGCAATTGACGACGAACCTGGCGAGCGCGACCAATAATCAATGCACTTTTCCTTGCCATTCGGCGGCGTGGAGCCCGGACGGTCGTTCGATTGCTTATTCGGCGGGGGAATTAGACACCATTTGGATGATGGGGGCGGACGGCAAAAATATCAATCAAGTCATCGCCGATGGCGCAGACAATCACTTTCCCTGGTTTTTGCCAGATGGACGGCTGGGGTATATCACTGAGCATGTGAGCCCAGTTCAATCTTGGACGGATGCGTGGGCGTATGATTTGAAATCGGGTCAGACGACTTTGTTGCAAGAACAAATGTCGGCGCAGGGTCCGTTTGATTGGAATACAGATAATTCCAAGGTTTTATTCCACTCGCCGCGTTCAGGTAGTTTCGAGATTTATTTGATCGATCTTTCTACGCCGATTGGCGTAGAGGCTTTGCGCGGCAAGCAAGTGCCCGTTGCTCTGGCGGATATAACCACAACGTCGAGTCCCGTTTCGAGCGTGGCGGCAAGCACCACGCCGAATAGCGCGCTGATTCTCGTTGGCGCAAGTGGGGTCGGGATTCTATTGATCGGCGGAGGGATTGGATTCGCATTTTGGCGCAGGGCACGACGACGGCGGTAAGTCAAGTCGGGTAGGCATAAAAGCCATTGAATTCGATTCGCTGACCTGGCAGTAAACAAAGGTCACTATCACTTTCATCGGACGAGGAAAAACATGGAGTTATCAAACGGCGAACTGAATCAAGATCAAACTAGACGGATTTCGCGGCGCGAGTTTATTGCGACCGCCGCAAGTGGGTTTGTCGCATTAGGAATGATTGGCGTCAGCGGCATCGATTTTTTCAAATCGAGTGTGACGCCAATTGATCGTGAATCTTCTGGCGTCATCTTCCCAGATCCAACATTGTGTATCGGTTGTCTGACGTGCGAAGTGGCGTGCAGTGAAGCGCATCGCCAGGAAGGTCTGTCCGATGTTTCGCGGATTCGCGTGTTCAACGAGCCCGCCACGCAAGTCAATTCTGAAATTTTGAAAAATTATCCTGGGCATGGAGCATTCATTCAGCAACCTTGTTTGCAATGCCCAGACTCGCCGTGTTTGCCGGTCTGCCCCGTCAATGCGCTACACGTCGAGCCGAAAACCGGCGCGCGGGTCATCAATGAAAAAGCTTGCATTGCTTGCGGGCGTTGCGCCGAAGCCTGTCCTTTTCCGGTGCGTGCTGAAGCGGTAGCGACTAACGAAAAAAGTTATGGGCAAAAAACGCGGATTACGTACGATACTCAAAAGAATGTGTTTACCAAATGCGACCTCTGCTATTTTCGCGCTGAAGGTCCCGCGTGTGTGCAGAAATGCCCGATCAACATTCGGATCAAACAGGGCATCGTCAAGAGCGATCACATGTGTTTGAATCTGCCGAAATCGGATGAGACTCTGTTTACGAAAATGAAAGAACAACAAACCGTCAAAAAGAGTTGAGCGCGAGTTGAAATTGTCCGCAAGGCACGTAGACCATCGGTTTCTTCTGGGTGTCTTTGCGATCAAGAATTGCCAAATGGGGAGAGAATGTATGAAGCGGATTCAGCTTGCAAGCATCGCCGCATTGTTAGGCGCATTTATGGCTACGCTAGGAACCGCGTCCGCCCAAGGACCCGTGCCCGTCGGTTTTCCACCGCAGACTAGTCTATACGAAGACGCTGTGCTATTGGCGCGGCTCTTGCCGCTCATCGCCGTGCTCGGAATTGGCTTTGGCGTTTGGCAAGCTAAAATTACGATGCGCCAACCAAAATCGTCACCCAATTCACCGACGGTGATTCGCCATGATTTCGGAACGGTGATCGCGCATTGGACGAACGGGATCGGCTTTATCATCGGAATGATTACTGGTATGATCGTGTTACGACGTTTGCCGCGCCCTGATGAAATGCGGATCATCTTTGCAATTCATTACGTTGGATCGGCATTGGCGGTGTTTGGCGTTGTGAGTCATCTAACGCAAAATGCTGTCACCGGCGGCATGGGGCTCATCCCGCGCTCGCTGAAAGATGTACGCGATGGGATTAGCGATCTGTTTGAACAAGCCGGTATCTTTGGACCGAGCGGCGCAGTATTTGGAATTCATTGGCCCCAAGTCATCCGCGAGACGCTGGCAGAAACCGTGAGCGCGTTTGGATTTCGGCAGTCCAAGAAAATCGGAAAATTTCTGCCTGCCGAAAAAGTATTTTCCTATACGCCGTGGGCGATCATCGTCACAGTGATCGTGGTCACCGGCGTGATCAAAGCGTTTCGTTATTTGTATCCGATTCCGCCAGATTTCATCGCCCAGGTTTCTACGCTTCACGATATTTTTGCTTACGCCGCGATTGTGATGCTAGGAATTCATCTGGTTGCCGTGTTGCTCGTGCCGCGTCATTGGCCCCTGGTCATTTCAATGTTGAATACGCGGATCAGTCGCGCGTTTGTCCAAAAGTGGCATCCGCTGTGGTATCAAGAGTTGATCGCCAAAGAAAAAGCGGCGGCGTTATCCACGCCGATGCCTCAAGTGGCCGCGCAACCGCTCAAGGAAACCAAAGCATGATTTCCGCGATTGTCTTGGGCGCGGGTTTATCGCAACGCATGGGTGCGTTCAAACAGTTGTTGCCTTATGGCGAACATACGGTGATTGAGCAAGTCGTTTCGGTTTTGCTTGCGAGCCCAATTGATGAAATAGTGGTTGTCCTGGGACACCGGCATGAGCAAGTTGAACAAGTGTTGGCGCAGTGGAATGTGCGGCTGAGTTGGAACCCACGGTATGGCGAGGGGATGTTGAGCTCACTACAACATGGCTGGCGCAATGTGCATCCTGAGACGGATGCCGTAATGCATGTGCTCGGCGATCAGCCGCAAATTGAACGCGGCGTGGTTGAGCAGATGCTCTCTGCCTATCGCGAAAAAAAATCAGGAATCGTCGTCCCTAAATTTAGTGGGCGACGCGGGCATCCGGTTCTGTTGGATGCGCATTATCGCGATGAAATCCTTGAACTGGGAAAGGATGCCACCCTGCGCGATCTGATGCGTCGTCACACGGACGAGACGCTGGAGGTGAATGCCATCACGGATGGCATTTTGCGCGACATGGATACGTGGGCTGAGTACGAACGCGAAATCAATTTTAGAAAACAGGTCGTGGTATAAAAATCAAGGGCATCAGGATTGGATGCCCTTGATACTTTGCGCCACGATCGCGCTGCCCTTGTATTGCCTGAGCGGCAGTCCAGTAGCGTGACGCTGAACCATTAGCATTTCGGCAATAATGGAAACCGCAATTTCGGCGGGGGTTTCCGCGCCCAGGTCTAACCCCGTTGGCACACGCACGCGCTTGAGTGAATCCGGCGCGATGCCTTCGGTGACTAGATCGCGAAAAATGAAAATACTTTTGCGCGCGCTGGCAACCAAACCCAGGTATGCCGCCGGTGCATCAATGATCTGGCGCAACACGGGTTCATCCCAGCCCCACGTTGCCACCAACACAAACGTCGAGGCGGTAATTGTAATCGGCATGGGTTCAAGTGTTTCAGTCTTGGGATCATAACGAACCAGGATTCGCTCGTCGGCATCAGGCAGGCGTGCGGACGTGATAAAATCCGGACGATCATCAACCACCACAATGCGCCATTTGAGCATCTTGGCAAGTGGCATCATTGCCTCACCAATGTGTCCAGCGCCAATCAAAAGTAAGGTGGGACTAGATTGCAAGACCTGGATAAATAGATCGACCTCGCCGGATTCACCGGGCTGAACTTGCACCAGGTTACCCTGTTGGTACGTGTACCCGATCTGACGGGATGTCCCTGAAGCGAGGGTTTGGCGCGCCAGATCGCAAACGCACGCGGCGAGTTGATCGTTATTGAGATTCCCCAGCATCGAGCCATCCGCATGGACCAACATACGCGCTCCGACAGTCCAACGCGGGTCGGATTGAATAACTGTGACGATCGCAACGGATTCGCCTTTTTCCAAAGCATGCAGACCGGCGGCAAAAATTTCTTGCGCGGATGTATTGATTCGAGTCATGTTTTGTTGGAGGATAACACGTCGATGAAAACTTGCTCAGTTCCACCGCACAATCCAACTGTCCCCGGCACTTTGCCAGTCAAGTTATAATCAATGAGAGACGATTGCCCGGCATACATTGCCGCACGCGCATCTTGAATGGCTTGGAATTCCATTGCTCCACCGCCGATACTTCCCACGAAACTTCCATCAGCGCGTACCATCATGTTCGAGGAGAGATGGCGCGGTGTTGAACCCGAAGCGCGCACGACGGTCAACACCGCTATCGTTTCCCCATGCTGTAACGCATCGATAATTGCTTGCAATACCTGCTTCATTGCTTCCTCCTACTCACAAAAGTATACACCTCTTAACCACTGCCGACAAGATAGGGGCTGATTTTAATCGCTACAAGCCTTGAAGGTCTGGTTAAGATTTGGAATGTGTTTATTCAACGCTGAACCCGGCTCGCGATCGAATGAGGAGTGAAAGGACAGCATTGGGCCAGTGACGTACTGTCCGCGTACTTACTCGGAAGCGTTTGGCTCCCCTGTCAGTCCATGTTTGAAGAGTGGTCCGATTTGTAATCTGCTCAAACCTAAAGTGAAAATACAAGGACAAGAAAATGACTCGAAAGAATCCCCACGTGGGGATTCTTTCGAGTCATGGACGCACATGGAACATCCAGTCAGACCTCTGCATACTTTGCCATCAAGTGTCTGGATTATTTTGCCAAGTCCGCCGCGCCTGGGTTAGTTTTTCATAGAGCATTTCAACTTCAGGCAGTGTGCCTCGAAAAGGGCCTTCAGTTTCCAATTTCAAACTCGTGACCGCCGCCGCCCAAGTAACCGCTTCGGCTGGGGGACTTGTCAAGCGCTTGGAAAGAAAAGCCGCAGTACACGTGTCGCCGCGGCCACTGCGGCCCTTGAGCGCGCGCGGGACGAGTGGCACTGTTTCAATGATGCCATCATGGTGGAGCAGGACTTGCTCGCTCTGCGTCATCAAAATTTCACGCGGCCCCCATTGGGCAAGTTGGCGCAAGGCGGCATACGGATTCGATTCGCCAGTCAATCCTGTGGCTTCGACCAGATCAGTCTTGAGCACGGTAACATATTGCAAGACCTCTTCCTTGTCCGGCCAATCGCCAAAGGTGAGTTTGCCATCTTTGGCAACGCGGATGTAACCTTGCACATCCAGTGCGATCAGCGCGCCTTTCGCGGCAAGCGCCGCCACAACTTTTGTTGGAACTTCGCCACGCACCGATGCGCCGATGATAAACGCCTGCGCATTCACTTGCGCCACTTCGCTCACTGTGAAAGGACCTGCCGACGAAGTGATCTCAATGGTCCGCTGGTCCAAATTGGTGGTTGGGTAGCTCAAGCGCAAGCACGTCGAGGCAGGTGTGGCGTGCGCAAAAACCTGAACGCCTAATTGCTCCAACTCACGCACCACATGCCAGTCCTGTTGTGCCAAACGTGTGATCACGCCTGCTCGCAAGCCCATCCGCGCAATAACGTTACAGCCATAATAAAACGCGCCGCCATCCACCGTGCGCGTTGCCTCCGGATAAATAATCGTGTCCTGGGTATAATGCCCAATATAGGCAATATCAAGTCTAGTCATAGTGTCTCACGTGACCTTGACAACAACATCGCAAATGATGTTTGCGGCTTTATCGCCCCAATCGGCGGCGTTAGCAAGTGCCGCGCGATCTAAACCTCGCACTCGGTAATCCATCTCGTCCCGTCAGCGCCATCTCCAGATCTGCGCAAACAAGGTGCATTGCAACAAGGCAAAAGAAACTGGGCTGGTTACACAAGTTCATTCTTCTGCAATCAAATGACAGCGTTCCATTGGCAGATGCAAGCGGATCGCGTCGCCCGCCGCGTATCGGTGAAACGTATCGGCTTGCACGCGCAATTCCATGCCGGCTTCCAATTGCACCCGATAATCTACGATGTTCCCCAGGTACGTCGCGTGTTTGACCACGCCCAGCAATAGATTCTTTTCCGTTTGTTTGTCTGCCAGCGCAATATCATACGGGCGAATATGAAGCAGAATAGATTGTCCCACCGCTAGCCGCGTTGGTGGCGTTGGCACGGTGAATACCTGGTTTGCCGCAGAAACTTGCGCCAAGTGAGCATCAAACGATTCCACGCGCGCGGGAATGAAATCGGACAAGCCGATGAAATCCGCGACAAAGCGTGATCGCGGGTGCTCGTAGATTTCTTCCGGCGAGCCGAGTTGCGCTAGCTTGCCCTTGTGCATAATCGCGATCTGATCGGACATGACGAGCGCTTCTTCCTGCGCGTGCGTCACATAAATCGCCGTGATGCCCAAACGCTTTTGCAGATCGCGAATTTCAAAACGCATCTCTTCGCGCAGTTTGGCGTCCAGGTTGGACAGCGGCTCGTCAAACAACAGCACTTTGGGTTCGATGACGAGCGCACGCGCGAGCGCAACGCGCTGTTGCTGTCCACCCGACAGTTGGTTCGGCGCGCGATCTTCCAACCCAGTCAACTGGGTCAGCTTGGTCACTTCGGCTACGCGTCGCTTGATTTCTGCGGTTGAGAGTTTTTTGATCTTGAGACCATAGGCGATATTTTCAAATACATTGAGGTGCGGAAAGATGGCGTAACTCTGAAACACCATCGCCATATCCCGACGGTTGGGCGGGACATTTTCCAATTGGTGTGCGTCTAACACAATATGCCCGTCCGTGGGAAATTCAAAACCGGCAATCAGGCGCAACGTTGTCGTTTTGCCGCAACCCGATGGTCCGAGCAAGGTCACGAATTGGCCTTTTTCAATGTTGAGCGATACATCGTCTACCGCAATCACTTCGCCAATTTGCTTTCCGCGCGCGGGAAATTTTTTCGTCAGATGATCGAGTGTGAGATACATGAATTCAACTCCGTTGGGATTATCCAGCGCCCAGCGACAATTCGACGCCTTCGCCGCGGAATGCGCGCCCCACAATGGCATACATTAAACCAATCGCCACCAGCACGATCAAAATCAGCACAAACGAATACGCGGCGGCAACGCTCGTGCCACCTTGTTCCACTTCGCTCATGATCAGCGCGGTCAAGATGGGCCATTTCGCCGAAGAAAGAAAAATGATCGCGGAAAGCGAGGTCATGTGCCGCGCAAAACTAAAGACCAGTCCGGCGATGAACGCGGGCAGAATCAGTGGTAGCGTGACCTGGCGAAAAGTTAGCGATGCATCAGCTCCCAGGTTCGTAGACGCTTCTTCGATTGCGGGATCAATTTGTTGCAGAGAGGCCATCCCCGCGCGCACGGACGCGGGCAAACTCCGCACCGCGTAGGCGGCAAGAATGATGTAGGGTGAACCAACCAGGGCAAGCGGCGTGCCCCAAAATGTGATCGCGCACGTGACCGCCACCAGTGCGACGGTGACTGGCCCCCGCGCGCGCGGCACAAAATGTCCCACCACATACGCGCCCAGCACCGTATACGTGAAACCCAGGATCGCGGTCGGCGGCTGAAAGAGCAAATTGATCCATTTGGCAAGACTCGCCGCAAAGCGGGGAAGGAAATCGCCGCCCATGCCGCGGCCCCAAATCGTAATTTGCACTGTGACCTCGGCGATGAATTCGCGTGACACCAGGTACGCCGCCATCAACACCAGCAAGACCACAAGCGCGCGCCGTGCTTTGCGATCCGCCAACACCAGGCTCGCCGCGGCAATGATGAGCAAGACCGCCGCCAGCACAAACAACCAGGTTTTGTTATCCAGCGTCGGTAGAGTGGCAAACGGTTTGAGGAATTCGTTTGCCCAAAGCGGCTGGCGTGCTTTGGCATCCAGGTTCAGTATCAGCGCGCCCGCGCCCAAGCCCACACCGAGCGTCAGCGTCACTAGGCGCATGATCAAATTCTGCGTGCTGGGCGCGATTAGGTAGTACGCCAGCATGGCAAAAATCAGGACGACGACGATCAGGGGTGCTTGAATGAACGCGATGATATAGCCAATCCCCAGGATCGTGCCAGGCACCGCGCCACCCAGGTTTGACGCAAAGTCAAGCGCTTCTTTGCCGCTAAAGGTTTTGCGGACTACGAGGTATGCGATCACCATGCCCGCTAGTCCCGCAATCGGCGTTGCCAGTGCAGACAGGAATGTCGTGTCCAGAATCGCGGTCAAGCCCGCCGAGAACATGCGCCCATAGTGGGAAAAATCAAGCGTGTAATCAACGCCCCAGAGTTTAGTGATCGAACCGAGAAAAATTGCCGAATAAAGCGCCAGGATCAAAACCAGGGTCAATCCCGTCAGCGTGATAAATGTCCACCGAATCAACGGTTCTTTGACAAAACCTGTGCCACCGCCGGTCGGCTTGCCGGTTACGGAAATGTACGATTTGCGCGCAACCCAGTAGCGTTGCAGGAGGTACACCGCCAGCGTCGGGAGAAGCAGAATCAGCGAGAGCGCCGCGCCTTTTTGCTGGTTGTACTCGCCCACGATCGCGATCCAAATTTGGGTTGAGAGAACAGTTACGTTGCCGCCAATAAAAACCGGGTTGCCCAGGTCGGCAAGCGACTCGACAAACATCAACAAGAACGAAGCGGCGATGCCCGGTGTCAACAAGGGTAGCGTGATTGTCCGAAAGATATGCCATTTGCTCGCGCCTAGACTCAGCGCGGCTTCTTCCATTGACGGGTCAATGCGTTCAAGCATTCCGCGAATAATGAGATAAGCCACCGAAAAGAACGTAATGATTTGAACAAAGACCAAACCGTTCATGCCATAAATGCCCGTGTCGCCCGCTTTGAACTCCATGTGCAAAATATCTTTGGTGACGAGACCCGAACGACCAAAGAGTAAAATCGCGGCGATGGCAATGGCAAACGGGGGCGAGATCGTCGGCAGGAGGGTGAGCGCGTGGACGAGACGTTTGAACGGAATGTTGCATCGGACTAGGGTATACGCAAACAGGAATCCGAGCGCAGTGCTTCCAATCGCGGACAAGACGCCCATGGTGAGCGTGTCGCGAAATATCGTCCAATACTGCAAGGCATACTGGGGATTGAGGTAACGCCCAAATTGATCGAGGTTGAACGCGCCCGCGCGGGGTTGGCCGTCCGGCAAAAAGAACCCTTGCACGATCACCCGCGCCAGGGGCCACAGGACAAACGCGAACATGAACGCGCCAGTGATGATCAATCCGATAAGGAGTACGGGGTCTTGGGCAATCAAACGTAATTCGCGGTAACGTCTGACCAGGGAATCAAACCGTGAGGAACGCGTGGCAACTGTCATAGTTAATCCATCGTGTCGGGAGATGCGTAGGGGCGGGTCACCTCGCCCCTACGCGGACGTTTTTATTTCGCGAGTGAAGCGGCGGCGATTTCGTTCGAGAATTTGTCGATGAACGCCGTTTTGTTGTTACCGCAATAGTCAAAGTTATAGTTAATCAACTTGACTTGGAGCAGTTCGGGTTTGGGCGGAACAGCCCCCTTGATTGTCAAACCCTGATACGCATGATATTTCTTGCCCAGTTCCTGCGTGCTGGCTTCGAGCGCCCAATCGTACCACGCTTTCGCGTTGTCAGGATTCTTCGCGCCCTTGATGATCGCCATGCCGCCGATTTCATAGCCCGTGCCTTCGGCGGGGAAACTCAATTGCAATGGCATGCCCTGGTCTTGGATGCCCGTCACAATGTCATGCGAAAAGACGACGCCGACCGCGGCTTCGCCTTTACCGACGGTCTGCACGGGGGTCGCGCCGCTCTTGGTCCAGAGCAAAACGTTCTGCGCGAATTTCTTCATGTAATCCCAGCCGGCGGTCTCGCCTTTGATCTGGAGGACGGTGCACATGAAGGTGTAGGACGTGCCGGAAGTTGCCGGGTGAGCGATGACGATCTGCCCTTTCATTTCCGGTTTGATCAAATCGTCGAATGAAGTCGGCGCTTTGATGGCGGTTTGCTTGGTGTTTGTTGCGAAACCGAGCGAACCGACGTAAATGCCAGTCCATGACGGAATTGGATCGGTGTCCAGCATCAATTTGGGATCGATGATGTTGGCTTGTTGGGCATCCTTGTACGGCTCGAGCAAGCCTTCTTTTTTCGCGGCGATTTGCGAATCAATGGGGCCACCCCACCAAATATCGAACTGGGGATTGGCTTTTTCATTGCGGAGACGAGTCACGGCTTCACCCGCGGACAAGCGGATGTAGTTGACTGTCACGCCGGGGTACTTGGTCTCGAACTCTTTTTTCATGCCCGCGCACCATTCTTCTTGCGGCGTGCACAGGACATTGAGTTCACCCTTGACCACGCGCGGTGCAGTGGTTGGCGCAACCGTTGGCGGGACAGCCGTTGCCGCAACGGTAGGTGGCACAGTGGTCGCGGCTACGGTGGGCTTGGACGCATCCGTTGGTTTCGGCGCGGCAGTCGGGGGGACAGCCGTTGGTGGCACTGTCGTTGGCGCAGGCGTCGGCGCGGGCGCGCACGCGGCAAGCGCAATCAGGACGAGGGCGATCACAACAAACAACACGGTCTTGCGGGAAAACATCCTTGTCTCCTTTTCGATCAGAATTGGGTATTCGTGCAAGTTGCATAAATCATAACACAACTTGGTAGATAGCACAATTTTTTTCGTTTGATCATTGTTGCCGCATGACGTGTTCAACATCGGTCAGCGTGCCAGCCCACGGTCCGGGATTTTCTTGCTTCAAGGTTGTGACGACCGCGGCAAACCGACAGGCTTGATCGGGGGAGGTGCTCAAACGTCGTCCGAGGTACGAAGCAAAGCATGTGTCGCCGCGCCCTGTGCGACCGGCGAGTGAACGCGGCGTGAAGGGCGCTTGATGAATCTGTCCATCTGCAAATACGGTGACACCGGAAGATTGAGTTAAAATAATTTCGCGCGGACCATACGCATTCAATTTGCGCGCCGCGCTGGACAGATCGGTTTCACCGGTGAGCAATTCCGCTTCAGCGCGATCGACTTTCAAATAGGTAACGTGCTTGAGACCTTCTGCCATTTCCCGCCACGGACGAGAGACTAGGTCGTTGCCTTTGCGCATGCGAACAAATCCTTGCGCGTCCAGCGCAACTGGTCCACGCGCGGCAAGGTTTTGGAGAAACTCCAGGTTGAATTCGCCAGCGATGATCGGCGTGGTCGCATAGATGCGGGCGGTTACATTGGGAATATCTTTGATTTGCATTGCGCCGGCAAAGCCCAAGAGCCTGCACGTGCGACGTTCCATGTCCGTCGAGTGGTACGTGTTTTCGATGCCGGAGGTTTCCGGCGCGGGTTGGGCAAAAACATCAATGCCTGCGTGTTTCAATTCGGCAAGCCGAAAAAAATCGTCGGGGTGGAGGCGTGTGACAATCGCAACGGAAAGACCCAGTCGCCGCGCGACGGCACTGCCGAAATACACTGCGCCGCCCGAAGCGATCGCGCCGTGACCATCCACGACGTTATAATCTTTTGCAAAATGTCCGAACATGACGATGTCGTAATTTGTTTGCGTTAATTCCAAAAGGTTTCTCCAAAGACAGATTGATCACAATTTCCAGGCATTGATATATGGCGCAAATGCTCAATTGCGCGTTGCGCGGCAGTCGCGGCATCTGGCACTGGCAAAAACTCGCCAGACACAAAGCCGGCATAGCCGCTAGCAACGAGTGAATTCATGATCGAACGAAAATCAAGATGCCCTGCGCCCGGTGACCAACGATTCGAGTCGGCGACGTGAAAATGAAAGATGCGGCGACCGGTTTGTTGAATGCTCGCTTCGATTGCGCGCTCTTCAATGTTCATGTGAAATGTATCCAGCAAGAGACCAAAATTATCCAGCCCCACGCGCTCGATCAAATCCAAGCCCTGGGTGGCGTTGTTGATCAGAGTCGTTTCGTAACGATTGATCGGCTCGAGCGCAAGCCGGACGCTCGAACCAGCCGCGAAGGCGCTACACTCGCGTAACGCTTCGACGAGCCAGATCATGGCTTGCGCATGATCGATCCCTGGCTTGACGATGCCGCGCACCAAGCCGATGATGATCACCGCGTCGAACCGGGACGCCGCAGGCACATGGCTTTTGATGCGCTCGATTGCCGCGCGTCGAATTGTCGGATCGGGATCGGTGAACGAGAGTCCTTCTTCGCCCCACGCTTGCCCTGTGCCAATCGCCGGCACGGACAAATGATGGCGGCGCACCAGGTGTGCGAGTTCGTCCAAATTGATGAGCTTGGGATCGCGGATTGCAAATTCAACGCCATCGTAACCGAGTGCGGCAATCTGTGCTAGGTTCGTTGCCAGATCGCCTTTGAACGTTGCCGCCTGAAACTTGGCGGGTTGAGTTGAAAGCACAATAGAGCATTTCATTATTTTCACAACGGATCAGAGCCAGCCGATTGCTCAACCTGGTAGTTGACGATCGGCTGGCGTCCGCCAAGTTTAGGATGCCACGTACGTAATCTTACATTCACTCCGGTCGGTTTGCAGTTGGACAATGTTAGTCGGCAGTTCTTCCAAGCGGATTTTCTTGGTGCTGATGCGTGTCATATCCATGCCATCCGCCATGCACTCGATCACGCGCGGAAAGTTGCCGTGTCCTGAATGTCCCTGTGCGCCGATGATGCTGGCACGCCGCACTTGTAACACTTCGCCGGTGACAGGCATTTTGGCTTCAGCGCGCGCGGTCACCACGACGCGGCTGTTCAAGGTGCGCCCTTCCCAAATCACGCGCTCAATGCCGGGATAAACTTGGGTCGGCAAGCCGGTGGCTTCCATAAACAGATCCGCGCCCATGCCTGCAGTGAGTTCCAACACGCGCTCCGCGAAATCTTCCTTGAGCGGATTGATGGCATAGTCCGCGCCCACCTTCAAAGCGAGATCGGTGCGCTCCGCTTGCGGCTCGGAAATGATCACCTGGGATGCTCCCGCGCGTTTGAGGATCGCACACGCGGCAATGCCAACGGGGCCACCGCCCAAAATGACCACGCGATCGCCAGGGCGAATGCCGCCGCCACGTTCGATCACCGCGTTATACGCCACACAGGTTGGCTCGATCAAACTACCGGCAATAAAAATGTCGTCGCCGTGATAGCGTCGTGCCATTGGCTCCAAACTCCAGATCGTGCGCGCGGGCAGAACCATGTATTGGGCATACGCGCCGTTCACGTTAAAACCCACTTCGTCCAAACGTTCGCAGTGGTTGGGTTGCCCATCCGCGCATGGACGGCAACTGGCGCACCACAACATTTCTTCCGAGGTCACGCGCTCGCCACCCTTGAATGGTTTGTTTGTGCGTTTGTCGAATGCCTTCTTGCCGGCTTGAACCACGACGCCGGAAAATTCATGGCCGAGAATACTGGGAAAGCCAGTCAGACCTGGATAGAGAATATAGCCATCCTTGTCCGCTTGTGACATATGCACATCTGAGCCGCAGATGCCGCAGGCTTTAACCTCAAGCAACACTTCGTCGGGACCGGGTGTGGGAATAGCATACTCGCGAATTTCGAGACGTGGGTTACGCCACACTTGACTGCCCGAATACGTTTGATGCCCTTGGATATCTTTTGCGCCCAACTTGAATCCGGGTTTGGGCGACCAATCGGCGACCAGGGTCACACCTGCCATTTTGCCGCTCATTGTCGTACTCCTTGGATTATCATTTTTTGGATCGAGGGAAACATTACGAGTCGCGCTAGAAAATGTTTTGTCATTACAAACCTAGACTTCGGTGCCTTGCCCGATGCGTGGAATGCCATATACGGTTTTCCAACCGGGGCTAAGGGGTTCGCGCAGATAGGGTTCCATTTCGGCTTGGGTGCGCAACGTCACCTGTTCCACGGGCGGGACTTGGCCCGGCGGAAAAGCGGCAAGCACATCATCTGCCCACAGCGTCAGATATTTCAGAATTGCCGCCATCGGTCGTTTTGCTTTTTGCGCCGCGCCCGCTTTAGCTTTACCCACGACGCCTTCGGGGGTTGCCGCGATCTCGATCGCAAAATGGCCTTCACCTTCCGACCAGCGGCTGGGGCGCCCAAACGGATCCACAGATTTATCAAAGTGACCTTCGGGCATAAAGTTTTTGCCTTCGGTGTCCACGGCGTACCGCATATCAACCATTTCCGGATGCAGTAACAGGCTCAATGATGTTTCGGACTCGTCCGCATGAACAAAGTTGGTGTCCATCTGCCCGCCGCGATCAGTGGAACGGAAGAATTCACGTACGCCTCGATGCCAGTCAATCACGCGGAAAATGCCGGGCAATTGATAGCGCTTCATAAATTCTTGCACGGCGGATTCCAGCATCCATAACTGACCGTGATTGTTCACAATGATCTGTTTGCGAAAACCATCATTCCACAAACCCAGCATCACGTCAATCATCATTTCACGGACGGCGTGCTCACGCACGATCACCGTGCCGGGCATACCCAAGTGATGGTACGGATGGCCGCCATAATTCAGCGGCGGCAAAGCCAGGTTGATCGGCGCGCCGCGCTTGGCGGTATAGCGGCGCACGCCTTCACAGATGGCGCTGACGTAGAGCGTATCTGCGGCGCTCGGCAAGTGCTGTCCATGCAATTCCGTGCAACCCACTGGGATAAACACAATGTCGTTCTTTTTGCGATTCTGCTCAACTTGCCAGCGGGTGGTGGTCTGAATATACGATCCTGGCTTACCCCATTCGACGGGCGAAGGAATTCCATAGTCAGCCAGGATCGCGTCAATCTGCTCATCGGTAGCTTGCCAGATTTCTTTCTTCATGCGCCCCACGCTGTTATCTTCGAAAAACAGGTCGGGCTGATTTGTGGCTAGAAATCCATGCGGTACATTGGTGGTCATTTTATTTTTTCCTTTGCACTAGTTAGATTGATCAAACGATCGGGCATTATTCAATTTTGAAATAGGGGCTCAGCACGTTGAGCGCAGTCGCTTTTGCTTTCACCGCAACTTGGCGCGGCTCCCAACTCCAATACTCGGGACGAAACAGTTCGACGGAGCAAGAACCATCGTAGCCAATGCCTTTGAGCCGCGCGCAAATTTCGGCAAGCGGAATCACGCCCAGACCAGGGAACAGCCGGGTCGCATCTGTGATCGCTTCCTTGGGCGTATCGTCGAGATCGTCGAGGTGAAAAGCAAAGATGCGTTTTGGATCGAGTTGATCAAGTTCACTCAGCAGTCCGCCGCCGCCAAACAAGTGCGCCGCGTCAATCGTCATGCCGATATTGTCACGATCTGTTTTTTGCACGATCTCGAATGCGGCGCGCGGCGTGCGGACACTGCACCAACCAAATCCTAGAAATTCGAACGAGAGTTTGATGCCGTACCGGTGCGCGATCTCACCCAAGTCACGCAACACCGTGACATACTCGGTAACGATGTCTGCCCAAGCCAGGTTACGGTCAGGCGTCGGGCTAGGCACGACGACGATGGTTGGACAATGAATGGCTTGAGCGATGCGGCAGAGCTCGTGACAACGCGCTTGAATGCGCGTATAGTCTTGTCCGCGAAACGCAATAAACTCGATCGAGTTGATTGCACTGGGGGTAATGCTATGGTCGGCAAACAAAGCGTTGAGTTCAGCCAGCGCATGGTGCGTTAGGTACTGATCCATTTTGGTCGCCCACACTTCGAGTGCCTTGAAACCAGCATACGCGGTAATGGCAACATCGGTTTCGAGATCGCTCGTCATTGTTGTTGCACCATGAAAACCCAACTGCATGATTCACTCCTTTAATTGCGGTTGCCCAATGTCACGGCGCGCCTGTTAGCCAATCTCGCTTAATTTGACTGGACGATTCTCGCGGTACGATTTCCACGCGGCATATCCCAACACCACTGCCATGCGTCCATCATGACCATTCGTCGGCGTAGGCTTGTCATCGCGCACACATTCGATAAATTGGCGGACTTCTTCCACATAGCACGGCGCATAGCGAGCCATGAAAAAGTAGGGCGGTCGCGCGGAATGATAACCATCCTTGGTGCCTCGAACGACAGTATTTTCCGCTTCGTTGTCGGCTCTAGCGTTGCCGTTCGAGCAAAACACTTCGAGTTGTTGATCATAGCCATAAACTGCCTGGCGACTGTTGTCAATGACCCCGATTGCGCCATTCGTGAATTTTAATGTGACCAGAGTTGTGTCGAGATCATTCACCTCGGCGAGTTGCGGCGCGACGAGGACGTTGCCCAAAGCATAGACTTGTTCAATCTCGCCGACCTGGTAACGCGCCATATCGAAATCGTGAATGGTCATATCGAGAAACATTCCCCCCGAGCCGCGCGCGTATTCGACTGAGGGTGGTTCTGGATCACGGCTGGCGATGCGCAGGATGCAGGGTTTGCCAATGTCGCCGGAAGCCACAATGTCATGCACCTGTTTGAAACTTTTATCAAAGCGGCGATTGAACCCGACTTGGAGTTTGACGCCGGCTTGATCCACTGTGGCCAGTGCGTCATCAATGGTAGCCAGGTCGAGTGCGAGCGGCTTTTCGCAAAAAATATGTTTACCCGCCGCCGCGACATCTTTCATGATGAATGCGTGGGTGTTCGTCGTGGTGGCAATCAGAATTGCTTCAATGTCCTGGTCTGCGAGGAGCTCGTGATAATCACGCACGACTCGCTTGACCCCCAGTTCGTCGGCGAGCGCTTGCGCGACATCGAGGCGGAGATCGCACACCGCCACCAAGTCCGCTTCGGGGATGAGGCGCGCGAGATTACGTGCATGGACACTGCCCATCCGCCCTGTGCCGATCACCGCAATTTTGATTTTTTTCATATCAGGGTTGAACCTGCATCACGATTTTCATTGCGCTCTTGGGTTTATGCGTCAAGGTTTTGAGATCGAGACCCAAGTCCTCAAACGCGCTCAAGCCTTCCATCAGCGGAATGACCTTGGTGAAAAATGGTTTCATGTCCAAGCGCTTTTCTTGGAACAAGCGAATTGAGGGTACCATGGTGTTCTGACCCAGGTACAAGCCTAGAATTTTAGTCGCCCAACGGGTAATTTCGTTCGGCACCACCGTGGCTTGGATACTCGAATCCATGCCAAAAGGCAACACTTTGCCGCCAGGCGTTACACATTGCAAGGCGGTCTCCAACGCATTGCCAGTCGCTTCGATGACAATATCGGCTTTGCGACCGTAAGTGAACGCGGTGATTTTTTCGACCACGTTGACCTCGTTCGGATTCCAAACGGTCAGTCCACATTCCTTGGCAACATTAATGCGAAAAGGATCGATCTCGGTCACGGCAACTTTGGCGGCAATGTTCTTGGCGAACTGGGCGAACAAATAGCCGATCGGGCCGAACCCCAGGATCATCACATAATCATAGGGCAACATCAAAAGCGTGTTCATGCCATTGACGACTGTCGCCAGCGTTTCAACTTGCGTGCCTAGCACATTATCAATTTCTGGCGGCAGAACAAAACATTGCTTTTCCGGCACTAGGCAGTACTCGGCATAGCCGCCATCGCGCATCACCCCGAGTGCGCTGGTCTTGATCTCGACACACTGGCTACTCAAGCCCATGCGGCAAAACGAGCAAAAGCCGCAACGGATATTATTATCAATCGCCACGCGGTCGCCCAGTTGCAGATGCGTTACATGCGTGCCAATGTCCACGACTTCGCCGCAAAATTCGTGACCCAGCACCGTGTTGGGTTTGAAATGGTGTTTGCCTTCGAGAATCTTGACGTCCGTCCCGCAGATGCCAACCGTTTTTACTTTGAGCAACACGTCATCTGGGGCTTGGACTTGCGGAATGGGAATTTCTTCGGCGACTAGGTTGCCTACATTCTTAAATACGAGCGCTTGCATTGTGTTCATAGTGCACTCCTCGAGTTATTTAGCATCACCGCAGACTTGGGCTTGCGATGAGGTTTGGACCTTCCTGGGTTGGAGCGTTTTTGGGCGCGATAAAAGAGCGCGCTGGTTTAGGTCTGGCTTTGCGGCGACGATTCCCGCACAATCAACTCGCCTGGAATTACCACGTCCGAAACTTGGGATGCCGGATCGTTCATCAGCGTCAATGCCATGTGCATCGCTTGCTGGCCCATTTCAAGCATGGGCTGGTGAATCGTCGTCAACGGCGGATCGACGTACATGCCAAACGCAATATCGTCAAACCCTACGAGCGCCATGTCAGCAGGCACGCGAATCCTGTGTTGTCTAAGGGTACTGAGGGCGCCGATTGCCGTGATATCGTTGTAACAGAAAACGGCGGTGGGGATTGGGGTATGCGACAAGAGCCGGGTGATCTGTGCGCCACCTTCGATGCGGCCGTTGCCAGCTACAACCAGGGTCGGATCAAAAATAATTCCGGCTTTTTTCAAGGCACTGCGATAACCCGCGAGGCGATTCTTGCTCGCCGCATAACCTTTCGGTCCGCAGATGTGACCAATCGTGCGATGTCCGAGCGCAAGCAGGTGGTTCGTGGCAAGTTTTGCGCCCTGGGTATCGTCAATTGCAATCGAGTGGATGAACGAGCCTTGTTGCTGGTTATTGATCAGCACAATCGGCACGCCAATATCCTGAAGGATTGAACTGTACAGTGAACCCACGCGGGACGATGCGACGATCACACCATCCACGCGCCATTCGCGCAACGCTTTGACCGAGTTGATTTCACGCTCGGGATCGTTATGCGATGTGCCGAGAACGACGCGATAACCATTATCGCCGGCGATTTGTTCAATGCCGCGGACAACTTCGGCGACAAAAGGATCGGCGATCGAGGTAACGATCACGCCGATCGCGTGCGTCCGCTGGGTCACGAGGCCGCGTGCGATTGCGTTAGGGGTATAGCCGAGTTTCTTGGCGATCCGTTCGACGCGGTGCCGAGTTTTTGCGGGGATCAGCGGGCTGTTCGCAAGCGCGCGGGAGACAGTAGAATGAGAAACGCTAGCGGCTTTGGCAACGTCTTTGATCGAGACTTTCATTGTCCCTCTATAATTATGCACACGTGTGCATGAAGAATATAACAGAAAACGCGCTTGCCGTCAAGTCAAGCCGGGAACTGGTCGGGCGGGGTCACGGTTTTGGCCAAGTTCGAACTTTCCCAAAACTGGGATGCGCTCTGCTCACGCCAGGGGCTTGACAAAATAGTTCGATTCCGTATAATTCGGCTTGTGATTATATAGGAGTCGTCAATGAGAACCAATGTGGCTGAAACCAAACGCGAAAAAGCATGGCAGGACTTGCCGTTAGCGCAAGATGTGGAGAATCCGCAAGGTTTTGCGCTTATGCGGGCGCTAATGTCTTCCGCGCATTTGCTCGAAGTTGTCGCCGATCACAGTTTGCAAGCCAAGGGTTTGTCCCTGCCGCGCATGCGTTTGCTCTTGCGGCTCTTTGCCGAAGAACAGCACGGCAGTAAAGAGGGCGTCTCCCCCAGTGCGCTGAGTCAACATCAGCACATTAGCAAAAACACGGTGAGTTCGTTGCTCGGTTCGCTCGAAGAGCAGGGCTTGATTGAGCGGGCGTTATGCAATGAAGACAAGCGCAGTTTCAAAATACGCTTAACCCGCACCGGACGCGAGCTCATTCGCGCTGCGTTGCCCGCGCACAATACCTTGATCGCGGAAACATTTGCCGCGCTCTCGGCGGAGGACCAAAAAATTCTGTTCAAGGTGTTGAGCAAACTTCGCGAATCGTTAATGCGGCAAATCGAAAAAATCGATCTTAGTTCATACAAAACATCTGCGGAGTAATCAACTAGTTGCAAGACATCGTCGAGATGAAAATATATGATTAAATTATTACGGTTCCTGAATCCCTATCGGGCTTTACTCGTGCTGATCTTGGTGCTGGCCATTGCCCAGTCTACGGCGAATTTATATTTGCCGAATTTAATGTCTGACATTGTGAATAACGGCATTGCGCGATTCAACACCAACTATATCGAGCGAACGGGCCTAGTCATGGTGGTGGTGGCGATCGGCGGAACGATCTGCACCGTGATCGGCACATTTCTAGCCGCGCAAGTGGCGACCGATATGATCAAAACGGTGCGCGCCCAGATTTTCCGCAGGGTTCAACTCTTTTCGCTTCACGAGTTTGACACGATCAGCACCGCGTCGCTCATCACGCGCACCACCAACGATACGACCCAGGTTCAACAGTTGATGGTCATGTCGTTGAGCATGTTGATCACCGCTCCGATTACCCTTGTGGTCGGAATCATCATGGCATTGCAACAGGATGTCGGCTTGTCTTGGATCCTGCTCGTGATTATGCCGATTCTCGTCGGCGTGGTGGTTGTCTTGCTGATCCAGGCGGTGCCACTCTTCAGAATGATGCAATCCAAAATTGACCGGCTCAATCTCATTCTCGACGAAAATTTGACGGGTGTGCGGGTCATTCGGGCGTTTAATCGCATCAAACACGAAGAGCAACGGTTTGACGTTGCCAACCGCGATGTCACAGACCTGGCGATCAAAGTCAATCGCCTTGTCGCCACGATGATGCCGATTATGATGTTGATGATCAACCTTTCGACCGTGGCGATCATCTGGTTCGGCAGTGATCGCGTAGGGCACGGCACATTGCAGATGGGCGCGATGTTTGCTTTTATGCAGTATTCTATGCAGATTCTCTTTTCGCTCTTGATGGTCGCATTAATGTTCATCATGATCCCGCGCGCGGAAGCGTCTGCGAACCGCATCAACGAAGTCCTGGACATCCAGCCGGAAATCAACGATCCTCAAGCACCCCAGCCCGCCGTTCTGACGCGCGGCTCGGTCGAATTTCAAGACGTAGCGTTTAGTTATCACGGTGCGGAAACGCCCGCGCTCTCCAACATTACCTTCCGCGCTTTGCCGGGCAAGGTCACGGCGATCATTGGCGGCACCGGCGCGGGTAAATCCACACTCGTCAATCTCATTCCGCGTTTCTATGACATTAATAGCGGGCGCATTTTGGTTGACGGCGTTGAAACGCGCGAGATGACGCAGGAACATTTACGAGCCAAGATCGGATTCGTGCCGCAAAAAGCCGTGTTGTTTTCGGGAACGATCGATGATAATCTCCGCTATGGCAAGGAAGACGCGACCGCGGCTGAAATCAAACACGCGGCGGATATCGCTCAAGCTACCGATTTCATTTCTCAGATGCCGGACAAGTTTGAATCTTTGATTTCGCAGGGCGGGACGAATGTTTCGGGCGGGCAGATGCAACGGCTCTCCATTGCGCGCGCCCTGGTGCGCAAACCCGAAATCTATATCTTTGACGATACCTTTTCCGCGCTTGATTTCAAGACTGATGCTAAATTGCGCGCGGCGCTCAAGCAAGAGACTCGCGAGGCAACGGTGTTGATCGTCGCTCAGCGCGTCAGCACCGTGATGGACGCCGATCAGATTATCGTCCTGGACGAAGGTCGGATGGCTGGAATTGGTACTCACCGCGAACTGATGAAGACATGCGAGGTGTATAGCGGCATTGTCTACTCACAGTTGTCGGCGGCAGAAGTGGCGGAAGAAACAGCATGATGGCAAATACGAATTCAACTAGTTCCAAAAACCAAAGGGATACGCAACCGCGCGGTCCGATGGGTGCGATGGGCGCGATGGGACGCCCGGTCGAAAAAGCCAAAGATTTTTCGGGAACGCTCCGGCGCTTGTTAATGTACTTTGTGCCGGAAAAGATCAATCTAACCGTTGTGCTTGCCGCCGCGATCATCGGCACGATTTTCAATATCGTCGGTCCCAAAATCCTGGGGTTTGCCACGACGCGTTTGTTCAATAATCTGATCGACCGCTTTGTTGCCGAGGCAACGAATCAATCGATCCGACAGCAACTCGCGCAAAACGCATCACTGCCCCTGCAACTCTCACCCGTTCCTGGGATCGATTTTGCCTATATTGGCAGAATCATCTTGATATTGATTGGATTGTACCTGATCAGCGCGGTTTTTATTTTCATTCAACAATACCTGATGGCGGGCGTGTCGCAACGAACGATTTACACCATGCGCAAGCAAGTGGACGAGAAATTATCGCGCTTGCCGCTCAAATACTTTGACGGGCGCACGCACGGCGAAATTCTCAGCCGCGCCGTCAATGATATGGATAACATTGCCTCCACGCTTCAGCAAAGTCTGATGCAAATGATTACCTCGGTGGTCACGCTGGTCGGCGTGTTAGTCATGATGCTTTCGATCAGTTGGGAGTTGACCCTGATCGTTTTGTTGACGCTTCCGCTGTCTGTGATGATTATCGGCGGCATTGCCAAGCGCTCCCAGGAATATTTTCGCAATCAGCAAAGATCGCTCGGCGAACTCAACGGTCATGTCGAAGAAATGTACGCCGGCCACAAGATCGTCAAAGCGTTTGGGCACGAAGCCAAGGCGATTGCGGAATTTGACGAGTTGAACGCCAAGCTCCGCGAAGCCGGCTGGAAGGCGCAATTCGTTTCCGGCATCATCATGCCGCTCATGCGCTTTGTCGGCAACCTGGGTTACGTCTTGGTCGCCGTTGTCGGCGGCGTGATGGTCACCAAGAATTCGATTTCGCTGGGCGACGTTCAGGCGTTTATCCAGTATTCCAATCAATTTACACAGCCGATCATTCAGCTCGCGAACATTGCCAACGTGATCCAATCCACCATTGCTTCGGCGGAGCGCGTCTTTGAACTCTTGGACGAACAAGAACAAGTGCCCGAAATTGCCGAGTCGCTGATCGTTCAATCGGCAGGTCATGTTGAGTTCCGCCACGTCAAGTTTGGGTACAGCCCGGACAAGATTTTGATGCAAGACGTGAATATCGAAGCCAAACCGGGGCAGATGATCGCGATTGTGGGTCCGACCGGCGCGGGCAAGACGACGCTCGTCAATCTGCTGATGCGTTTTTACGAAGTGAACGGCGGCAAAATTTTGGTGGACGGCGTGGATATTGTCAATCTCACGCGCGGCGATTTGCGTTGCATGTTCGGCATGGTGCTCCAAGACACCTGGCTTTTCCACGGCACTCTGCGCGACAATATCGCGTATGGCAAAGAAAATGCGAACGAGGAAGAAATTATTCGCGCCTCCAAAGTGGCGTATGCCGATCACTTTATCCGCACTCTGCCGGAGGGCTATCAAACGGTTCTCAACGAAGAAGCCACAAATATCTCCCAGGGTCAAAAGCAATTGCTCACCATCGCGCGCGCGTTCCTGAATGATCCCCAGGTCTTGATTTTGGACGAAGCGACCAGCAGTGTCGATACGCGAACCGAAATTTTGATCCAGGAAGCCATGAGTCGGCTGATGAAAGGCAGAACGAGTTTCGTCATTGCGCACCGCCTCTCGACCATCCGCAACGCGGATCTGATCCTGGTGATGAATCATGGCACGATCATCGAGCAGGGCACACACGAACAACTGCTCGCCAAACGCGGCTTTTATGCGGACCTGTACAATAGTCAATTCAAAGGGTATTCCATTGATGAGGCAGCCGCATTACCTGAATACACAAAACAAAATTCTGAAGAATTGGTAGGTTAAAGAGGAATCACATGAAGTCATTAACTCTTCGTATGGCGCTCGTTTGGCTCGTGGCCGCAGGAATGGCGGCGATGGTCGTTGCGTGCGGTGGTAGCCCGTTAGCCACCACGGCACTGCCGCCCACGAGTTCAACCGCATCTCAGATCGTCACTCAATCCGCGACCAGCGTTCGCGCCATCGGCACGATGAGTTCCGCGAACCAAGCGTCGCTTGCGTTCCAAACGGCGGGACGTGTGAAACAGATCAATGTCAAGGAAGGCGATATGGTTCACACGGGCGATTTGCTCATCGCGCTCGACACCACGATGCTCGATTTGCAAGTCGCGCAGGCGCAAGCCGCCGTCGATACCGCGCAAGCGCGGCTCGATCAATTGAAAAATCCGGCATCGGCCGATGTCGCCGCGGCGCAAGCCCAAGTCGCGTCCGCGCAAGCCGCGCTCGCGCAATTGAAAACGCCGACGGTAAACGATCTCCAAATTGCTAAAGCTGACTTGGACAACGCTCAAGCCGCCGTCGCGCAAGCGCAAGCCGCGTTTGATCGTGTGGGCGGGGACAGCAATCCATACATTGGAATGTTGCCGCAGGGATTGGCACTCCAACAAGCCTCGAACGGATTGCTCAAGGCGCAAGCGGCATTCAACGCGCGCACCAATCCCAGCGACGCCCAGTTGAAACAAGCGCAAGCGCTCGTCGATCAAGCGCAAGCGGCGCTGAATCGTCTGACGAACCCCAGCGCAAACGATGTGAAAACTGCGCAAGCCACGGTTGCCCAGGCGCAAGCCGCGCTCGATCTGGCAAAACAAAATGTCGCGAACGCAAAAATCGTTGCGCCGTTCGACGGCACCGTTGTGTGGTTTGGTCCGCATCTCGGTGAATCTGCCGCGCCGAACGTACCGATGGTGACGCTTGCCGATTTAACGCATATGCAGGTGCAAATCGGCGTAGATGAAAACACGGTCGCGCAACTCAAACTGGGTCAAGCGGCGACCATCACCGCCGATGCCTTGCCAGGAAAAACTTTGACCGGACGGATCAGCAAAATTGGCTTGCTGGCTACATCAACCGCGGGCATCATCAGTCTGCCGGTCACGATCAACGTGGATGCTACCGATGCGCCGATTGCGCCGGGCTTGAGCGCCACCGTCGAAATTAACGTTGCAAAATAGAAATTGGAAATTGGAGATTGAAAATTAGAATCTCGATTCTCTAATCTCCGACATCCAACTTTTAACCAAAGAGGAAACCATGAAAATTCTTCGTCGCGCCATTTTATTACTCATCCTGATTGTGATCTTGGGAGCCGCAGGATTTGCGGGCTATCGTTACTGGTATCAACCCACGTTCGTTTTTTTCAACACGACCGATGCCAGCGTCACCGGCACGTTCATCCGCGTCGCCGCGCCGGCGTCGGGTCAGATTAACGATATTCTAAACGCCGGCGTCAGCGTTAATAAAGGCGATGTGCTGGCAACCATCAAAGTGGTATCCACTGCGCCAACGACGGCATCGGGTCCATCGGTTCCGCGCTTGCTTACGCGCGTCACTAGCCCGATCAGCGGCATCGTTTCAGTGCGCAACGTCAGCGTCGGCGAAACGATTGCCGCAGGACAGTCGGTGGCAAGCATTGTAGATTTGAGTCAATTGTGGGTTATCGTGAATGTTGAAGAATCACGGGTCGCCGATGTTCACATTGGGCAGACTGCCGATGTGGACATTGCGGATGTAAAGCTAACTTTTCGCGGTCGAGTCGCGGACATTGGTTCGGCGACGACGAATGTGGCTTCGCCCAGCATCAGTCTCAGTAGTTCAGGCGATACCACGCAAAAGGTTCCGGTGAAAATCGTATTCGACTATGCGGGCGCGCGTCTCGTCCCAGGCATGTCGACCAGCGTCACGATTTACACGCACGGCGCGCCATAATCGTTCTGGTGTGTTAATGCGCGACGACGCCAGGCGGCACAGCGCCACTTGGCAAACGCAAATGGCGTTAGCTCGTTGTTCGTTTGAGGACGGCTGTGGTATGACGATAGGTTTGCTCAGGAATCCTCACAGTAACATTTAAGATTGAGCTTGGTTGATACCTAGGCAACCTGTGGATTAAAAAGCTGAGTTGATTTTCTATAGGGGATCAGTCAAGGGGCGACCATTGGTCGCCCCTTTTGTGCATCACGCTAACTTGATCTCGCCAATGGTTTGATTATTCAACCTTGATCCGTGTCGCTTTGGGCGCGGATTTTTCTTTTTCCGCCGTTTCGATTTTCTCGATCCGCGCGTCAATCAGAGAGCGCCATGCGAGCAACATTTCGCGATATGCCGCGCGGCGATGTGTGTGAAATTCATCGGTGAAATGATCGCTCCGTTGTTCGCGCATCTCTTTACCAAACGCTTTAATCGCGTCCGCAAGATAATCTTCCCAAGATCGTTCCGAGTTAGTCTCTGTCATGATTTCCTCCTCAATCGGCTACGGTTGCATCGGTCTGTGCCACCGTTGGCGCAATCCCTTCAGTCATTTCGCGCATCGCTTGGCACGCCGCAATTGTTTCCTCAATGTAATCAACCGGATGCACCGCCGCCAAGCCAGTGTTCTCTTCAAAGATGACGCGCGGGCGATTGGTTTGCGCTGACAAAGCGACATCCTGGTATGGCACATACGCGCGCACCACGCCAATGAGACACGCCGTCGGATGCGCCGGGGTGCCTTGAATTGCCATTACTTCGGGTTTCAGCACAACGGGTCCGCCGCTGTTGCCGGGAAACACAAATGCATCCACTAGATATTCCGTGTCCGTCCCCGATAGCACATCGCGAATTCGCGCCAGCGAACCATTCCGCACAATCACGGCATTGCGCTTATCGCCGACCAGCCCCATGGGAAAACCCAGGACGTAGGCAAAGTCGCCTTCCGTGACCCCGAGGGTGTTCAATTCCGCGATCCCGGCAACATGCTCATCGTTGCGAAAATAAGCAACTTGCAACGCGGCGTCTTCGAGTGCGTCATAGTTGATCGGCATTACCGCCACATCAATTTCCGGGTCGGGGTGCGCGAACCACAACGGTTGGCCAGCGGCATCGCTCAGCGCCAAATTAAATTCGCGCGCCGGTTGATCGGCTTGACGATTGAACCGCAAATAGGCATGTGGCAAATGCGTCAGCACATGGCGATTGGTCACGAGATACACGGCATAGTCCCGTTGCGAATTTTCGCCGCGCGCCAACCGATAACCGTACAGAAAACCGGAGGCAACCCAACGGTGTTCGCCTTGAGCATCCGCCGCACCGATCGCGACGACGCAATCGAGAAAGAAGGGAGGGATGAGCGCCATTAGATTTTCTCCGCGACGACCATGAGCGAGGTGCCGATCGGCAAATTGACGCGCGCGATCAGCGCGGCTTCCAATTGTCCCACGCCGCGCAAAATTGTATTGAGCCAGGGCGCCGTCGGTTCCATTTCAACCTGGTAGGCATCTTGATCGAAATGATGCGAACTCAGGTTTTGTTTCGCGCCAAAGCGGTTGCGCAATAAAATTAAAGGCGCGGACATTGGGAATACAAAGAAAAATCCAAACGAGAGCCGTGTGATCCGAAACCCGGCGCGTTCGACGCGCGTGCGTAACTCGCTCGGGGTGTACCGATGTTTGTGTCCGTTGAGGACATCGTTGTAACTCCATAACCATTGAAACGCCGGCGTCGAAATTGCCAGCACGCCGCCAGGGCGCAACACGCGGAACGCCTCGCGCAGAATCGCTTCGTCGGCATCCACATGTTCGATCACGTCTAGCGCCGTCACCAGATCGAACGAGGCGTCGGGAAACGGGATCGCGCGCGTGGCATCGCCTTGCCGCACATCATAGCCGCGCGCTTGCGCCATCGCCACAGGGCGCGCGTCCACTTCGATCCCTTTGACGCGCCCGTAGCGCGTGAGATGATGAATCATATTGCCCGCGCCGCACCCAATATCGAGCACGTCGCCGCTCCGTTGCCGCACATTGGCGTCAAGCAAATTCAGCAACGACCAGGTGCGTGTGGCAAACCACCAATGCTGGTCTTCTGGTAATTCTGTAATCGTAGGGGCTTGGGTTTGAGTTACGATGATTTTTCTCCTCGATCAATCTCGCGAGTATTCTACATCACTTTGAGTTGCGACGCAATCAAAATCCGTTTGACATTGCGTCGCGCGCGGATTACAATCGCACCATGAGTGATCCACTTGGAAATTTTTCTGTGCCAGTGCGTACGTGGTTCCGCGAAACGTTTGGCGCGCCGACGCCGCCGCAAACCCAGGGCTGGGAACCGATTCAACGGGGTGAACATACGCTCATCCTCGCGCCCACCGGATCGGGCAAAACCATGGCCGCGTTTCTGTGGGGCATTAATCAACTATACAGCGCAAGCCCAACAACCCAAGCTGGAATCCATCTGCTCTATCTCTCTCCGTTGAAAGCGTTGAACAACGATATTGAGCGCAACTTGCGCGCGCCGCTTGATGGCATTCGCGCCACCGCGTCCCGACTTGGTGTCGCTTTGCCCGAATTGCGCGTTGCCGTTCGCACTGGCGATACGCCGCAGAGCGCGCGCGCCGCGATGCTCAAACAGCCGCCGGATATTTTAATCACCACGCCCGAATCGTTATACCTGATGCTGACCGCGCCCCGCGCGCGCGATTTATTCCGCACTACCCGCACGGTGATCGTGGATGAAATTCATACACTCGTGGGCAATAAACGCGGCGTGCACCTCGCGCTTTCGCTCGAACGCTTGGAACATTTGGCAAGCGCGCGTGTGCAACGCATTGGCTTGTCCGCAACGATCCAGCCGCTCGATCAAGCCGCGCGATTTCTGGGCGGACAAGAACAATGGTCAGTCCACAGTCCACAGCTCGCAAACTCGTCCGCCTTCGTCTTTCGCCCGGTCACTATTGTCAACGCCAACTATCATAAATCGCTCGATCTCCGGGTTGTGACCGTCGTTAATGATTTCAACGATCTTCCCGGCGAAACGATTTGGCCCTCAGTTGTCCCTCAAGTTCTAAAAGATATTTTGACACATCGCACTACGTTGATCTTTGCAAACAATCGCCGTCTTGCCGAGCGCACCGCGGATCGCTTGAACGCGCAATTCGACGCGGTGCAGAGCGAAGAGATCGCGCCCGATTCCACCGAGGCACTTGCGCCCGGCGGCTTGGCGCGCGATCGCGGCATTTTCGCAATTGGCGCAGAGGGACCCTTTCGCGCGCATCACGGCTCGATGTCGAAAGAGGCGCGGCACAAGATGGAACAGGATTTGAAAAACGGCATATTGCCCGCGCTCGTCGGCACCAGTTCGCTCGAACTGGGGATCGATATTGGCTCAGTCGATCTCGTCGTGCAATTGCAATCGCCGAAAAGTGTCGCGCAAGGATTGCAACGCATCGGGCGCGCGGGGCATCTCGTCGGGCAAACAAGTGTCGGCAGAATTTATGCGACGTTCCGCGAAGATGTGATCGAAGCGGCGGCAATTGTCCGCGGCATGTTGGACGGCGCTGTCGAACCCACGCACACGCCGGAAAATCCGCTGGATGTGCTGGCGCAACACATCGTCGCCATGGTTGCGTGCGAAACCTGGTCGGCATCAACTTTGTTTGATCTCGTGCGGCAAGCCTACCCGTACCGCGCGCTCTCACGCGCCGCGTTTAACGCGGTCCTGGATATGCTATCTGGCAAGTTTGAAAAAATCAGCGCAAAAATTTCCTGGGATCGCGTGAATGATAATTTGCTCGCGCTTCCTGGTTCGCGTTTGCTCGCCATGTTGAACGGCGGAACGATTGCGGACACGGGCGCGTTTGGAGTATATTTGCCTGATGGCAAAACCAAGGTCGGCGAGCTCGATGAAGAATTTATTTTTGAGACGCGCGTCGGCGACGCATTCTTGCTTGGCAGTCACACCTGGCGCGTGCGCGACATTGCCGATGACCGCATCGTCGTGGAAGATGCCGCTGACGCAACACCGCGCATGCCATTCTGGAAAGGCGATTATCCCTGGCGGCCGTTCGAACTCGGCGTGCGCATCGGCAAGTTTCGGCGCGTCGTGGCGGAAAAAATCGCGGCGCATTCTGTCATTGCGAGGAACGTACTTGGTGACGAAGCAATCCCCAATTCAGATTTGGAGATTGCTTCGCAAAAAACGCTCACAATGACACCCGTGGTTACTTGGTTGCAGGACGAATACAGGCTCGACGAAAATTCCGCGCGCAATCTCATCGCGCATGTGCAACGCCAACTGGATGCCGTCGGCGTTATGGCAGACGATCACACCATCGTCGTCGAAACATTTCAAGATGCCATCGGCGAACCCAGGATGGTAATTCATTCGCCGTTTGGCGGGCGCGTGAATGGCGCATGGGCGCTCGCGTTGACTAGCGCGATCCGCGAACGCTATAACATAGAACCCCAAACACAAACCAATGACGATGGCATTTTATTTCGCTTTCCGCAAACAACCGCGCCGCCTGCCGACCTGGTTGCGCCAATGACCGCAAGCGACGCGCGCGATCGCATTGTGCGCGAGTTGCCCAACTCGGCAGTGTTCGGTGCGCATTTCCGCATGAACGCGGCGCGCGCGTTGCTCTTGCCCAAAATGCGCGGCAACAAGCGGACGCCGTTTTGGTTGCAACGGCTCAAAGCGCGCGATTTGCTGGCAACTCTGCGGCGCGAAAATGATTTCCCAATCATTGTGGAAACCTATCGTGATTGTTTGCGCGATGTCTTTGATCTGCCGCATCTCGAAGAAATTCTCGATCAAATTCAGCGCGGCGAGATTCGCGTTGTGCCACTTGAAACGGTTGTGCCTTCACCGATTGCATCCAGCTTGCTATTTAATTTTATCAGCGTGTACATGTACGCCGGTGATGCGCCGCAAGCCGAGCATCAAATGCAAGCGCTCACGCTTAGCCGCGAATGGTTGGACGATCTGCTGGGACATGCCAATACGCGCGAATTGCTCAAACCCGAAGCCATTGCCGCGGTCGAACATTCCGCGCAACACGACACACTGGGTTTTCAAGCGCGCAGTGCGGAAGAACTTGCATTGATTCTGCACGAACTCGGCGATCTCACGACGGATGAAATCAGCGCGCGGTGTGTTGGCGACGCGGGCGCGTGGATTGAGCAACTAGCGGCGCAAAACCGCATCGTCGAAATTTCCATTGCGACAATGCGTGGTCCGCAAATGCGCTGGGTTCCCGCTGAACTTGCACCGGAATACCAATCGCTGGCAAACGAAAATATATTGCGTCGAATGGTGCACCATTCGGGAATGCTCACGCGTGACGCGATCCTGGCTCGTTATGCATTCCCCGCAACCTGGTTCGACGAAACCATGACCCGCCTCACCGCATCAAACGAAATCGTGACGCTTGCCGCATCGCCCAACCACCCACTTGCTGAATATGTCGCGCGCTCCAACCTCGAACAGATTCATCGCCGCACCTTGACCTTGCTACGCAAAGAAATTCAGCCCGTCACTATTTTTCAATACGCGGATTTTCTTGCGCGCTGGCAACATCTTGCGTCGCGTTTGAAGGGTGCGGATGCATTGCCCCACGCGCTTGAACAATTACACGGCGTCGCGTTGCCGCTGACTGTGTGGGAAAACGAAATTTTGCCCGCGCGGATCATTGATTTCGATCCGGCAGACCTTGCCGCGCTGTGCGAATCCGGCGAATGGGTCTGGGTCGCCCAAGCCAGTCGTGTGCGATTTTTCTTGCGCGGACAAGGCGCTGTGTTTCTCAATGCCGCGGCTGAATCGGCTTTATCGCCGGACGCGCAAAAAAATCTTGCGTTTCTCAAAACCGAAGGCGCATCGTTCACAAATGATTTGCCAGTTCGCGGATCGGCTGTCTTGACGGAATTGATCGCGGCGGGCGCGATTACGAATGATTCGCTCGACGCGGCGCGCACGCTGACTCAGCGAGTCAGCGCGACTGAACCATCGCAATTAGAATCCGATCTCGCGGCGCGCTTGGCGAACACACCGCGCGCGCTCACAGGATCGCGCTATCGCGATGCGAAACGGCGTGTGGCAAAACGCCTGCGCGCTGAAACGCCCACGGCGAAACAAGGACGCTGGTCACTCGTCCAGCGGGCTAGCCTCTGGGGAAATTTTTCCGCCGCTGAGCGCGCGGAAAAATTGGCGCGGGCTTTGCTCGCGCGATATGGCGTCGTCACGCGCGAATGTTTAGAACGCGAAGAGTTGCTCGGCGAATGGGCAACGCTATATCGGTTGTTTCAGCGTTGGGAAATGCGTGGCGAAATTCGGCGCGGCTATTTTGTGCAAGGTTTGAGCGGTGTGCAATTTGCGATCAAGGATGCCGTCGAGGAACTCCGCGCGGCGCGCACTGATCGGTGCCTTGTCGTCAACGCGACGGATCCGGTGAACGTGTTCGGCGGCGAAATTGCAGAGGCACCGCGTTTTATGCGGGTGGCATCCACCCGCATTGTGATCTTGCGAGGTGAACCCATTCTGATCGCGGAAGACAACGGCGAGCGCCTGACGACGTGCGGCGATACCAACGCAATTCAGCGCGCGTTGCAAATTTATTTCGAATCTGCGCCACGTCACCTCGTCGTCAAGCAATGGAATCGCGCGCCGATCCTGGCAAGCGCGGGTGAAGCAATCTTGAACGCATTTGGATTTTATCGCACGCCCAAGTATATGGAAAAATAAACGCGACGGCGGACCAGGGATAAAAGATCCAAAATTTTTCTCCGTCCAGAGGATTCAATGAGCCAAACCAAAATCGTTCTCATCGGCGCCGGTAGTACCAGTTTCGGTGTGAACACGCTCGCCGATTTATTTGCGATGCGTGAACATTTGCATGGCAGTCACATTGCGCTGTGCGATCTCGATGGCGCGAAGCTGGCGCGCGTGACGCAGTTGGCAGAGCAAATGAACGCGGCGACCGATGCTGGCTTTACGATCACGAGCGCTACAAACTATTGCGATGCGTTGCCCGCCGCGGACTTTGTGATCACGTCGGTCGAAACGGATCGCTTGGAATGCTGGAAACGGGATTGGCTGATTCCGCAAAAGTACGGCATTCGTCATGTGCTTGGCGAAAACGGCGGACCGGGCGGCTTGTCGCACGCGCTCCGCACAATCGATCTGGTCCTGGGGATTGCGCGTCAAGTGGAGCGGCTTGCGCCACAAGCATATCTGCTTAACTTTACCAACCCGCTTGCGCGCGTGATGCTGGCCGTCACGCGCTATACGCATCTCAAAGCCATTGGCTTGTGCCACCAAGTCAACAAAGGGTACCTGCTTGTGGCGCAAGTGCTGGGATTGATCCCGCCGAGCGCAGAACATTTTCCATCGCCCGCGCTGGCGCGTGAATTGAAAACGCAGATTGATTTGCAAACGGCGGGTTTGAATCACAACACGTGGATTCAAGCGATGCGCGAGCGCGCGACCGGGCGCGATCTGTATCCTGCGTTTCGCGCGCGCCTGCAAAATTATGATCCGACCTTTGAACCCTTGTCGCGACGATTGCTCAATGCGTTTGGCTTGTACCCCGCCATTGGCGATGGACATGTCGGTGAATATTTTGCGTATGCGTATGAAACCAGCGATCTCAAAGGTTATGATTTCGATCATTATGCGGCGGGCGGTGTCGCCTTGGATGCGCGCGTCGATCACGTAATTCATCATGCGGATGCCCTGCGCGAATTTTTGGAATGGGAATCGGCGGAGCGCGCCGCAAGCATTATCGCCGGCATTGTGAACGATTGGCATTCGTACGAAGTGACTGTCAACGTGGTGAATCACGGCGCACTCCCTGGTTTGCCCGATTGGGCGGTGGTCGAAGTGCCGGGTGTGGTGAGCGCCAATGGCGTTACGCCCTTGCGCGTGCCAGCCCTGCCGCCAGCCATCACCGCCGCGCTCAATCAGCAAGCCGCGATCCAGGATCGTGTGGTGGTTGCCGCCGTGCACGGCGATCGTAACGCCGCCCTGCAAGCGCTCTTGCTCGATCCCTTGATCGCAAGTTATTCTGTCGCGGAGCAATTGCTCGATGAATTGTTGACCGCGCAGAAAAATTATTTGCCAATGTTCCAATAGCCAGTCCGCAATCCGATGCGATTGCCTGGCATTAAACACCTATAAAGGAGTTGAGATGCGCGATTATCATGTTGCCGTGATTCCCGGCGATGGAATTGGTCAAGAGGTCACGCCCGAAGGAATCCGGGTGTTGGACGAAGTGGGAAAACTCACCGGCGCATTCAAGATGCGTTATGATTCTTTTCCCTGGGGCTGTGAATATTATTTGAAAACTGGCAAGATGATGGCAGATGATGGTTTGAAAACGCTGGAGCAATTCGACATTATTTACTTTGGCGCAGTTGGTTTCCCCGCGCTCGTGCCAGATCATATTTCGTTGCGCGGCTTGCGCCTGCCGATTTGCCAGGGCTTTGATCAGTACGTTTGCTTGCGGCCCAGTTTGCTGTTGCCAGGGATTACGAGCCCGCTCGCTGGCAAAAAACCAGGTGATATTGATCTCGTGGTCGTCCGCGAAAATACGGAAGGCGAATACACCGGCGCGGGCGGACGCGCCCATCGCGGCTTGCCGATTGAGTTGGCGATTGAAACGTCCGTGTTTACGCGGGTTGGTGTTGAGCGCGTGATTCGATATGCATTCAAGTTGGCGCAAGCGCGCCGCAAAAAATTGGCGAACGCCACCAAGTCGAACGCGCAACAACATTCGATGACATTCTGGGATGAAATTTTTATCGAGGTGGGCAAAGAATTTCCGGAGGTGGCAACCGAGCGCGTCCTCATTGATGCCATGGCGGCGCGTTTTGTTCTGCGTCCCGAATCGCTCGATGTTATAGTCGGCAGTAATTTATTCGGCGATATTCTCACCGATCTCGGCGGCGCGATCTGTGCGAGTCTGGGCTTGGCGGCGAGCGGCAACATCAATCCCGAGCGGACCTATCCTTCGATGTTTGAGCCGGTGCATGGCTCTGCGCCGGATATTTTTGGTAAGGGTATCGCTAATCCGATCGCGATGATTTGGTGCGGCGCGATGATGATTGACTTTCTCGGTGAAAAGGCAGGCGCAGATTTAATGCTGGCGGCGATCAAGGCACTGACCGCTGAAGGCAAAACACTCACGCCTGATCTCGGCGGTACGGCAAATACGCGCCAAGTGACCGACGCCATCATTGAAAAATTACGCGTCATCACGGGGTAATCGCGTAAAAATTTTCACCCGATTTTGACCCGCCTTTGACTTGGGTCTGTTAGAATCAACATAGCTTCAGCGGCTCGCGACGACGCGGTTCGCATGAATCAAATTGGTAATGAGCGCCTCTCAGCATTGGGAGGCGTTTTATTTTGTGCGGATCGCAATTTCGCTTGCCGTCATGCAAGTCGAAATAAATTTCTCAGGGTGGAGGACAAATGAAACTCAATTGGAAAGTGGTGATTCCCTTATTGGTGTGGGCTGTGCTAGTTGCCTATGGGTATTTGTTTGGTGTACCCGCTGGGCTGACAATGAGCGCTTGGTTGTATTTTGCGCTCTTTGCCGCCGTGATCGTTGGATTGATTCTGGAACCGCTTCCCGCCGCCGCGATTGGTTTGATCGGCGTTACGGTTGCGGCGACGATGCGTTACGTCAACGCAGACATGACCGCATCGGTCACGTGGGCGTTGAGCGGTTTTCAAGACACAACTGTTTGGCTGATCTTTGGCGCGTTCGTGTTTTCGATGGGTTATAACAAAACTGGCTTGGGCCGCCGCATTGCGTTGATCTTGGTGCGTTGGCTCGGCGGACGCACGCTGGGTTTGGGCTATGCAATCACGCTCGCCGACCTGGTGCTTGCGCCTGGCACGCCGTCGAATACCGCGCGCAGTGGCGGCACGATCTATCCCGTGATTCGCAACATTCCAAGCTTGTACGGTTCCGAGCCCAACTCGCCGACCGCGCGCAAGATCGGCTCGTACATCATGTGGACGGCGTTTGCCGCAACGTGCGTGACCAGTTCCATGTTCATTACGGCACTTGCGCCGAATGCCGCGGCGCTCACGCTGGTCAAAACCGCCACCAAGCTCGACATCAACTGGTTGCAATGGTTCATGGGCTTTTTGCCAGTTGGTATTGTCTTGCTTTTGCTCGTTCCGGTGGTGACTTATTTTGTGTACCCGCCCGAAATCAAAACGAGTAAAGAGATTCCGGTGTGGGCAGGCAAAGAACTCGACAAGATGGGCCAAGTGTCGCGCCCCGAGATCATTATGATTGGCTTGGTCTTGCTGGCGATCTTTTTGTGGATCACCGGTTCCAACGTCTTGTTCCAATTGCCGTACTTTGGCACCAATTTTATCAATGCGACAACCGTCGTGTTGCTTGGAATCGCGTTGATGTTGATCACGAACGTTGTAACCTGGGACGAAGTCCTGGGGAACAAGGGCGCCTGGAATGTGCTCGTCTGGTTTGCCACGCTCGTTACGTTGGCGAACGGTTTGAACCTGGTTGGTTTTGTCGCGTGGTTTGCTAAACTCGCCGCCGCGCCCCTGCAAGGTTTTGATCCCATTGTCGCTATGGCGCTCCTCGTCGCTTTGTTCTTCTTTATCCACTATTTCTTTGCGTCGTTGAGTGCACACACCGCCGCCGTGTTGCCGGTCATCCTGACGATCGGGACCAAGATTCCGGGGATTCCGATTTTGCCCTTTGCGTTGCTGTTAGTCTACTCACTCGGTTTGATGGGCGTCATCTCGCCCTATGCCACTGGACCTTCGCCGATTTATTACGGCAGTGGCTATATCTCCCGCACCGATTTCTGGAAACTCGGCTTGATCTTTGGTTTGATCTTTTTCGCCGCGTTGTTGCTCATCGGCATGCCCTGGTTACTGAACGTCAAAATTTAACACGCACGGCTTGAAAAATAATCGGCGCGCGGTACGCCACGCGCCGATTATTTTTATGCGGATCAAAACATTCACTGCAACAAAGGTTTGCGTGTTCACGCGCGCAATGCTATAATGCGCGCGGAGGGAAAAACAATGGCATGGCGTCAGTGGAGCGTGATTGTCGTTTTGATTTTGGCAAACCTGGTCGTATTCAGTTTGGTGGCAACATTGGTTTTTCCAGTGCCGATTCAACTTGCGCCAACGCACGTTGCGCGCCCAACCTTCACACCCGGTATGCCGCCTTTGCAACCGGTTGGCACACTTACGTATGATTTTCTCACGCCAACCATCACGCCAACGGGGACTCCCACCGCAACGCTTACCGGCACCGTCAAATCAACCCTGGTGCCAACCAAGAGTCCGTGAAATCAAAAACCAGGTTTCTTGATGAAACCTGGTTTTTATTTTGCTTACTTGCCTGCTTTCTTCAACGTCTCCGGCAACAACGCCGCCGCTTGCTGTACCTGCTTGGTCGAACACGAAAATGCAAAGCGGATATGTCCCGCGCCTGCCGCGCCAAATGCCGAACCTGGAGCCGCGCCGATGCCAGCCGTGTCAATCAAGTAATTCGTCATGGACCAGTCATCATTCATACCATTATAGCCGACCCAATCCGGTGACATTTTGCACCACAAGTAAAATGCGCCACCTGGCTTAAAGGGCATCACATACGGCGCTTCGACCAGCGCATCGTGCAAGGTATCGCGGCGCAATTGGTACTCGACTGCCATGGCGAGCGTGGCGTCTTGCGGCGCATTCAGCGCGGCGGTCGCGCCCCACTGCGCCACCGAGTTCACGCCGTTGATCGTGCACCGCACCAATTTTTTGATCCGCTCTAAAATCCATGCTTGCGGAATGACGAGATACCCCATTCGCAAACCACTCATCGCATACGTTTTCGACATTGAGAATACGGTAATTGTGCGTTCACGCGCGGCGGGCAATGAGCCAATGCTGATATGTTGCAAGCCGTCAAAAATTACATGCTCATAGGCTTCATCGCTAACGATGTACAAATTGTGCTTGTCCGCAATCGCCGCGATCGCTTCCAGGGTTTCCCGGCTTGCCACCGCGCCGGTTGGGTTATGCGGCGTGTTGATGAAAATTGCGCGCGTGCGCGGCGTGATTGCCGCTTCGATCTCCGCCGGATCGTACTCGTAATGATTATCTTCGCGCAAACGCACCGGCACCGCCGTGCCCCCGCCCAGCCGAATGTTTTCCGCAATCTCAGTCCACATCGGATCCGGCAAAATCACTTCGTCGCCCGCATCCAGCAGTGCGCGAAATAAAATGTACAGCCCGTGCATCCCGCCATTCGTCACGACCACGTGATCCGCACTGGGAACCGTCAGCCCATTTTGTTGCGCCACCTTGCGCACAATCGCATCGCGCAATTGCGGAATGCCCGTCGAAGCGGTATAGTGCGTCAAACCATCCCGCAACGCTTTTTCCATCGCCTCGCGCACATGCACCGGAATATCGAACGACGGATCGCCCGATTCCAAGCGCAACACTTGGCGCCCGCGCGCCTGCTGTTCGAGCAGACGATCGCGCACTTGCACAATCGCGCCTAACGAAACCTGATCCACTATGTGCGTCATGCTCCTCCTCCTCCCCCAAAAAATTGATTGCTGATATCCTAGTCGAGTAAATCAAAACGCGGATCGCTGTAGATCAACGCGGTTTGTATCCCGCGCGCATCTGCATTGATCCGCGTCCCTGTTCGATTCGACCGTTGCGCTCACGCCGCAAGCGCAAATCTAATTTGCCCGATTTTACGCATTTTAGCAATTAAGGCAAGTTGACTTGATCGCCCTCGTTGACTCCGCTGACGATCTCGGTCTGATTGCCATCGCTCACACCTACCTCGACCACCACGTCGCGCGCGCCGCTACCGGTGATCACTTGCACCGCCTTGCGCGTGCCCACATTTTTCAGCGCGCGATTCGGCACGAGCAGGACACCGTGTTTTTCGATGGTTTGAATTTTGAGATTCGCGCCCATCCCTGGTCGCACCTTGAAATTCTTGAAATCGAAATCCACTACCGCGCTATAGACTGTGCTTCCACGTTGCGCGGTTGAGGCAGGAAACAAACGCGTTACTTTGCCCGAATATATCTCGCCGGGAAATGCGTCCAGCCGCACCTCTACTTTTTGTCCAACTTGGGCATTCGCGATATCAATCTCGTCAATGTCGGCGGCAATTTCCAACGCGGATAAATCGGCAACCGAAGCCAGCGGCGTATAGCCACCCACCAGCTCGCCTTCATGCACGGTGACCTCGGTCACCGTGCCGGCGAACGGCGCGGTCAATTTTGTTTGCGCGAGTGCGGCTTTGGCCGTATCGAGATCATACTGCGCGTTCGTCACCGCGTTTTGCAATGTAGCGAGTTCTTCTTTTGTTGCGCCATTCGTCAAACGATTAAAACTCGCGCGCGCAATGTCAAGATCGGCGCGCGCGATCTCGCGTCCGGCATCGTTCTGCGCATTGGGCGTCGCGGTATACGCGGCTTCGGCGGCGGCAACCGCGACCGTCGCTTTACGCAAATTGGCGCGCGCGATCTCCAGGTCTTCATCGCGCGGTGCCGCTTTGGCGCGCGCGAGATCGAATTGGCGCGATTGCAAATTCAACTCGGCTTGCTTGACGCGACGCGCGCTGTCGTCCGCGCGCAGAGACACGATCACGTCGCTCGGCGTCACCTCATCGCCTTCCATCTTGTTGACACTCTGCACAATCCCGGACATGGGCAGTGACAGTCGCGCCGATTTTTTCGCGCGCACTTTGCCGGTTGCGCTGACGGTGGCACTGAGATCGCCGCGCCGCACCACGACGAGATTGGGTGGCGCGGTTTTCGGCGTGATTTGTGTGAGTGCAAGCGTAACCGCCACAATCAAAACGATGAGGACTGCCGCGCCAAGCACCAAATTTTTTCGAGTGAATTTGAAAGCCAAGTGGAACTTCATAAAAAAACTCCAACGCGAATAGATAAAATGGAATGCGTGATGATGTTCCGCGTTTATTCGCCGAAATCGTTTGCGCGGTACGGCTCGGTGGTCAAGGTTTGCGTTTGATCCGTTTGCACTGCCGCCCAGTTCGCGTCCATCAACACGAGTTCGATCGTATACGGGCCGTCCAGCCCGCGCGCGCGAATATCCCGACCTGGGATCGCGACCGTGGCGGTCTGCTTGCCCGCGCGGAACGTTTGCGGCGCAGTGATGGCGGTAACGAGTTGCCCGCGCGCGTCGCGGAGCGTTGCGGCAAGCGCATAGTTACCGGCGCGTGCTACGTTCGCGTTCGCGTCAATGGTTAGCGTTCCATCTTGGCGATACGCGCGGGCCGCGCCATCAAACGTTGCCGTCTTGGGCGATACAGCAATCAAGGTTTCGCGTTCGCGCGCATAGTCATTGCCGCGCGCGGTCACTCGAAGCAAATAATAACCACCGCGCGTCAAGCCGGTCAGCGTATCGGCATACGTCCCCGGATCACCTTCCTCAAGCAATTTCACTTCGGTGGCATCGCCGCGCGGCGTGACGCCATCGCCGAGCCATTCGATTTTCACGCGCACATCGGCGTTGGCATCCTTGTTCGAAATCTGGGTTTCGACAACAATCGGCGCGCCTGGCGGATACCACGTCGGATCCACCTTGAGATCGAATTTCAAATCGGCATCCAGATCAACATAGGTTGTGAGCGTCAAGGCTTGATTACCCGTGTCCGCGCGCGTAGCGATCAGTTGCCACGACCCAGGTTGCGCGTGTGGAATCGCATAGCCGATCAAGCTCCCCATGTCTGCCTTGAGGTAGGTTGCGTCAAGCAACCCGGCTCCGTTCTGGCGAATGAATGTGGTCGAGGTACTATCGCGCACGGTGTTCGGCGTATAGCGCGTGCCATTTGGCGCGCGCAGAGTCACAGTGACATCGCCCGTATTCCATCGCGCAATAAAACGCGCCGCGCGGTTTAGATCGATCGGCAAGACGCGCGTGATCGTATCGCCGGCGCGCAACGTGTCCACATTGAGCGGTGTCGTATTGCGCGGCGCAAGCGGCTCGACGGGCGCGGCGGCAAAACCAATCGGGCGCGCGTCGGGATCGCGGAGTGCGTTGCGAATAAAACGTTCATACGTTTGCGCGGGATACAAGTACGACGTGGGGTTGACGGGCAGAGGCGCGGGGTCCCAGGCATGGACATCGCTGTCGGTAATGTGGCGCACTTGCGGACCGCCGAGCGCGTGCGCGCTCCACACGTCAATCAAACCATCGCTCGGCGGAAAAACCTGAAGCAACCCCAGACCGGTTTGCGTCCGCGCATCGCCGACAAGCAAATCATACGGCACCGTCACGCGCGGCGCATGAGTGCGGTTGAAGAGCGTGGCATACTCTGGCGACAATTCGATCGCGGAAGGTTCGGTGGGGCGATCTTCGATTTCGCGCGTGAGGAGCGGATACCACAACTGCACTCCCGCTTGCGGTGTGCCGAGAATGATCGCGCGGCGCACATTGTTTTGGTATAGTGATGATTCGAGATACGCGCGCGTGTTCAAGCCGCCCATCGAAAACGCGATCACGTCCACGCGCGGCGCTCCAGTTTTGTTTAGCACCTCGGCGATCACGTCACGCAAAACTTGCGCGTTCTCAAACAAGGTGTTGAACGGCGAAATTCCAGCGGCATAAAAAACCTGAAAGCCATCTTGTTCAAGATCATGTTTGATGAAACGGAACTCGGTATCGTCAATTTGATCGGAATCCGCCGTGTGCCAGCCATGCACCAGGACAACCGGATACGTCGTCGTGCGTTGCAAGGGCGCGCCTGTTACACTGACGCCGTGCGGCGTGCCGACCCAAAGATTTTTCTGCGCGTCCAGTGCGAGGGTGGTTACCGTGTCATCTGCGAGACCATTAGCGACCGAGTCCGTTTTCCATTTGCCCGCGTCGAACAAGGTAACGCCGTGCGCCGTGCCTAGCCACGCGCGATTCGCCGTCTCGAATGCAATCGCGCGCACGTTGTTATCGGCGAGTCCGTCTGATTTTTTATAGGTGTGATAGGTCTTGCCGTCGTACACCGTTGCCCCGTTCTCAGTGCCAAACCAAATTTTGCCATCGGGCGCAAGCGCAACGGTGTTGACCTGATTACTGGCGAGACCAGCGGCTTGGGTGAACCGCGTCCACGATTTGCCGTCGAAAAAAAACGCGCCGTCATTCGTCGCGACCCAGGGATTACCGCTCGCATCGAGCGCGAGCGCGTTGATATAATTATTTGCCAGCGCATATTTCGTCCATGTGTCGCCGTCGAGTCGCGCGACGCCCGCGCCGAATGTGCCAACCCAGACGCGCCCCGATTTGTCGAGTGCAACTGCGGTGAGATAATTACTGGGGATTGCCGAACTGGTGGTGTCATACGTTTTGCGTTTTGTGCCATCAAATAGGGTCAGCCCGCCGCCGTTCGTCGCAAAATATATTTTGCCGTCGCTCGCAATTGCTAACGCGCGCACATCGGCGTTTGGCAAACCGTTCGCCGCTGTGTAGGATACCCAATACTTGGTCTGCACGCGTGTTGCGCCGCGGGACGTGCCGAGCCACGCCGCGCCGTCTGGTGCAAACGCAACGCTCGTTACGTAATCGCTGGCTAGACCATCGCGTTGCGCGAACGATTGGAACGTGGGGGTATCTGCGCGAGACGCGGGAACGAAATAGAAGAGGGCGGAGACAAGGATGCCGAGAACGAAAAGGCGATTTTTTTTCAGAGGAATCATAGAGATGCTTGGGCGCGGCTATCGCTTGGGTTCGAGCGCATGAATGCGTTGCCGATTCACTAGCGCAAATTTCAGATCGGTTTCGAGTTTGATGCCGGTCTGGGTGCGCCAGAGATTAGCGTTGGTGATGGGAAAGAATTCTTCGTTCGGCACGCTAACCACATGCAACCAATCGGCATTGTGTAACACCTTGAGTTCACCAATCAACGTGTATGGCGGCAGATGTAACACTGCGCCAAAAGCTAGTTTGCGAATACGTTCCATCGAAGAACCTTGCGGCGCGGGCGCATCGGTGTCTGACACGATCACGCTAAGGTTGCGCTTGATCAACGCGCTGGATTCCACCGTTTGCAGTTCGCGCAATGTGTCATTCTGCCAGATCGCGTGTGTGACCTGGGTTAAGGTCAGCGTGGCGAGCGCCGGATCGTTGAGATAATCGGATAGCCGGCGGTGCATTGGGATCGCCAGTTCGCCGCTCCAGCGAAACTCGGACGAATACACCGTCAGATGATAGGGCATCATATTTGAATCGTGCGACATGATCACCTTGTCTAGTCCTGGGCTGATGTACCCAGGAGGGTTTGCATTGCTAGATTGGGACTGGCTTGGGCATTCACTTGAAGCTGTATATCCACAATAATGCCTTGCGCGTCAATCACATAATGACTGCGAATTATTCCCAGGGACGTTTTGCCCAGGAATGATTTTTCGCCCCACGCGCCGTACTGTTCGGCGACGGTGTGATCGTGATCGCTCAACAGCACAAATGGTAAATTGTATTTGGTGCGGAATTTGATATGCGAGGCGGCGTCATCCGGGCTGATGCCAATCACGACCCCATGACGCTCTTGAATCTCTACGAAATTATCGCGAAAGCCACACGCTTGCGCTGTGCAACCGGGGGTATCGTCTTTGGGATAGAAATAGAGAATAACTTGATTGCCGCGAAAACTCGACAGCGTAACCAACTTGCCGTGCTCGTCGGGCAATGCAAAATCGGGCGCGAGATCGCCGACGTGAAGATTATTTAACATGTGCGCATGATCCTTTCTGGTTTTTACTTTGATCCGGTACGGTCTAACCATTCGATAATAGTGCGCGCAAGCGCGATGCGGTGATCGCAGAACGCGTGATCGGTGTCGAAGGTGAGTTGGGTTATAGCGCGCGCGTGCGCCTCCTGCAGTGCTTGCGCGAGCGGCGCATGATGCAACACGGCTGGCGCGATGCGATCCTGTGCCGCATCCACTAATAACAGTTGCCGTTCGGCAAGTGTTGCCGCATACTGGGGCAGATGCCAATTCGCGCCGTGCGTCATCAATTCGTCAAGCAATGCTTGCGGCGAGGTGTCGCGCAATGGCGGCATCCCCCATTCGAAAAACTGCCGCGTAGCTTCTGCGTACGCCGCGTTGTGGCACGCATTGGCAATTGCGCCGAGATCATACAGCGCAAGCGAAATGACCGCACGAATTTGCGAGTCGGCGAGCGCGGTGGTCAACGCGGCGAATGCGCCGAGACTATGCCCCAGCAACACGATGCGGTCAATCTCCACGCGATATAATTCGCGCGCGCGCGGTTCGCGCAAAAATGCGAGCGCGGCGCGCGTGTCATCCAACACGTGTTGAAACGAGAACGCGCCTGGACTGCCCCATGCGCCGCGATAATGAAACACAAGCGCATTCCAACCTGCGCGCCGCACTGCTTGCGCGAGATCGAAATTACGCTCGTAACCCGGAATACCGTGCAACAAAAGGATGGTTGGATGCGGCTCGGCACCGGCGGCAAGATGCAACAGACCTAACACGCGCGCGTCGGTGCTTTCAAAAGTGACTGCCGCATTTGTCGCTGGAAATTTGAAATCGCGTGGTGGATCATGGTCCGTTGAATCGAACGTCATCTTTGCACCTTGACGATTGTCGCTCACGTGGGACTGGCCGGCGCGGGTCTTTCGCTTTTGGCGATGGCTTGACAAGTGACTTGCTTGCGTTGATCGTTCCAGCGGCATCCATGACACTTTCAGGCGTCTTTCGATCAAGCGTGTGATTCAAACCCGCATACAAAAAAATCTTTCTCGGCGGGTGGGCTAGTTGGTTTGCCGCGCGCGCCGCATTTCGGCACGCAAGCGACCGAGCGGCACGTCCGGTGTCAAATCTACAAATGTCATTGCTTGAACGAGCACTGGGTGCACCGCTTGAAGCGCGCGAAACATTTGCTGGCTGGTGTTGCGATAATCGGGATGACCCTGCGGCGCTGACCGTAGTTCGATCCAGTGGTACGCTTCGCGCAAATTCAAGCGCACGTTGTAGCGGACGCGAAACCCAAACGGCACGACGTATTGCGCCTCGAAGGGCATTGCCACCGCCAGGCGATCGTGGAACAGCGCGGCTTGCTCCATGCACCGCGCATAGTCCGCGCGAATCTCGGCGACGGCGTTAAGGTCGTCGTTGATTTCGTAACCGAGCGCGGTCGTAAACATTTGCCGCTCCGCCGACACAACGCGATGCCGCTGGAGGTCGCGGTATTCGCCGATATTCAATTGGAGATCAAATTCATACTGGGCATGTTCAAACGCGCGCCCAGGTTTGTGGCGGCGGTTCTGACGCGCGCCGACGTACGTCTGGATGATGCGTGTCTTTTCCGCGTCCGTCATTTCGCGCACGTGTTCGACGATTTCGGTTTTGGGCAGGGCGGTGCCGGGAAATAAAATCGCGGCGACGACGCGTTCGACGGCATCCGCGTTGTAATCCACTAGCACAACTTTGGCATCCGTGGCGCGCGCGTGATGCGGCAGATATTCGCGCGCTAATTCGATTTGTCGCAATCGCTGGTCTTGCAAAAACGTTTGATACGCTTGGCCTTTTTCGTCGTCGGCGCGTTTGAGAAAAGGCCCAATGACCTCGCCGAGTTCGTACTGCGCGGCGCGCGCGATGAGTTGATTTTCTTCGAGCGGATCGGCGTAGAGTTTGATGAGGAGATATTCCAGCGCGCGTCCATTGCCCCACACGCCCACATTGGTCAGCGTCGCCATGGGCAGAAAACAGCGGAGCATGTCCCGCGCGCGCGAACGCACCGCTTGCTTGTACGCGAACGCGGCGCTGGCGCGCAAATCATCGTCGTGGATTGTCGCATAGCGCACAACCTCGCCGGTAAGCGCGTTTTCAAATTCCAGTGTGTCAATCGGCGTGCGTTCGGTCACGTGCGCGATCATGCGCGGCAAGTGGTGCGCATACGCATCGAACAATGCGTCCAACGTCGTTACATAGTCAGCGGCGAATGGCGCTTCCATAATGCGGCGCGGGCGATAGTAGCGGTATTGTCCATTGACCTTGTCGTCAAAGGCAACATAGCGCGAGGATTTTTCGAGGTAGGAAATTCCCACGCGGCTATTTTCGATGGCGCGCGCGGCGATCTGCGAGATATCCTGGCAGGCGAGGTGCGCGCCGCCGAGTTCGCCGACCGAATCATCGCCGTAATCGGAGAGGACGCGGCGATAAAACGATTCGGCTTTGGCCGCTCCGGCGCGAATCTCGGTTTGCGTCGGGTTTGCGTTGGGCGCGATTTGTTCGATGCCCAGAGCGGGCTGTCCAAAAAATTCGTCGAGGAATAAATGCCGCACCCCTTTGGCGGTGCGGCTATAGCGCGAAAATAATGCGCCCTTGATCACTTCGGGTAAATTTTTTAGCGCGACCACCGAGCGATCGATGTTGGTGAAAAAAGGCGCGACGAGTTGAGCTTGGTCGGCGGTGAGCGTTTCGCTTGAGGGAGTCAATTGCGCCAGGAATTCGGGTTGTGCCATTGCGCCTCCGCGTGGAAAACCGATTGGGATTAGAGCGCAATTTGCTTTGCCAGCAAGTGCCGCGTGGGCGCGGGTAATTTGGCAAAGTCTACGGCAACCTGATAAAAATTATCACGCTTGCTCACGCGCGCAACTTGGCCGGGTACCTGGACGATCCGGTTATTGTCCAACAAAAATTCCAGGGCGAGTGTTTGCCCCACCGCAAACTCATCGGGTGATTCCAAGAGCGCGCCTGTTTCGCTGAGATTGAGCGCGCGCGCAAAACCGGTGAACGTTTCCGCGCCGGCATCGAGACACCGATACGCTGTTAATAGCTTGAGTTTGCCGCGGGTTGCGCGACGGCGTTCGTCCGCCCGTTTGCGAATTGTGCGTTTGCGTGTCACTGGTTTTTGCGCCACGGGTTTGCGGGCGACTGGCTTTTTTGTGGTGACCGTGCGTTTGGATTTAGCTTGGGGAGCAGGCATAGCACCCTCGTCAGTTTTTTTAACATGCGCCGCAAAACCAGCCAGCGCGTTATTCGTCAAACAAGAAAACGGGTTCTTGATAATAGCGCACATGCCGTTCACGCATTTTGCTTTTCATCCACTCGTCGAGCCAGGCATTTTTGGCGGGGAGTGGTTCATTGCGCTCTAAAATCTCAAGCGGAATGTTGATCCGCATGGCGCGCCCTGGGATGATGTGGCGCGTAATACCCATGGGCAACTTGGAGCCATTCAGCGCGAGATGGCGTATTTCGTTTGGATGGTAACGTGGAAAAACGATCAGCGCGCTCAGCCGCGTGTTTTCGGTGAGCAACCGTTCGAGATCGGTGTGCGCCACGCGAAACAATTCGCCGCGTCCTTCATACTGCGCTACGACCCGGTTTAACTGCCGCGCTTGCTCGGCGAGTTTCGTTTCGGTCGAGGTTAGCGCATATACGGTGCCGTCATTGAGCATGACGGTTGCAATGCTCGCGCGCTGTGCCAGGGCGGCTTCCGCCGCGTCCGCGGTCATGGGTTCGATCTGCAAACCGCGCAAGTGCCGGATGGCTTCCAGCACATCGAACACCGGCAAATCGATCAGCATGTGGTTCCAGGTTTCCAGCACAAGATCAGGCGCGTCATAGTCAATGACCTGGGCAACGACATCGAGACAACCGATTTGCTTGAGCGCGGTCACGCGCGTTGCGCCATCGAGCAAAATAAATTTGCCGCCGAACTCGGTGACGATGGGTGGATTTTTAAGGTAGCGATCCATGCCGAGGCGTTCCACCAATCGCGCGACACGCTTTTTTTCGATCTGCTCGTGCAATAATACTTCGCTGAGCGCAACCATCCGCAGAGTGACTTCTTTGGCGTTCACAGACGGACTCCGATTTTCCCGCGGCGGCTCGCCGATATTATAGACGAAAGGTAAACGCGAGTCAACCGCATTGGAACGGGGCGAGATCAACTCGCCCCGTTCCAATGGATTAGAGTTCAACTTGGGGCAAATTGGCAATGGCTTCGCGGACGGCTTCAGCGGGGTATTCGTAATCCGGGAGTTGTTTGCGAAAGTAGGCATCATATCCTCCAAGATCAAAGTGACCGTGACCGCTCAAGTTAAAGGCGATGATTTTCTTTTCGCCGCTCGCTTTGCATTTCAAGGCTTCGTCAATTGCCACGCGGATCGCGTGCGACGATTCCGGCGCAGGCACAATGCCTTCGGCGCGCGCGAACTGGACGCCGGCGGCAAACACGGTGTTTTGTTGCACGGCCACCGCTTCGATGATTTTTTGATCGTACAGCGCGGAAATGATCGGCGACATGCCGTGATAGCGCAAGCCGCCTGCGTGAATGGACGCTGGCATGAACGACGAGCCCAGCGTGTACATTTTAACGATCGGCGCCATCTTCGCCGTATCGCCGTAATCAAACGCATACGTGCCTTTAGTCAGCGACGGCGTTGCGGTTGGCTCGACAGCGATGATGCGCGTCGTTTTACCGTTGACCAGGTTTTCGCGGACGAACGGCAGGGCAATGCCGCCAAAGTTCGAGCCGCCGCCGACACACCCGATCAAAATATCGGGATAGACATCGGCTTTTTCAAATTGTTTGAGCGTTTCCAAGCCAATGATGGTTTGGTGCATCAAGACATGATTCAGCACCGAGCCGAGCGAATACTTGGTGCTGGGCTGGTGCGTCGCGGCATCTTCGACGGCTTCGCTGATCGCGAGACCGAGTGAGCCGGAGCAATCTGGGTCTTGCGCGAGCATCGCGCGTCCCGCGTTCGTATCAACGGACGGCGACGCAACAACCGACGCGCCGTAGGTTTCCATCAAAATGCGGCGATAGGGTTTTTGCTCGTAAGAAATTTTGACCATGTACACTTTACATTCCATATCGAATACGTTACACGCGAACGCTAGCGCCGTGCCCCATTGCCCCGCGCCGGTTTCAGTAGACAAGCGTTTGGTCCCGGCTTGCTTGTTGTAGAACGCTTGCGGGATGGCGGTGTTGAGTTTGTGCGATCCAACTGGGGATACGCCTTCGTACTTGAAATAGATTTGCGCTGGCGTGTCAAGCAGTTTTTCCAAACGCCGTGCGCGAATCAACGGCGACGGACGATACAATTTATAAATATCTCGCACTGGTTCGGGAATATCAATGTAGCGTTCCTGGCTCACCTCTTGCATGATCAGTTCCATTGGGAACAGAACCGCCAGGTCAGCGGGTCCAATTGGTTTGCCGGTGCCGGGATGGATGACGGGCGGTAAGGGTTGAGGCAAATCGGCTTGGATGTTGTACCACGCCTTGGGCATTTCACTTTCTTCGAGCAAGAATTTGGTCTGGTCCATTTTGTTTCTCCTGAGTTAATTTTTTGAGCGAACGGCTGAACTGCGCGTTACCTGTTCAAGTCATCGTCACCTCCCCGATCTGCGGTTTAGGACGCGGGCTATTGATAACTCGCCAAGCCTAGCCCCATGGCGGTGCGCGCATCATCCACCGTTTGCTGGGAAATTGGGCGTACCTTTGCCGCGCCGGCGGCGAGAATGTCGTCCAACAATTTTTTCTGGGAAGCATAATACGCACGGCGTTCGCGGATCGGATCGAGAAAATTGTTTAGCGCGACAGCTAGCTTCTTTTTCACTTCGACATCGCCAACCTTGCCCGCGCGATACCGCGTTTTCAAATCTTCCACTTCGGCCTTGTTTGGATTAAAGGCGTCGTGATATTGAAACACCGGGTTGCCTTCTGGATTGGCGGGAATGTCGGCACGGATGCGCGTAGGATCGGTGTACATGGCGCGCACTTTGGTCTCAACGGTTTTGGCGTCGTCGGAAAGCAAAATTGCATTGCCAATGGACTTGGACATTTTGCCTTTGCCGTCGGTGCCCATCAACGTCGGCACTTCGCCGATCAGCGCGTCCGGTTCGGGGAATACTTCGCCGTATTGAAAATTAAATCGCCGCGCAAGTTCGCGCGTCACTTCAATGTGCGATTCCTGATCCTTGCCGACTGGGACGAGGTGCGCCTTGACGTGCAGAATATCGGCGGCTTGTAACACGGGATAGCCCAGCAAGCCATACGCTGGGTTTTCGATGTGTTCCGCGTCCATCACTTCCTTGAGCGAAGGCACGCGCTCCAAACGCGGCACGGTGGTCAACATCGAAAAAAGTAAATGCAATTCGCACACGCTTGGCACATCCGATTGCACATAGATGGTGGTCTTGGCTGGATCGATGCCAACTGCGAGATAATCAAGCACCAGGTCGCGGGAATATTGCCGCGTGGCGACGACGTGTTCCTTGTCTTGGTTGCGCGTGAGTGCGTGATAATCGGCGACGACGAGAAAGACTTCGTATTCGTCTTGTAAACGCACGCGGTTTGCCAATGTGCCGACGAAATGCCCCAGATGCAATGGCCCGGTTGGGCGATCACCTGTCAAGATTCGCTTTTTCATTTTGTCCTCCCAAAGTTGGCGCAATGCCGCTCGTGCTGTATGAATAAAAAACGCTCGTCCCGCGCACAAGTTTGTGCGACTAGGGACGAGCGTTTGATTGCCCGTGGTGCCACCCGTTTTAGACTGGTTGGCGTTACCGTCAACGCCGTTACAAAATAAAATCCCTATCGCGAAACGATAGGGATTTGTGCCAGTCTCACTCTTGAGGGACGCGGAATAAATCCTGAATCCCTTTTGCCATGATAACGGAGGCGACACCGGGAAACCCTACTGACCTGCGCGTTCGGATTTCCAACTCCCCGATCCATTTACCGCCGTTCCCAGCATCGCGCTCACACCCTTGCACGCGACTCTCTGCGCTTGTCCTGACGGTTACTCGTTCGGCTCAACGTTGTTATTTAATCAGTTGACGCAACTATATCACGCCAGACCTAAATTGTCAAGCGTAAAATGAACTAGCCATGCGTGACGCTAATTTGTTTTGCGCCACCGGCTTGCATTACGTGGCGCTACTCGAGCGAGCGCGGCGCGCGGCAAAAATGATCAGTACCAGCACAACGCCACCCGCTAGGATGAGTAAATCTTCACCCAAGCCGGATTTCGGCAATGTGCCGGTTCCAGGTGTGCCAGTGCCGGGAGCAACCGTGCCGCTGATAAACGTGGTGGCTGTCACGGTTGAACTGCCGCCCACCGGTGTCCCGCCGCCCCCGCCGCCAATGACGACGAGCGTAGCCGTTGCCGTTGGTTCCAGCGTGTTTGTCGGTGCAGACGTGGCAACCGCGACCCGCGCCGGTGTTGGGGTGGTTACCGTAACCTTGACTGCTGTTGGCACCACCGCGGCTGGTTTGGTTATTTGCTGAAAGATCAAAATACCGCCAACGGCAATCCCGCCCAAAATTAACAAGCCAACCAAGCCGAGCGCAATCACCAAGAATGCTTTGTTGGGTCCGCCACCGCCCGCAGGTGCAACTTCTGCCATAGTTTTGTCTCCTTTTCTCCTGAATGTAAATCCACCCTAGTTCAGCCGATCAGCTCTAAATTGTCCCAGGGGACGAAAACGTGAGCTTCCGATAAATCAATCTCTGCGCCCCATGCCAGCATCCCGCTATCTAAGGTTCGTGGTGAGGATGGAGTGTCGGCAAGTTTGCCGATCTCGCCCGCATATGCGCCATTCACAATTCGCACTGTCGCGCCTACTTCCGCGACCAAGGTTGGCGGCGGCGTTATGGTGGTGTTGCTGTTCGCCGCGACCAGCATCGGAATGAATATTTCAGGACGCATCCCGTTCTTGACCACAGAGGGGGCGTTGATCACAGTCTCGTCACCGATGTGCTGGGAGAGTAAATCAAAAATTGGCGCGCTTATTTTGTGCTCGCCCAAATTTTCCGTCACCAGTGTGGGCAGAGCCAACTCTTTGACCAGCGCGCGCAAGTCAGGAGCCAAGCCACCGACGATCAAACCTGCCGCGCGTTCTTGTGCCGCGCGGCGGATGGTTGCTTCGGTCACACCGGCGCCAGCAATCAACACCGCGCCGCGCGCGTTCATATCAATTTTATCATCAGTGAGTACGCTATCCGGTGCATCGGTCATTTTTTTGAGGATGCCATACCCCTCGCCGCCACCACCCCAGAGCCCTTGCACGAGTGCGCCAGTTGCTTCGATCACGGCACCCATGCGGGGCATGACATTGGTGACACTGCCACGATATAATGCTTTTAACTCAAAGGGGTCGTCCGCTAGTTCAATGGCAAGCCAAGCGCCTTGTACGGCTGTAATGCGCCCGCCGCTGGGTGCGCGATAAATCCGTTTCAAGGTGCCGAACAATTCCGGCTTGGAGGCAATGACTTCACGCGCGAGGACATCTTCGCCCGGCTTTTTGAGCAAATAGTTGGGCATCTGTGCTTCGGTGGTGCGTATATAGCGGGCGAGCGGAACCGGGCGCACATGCCCCAGCGCGTTCGTTTTGGCGATAATATCCAATGCGCCAACGCGCGCGCCCATGCTCACGACCACTGCACCGCGCACCGGAAGCATGCGTTCGCGTCGAATGCGTGCAAGATTCACCACGCGCGTTTGCGCGAGAGCGGGAATGAACACACTAGTCATTCATCACCTCGCTACCCAGATCCCAATACCACCGTTGTACCTGCGCGCGCCGTTTCTCCGCGTCGGTGGACAAGGTGATCGGTCTGCCGCGCGCGTCAATAATCAAACCCAACGCGCCGCCTTCGATTTCGGCTTTGAAAATACCGGATGTGGGTTTGCCCAAAGTCACTCCGCTGGCGGGACGCGCTTCAATCATGGCTTTTTGCCCTAGCGGTAACGGAATCAACTCAAGCGAGCCGTGTTCAACTTCGACATTCATCGTGCCACCGTTGGGAGTTTGCACCGTTATGCGCAAATCAATTTGACCGTCTCGGTTTTTCGAAAGCGGAACCAGGACGGTGCCCAGTGTGACAAAACCATCGCGTTCAATCACATTTGCCGCGGCTTCGGCGTTCACTGCCGCTAACCCGCCAAATGCCGGCACCAAGCCAAGCGTATCAACGGCGAGTGTGAACACGCCAGATGGTTGGATCGTATCCAGCGCGAGTAATGCCAGCGCGCCGAGATTGGTATTGCGCGCGACCAGGTTGCCGGTTAATACGATCAAATCCACTTGCGGATCGAGATCACTCGTGGCGATTGTTTCGCCAAGTGCGATATGCGCGGCGGCTTGCGCGAGGAATGCTTCTGCGCGTGTGGACGGAATCGCGCGTGGCCGCAAGGCTTGATTCAACCAATGCAATTCCGCCGCTTCCGCGCTCATTTCGATCGGCAACCATTCAGTCAATCGGTCAATCTCGGCAGGGGTTGGAAGATTTTCCATTTGCCGACTCAGGCCTAGATCGCCGCGGACCACGCGCGTAAACGTTTCGTCGTGTGCCGAGACGACGGTGATCGCCGCGCGGCTAATATCCGCGCCCAAGACGCGCAGATTGTAGCGGCGCGCCAAAAAGCGCACGACATTTTCAAAAGCGCGGGCGGTTGGCACAACCGGCGTCGCAAGCCAGTTGGTCAAGGCATTCAAACCGGCAAGCCATGCAATTTTTTTCTCGATATAGATTGTTTCTAGCTCGTGTTGCAACGGTTGTAGATTTTCGCGTTCCATGGTCGGGCGCACATTATCCACTGGGCGAAGTTGGGTCACTTGGCCCAAGCGCGCGGCAATCTGCGAACGTGCTTCGTTGTTGCCGGCAAAGATCACAATGGGGCGCGTGCCTTCATCGCGGGAAGCAACGATCGCGGCGACTAGGTTCGTAATATCGTACAGCGCGGCAGTCGCGCCGCCATCGGTGCCGCCAACTAGGACGATCACTTCGGGATTGGCGCGCGCCAACCCTTCAGCCGCAATCACAGCCGGGTCGAGCGCAGACGCGATCGGCATTTTGCCGTCTTCGTTGGCAACTTGGGCATGCGCGGGTAACCAACGCCCGCCGCTTTCATCGAGCGCTAAGGTTGCTTCGATTGTGGCGTGGGTGCGCTTGACGGCGCGTTCTGCGCTTGTCAAACTGACTTCACGGCTCAGTCCGACAATCGCCACACGCAAGGGTTGCGGCGCGCTCGTTACGATCACGCACGCATCCACGCCGCGTCCATCCGGGCGTTCGGGTGAAATCAATTGTCCGTCATCGCCAAGGATTTGGCGTTCGGTCTGCATTTGAATTTGCGCGATTGCATTCCGTACTCCTACGCCCACATCGGCAACGGGGTCGTCGGTCGTCGTCGCCGCAATGCCTGCGCCGACAAAGCGAAATTCGCCGGCGACGAGATCAACCAGCGCAACGTTCGTTGTGTCGCGACCAATATCGGCGACGAGGAGCGATTCAAGTTTTTGCAAGTCTGCCATTTTGGATCAGGTGTGTAGATTGGCGATGCGGGTCTAGGGCCAGTGTGTCACTAGTGAATGAGCGGCAACCAATCATGCAAGATATAGTAAACTCGGCCGATCAAGATCGAAACGCGCGAAACGGCGGTTTGCGCAAAAATTGCGCCGAACGCAATCAGGATGAACCAGCGCCCGATATAGCCCCAACCGCGCGCGAGCGTGTCCACCGCGCGCATGGATACGCGCTGAGGCGATTGAATAAATCGAAATGAGAGAAATGCGCCGACCGCGCCGAATACCATGAGTGCGTTGTTGGCAACCACATCCATTCCTTGCGTGGGTGACAGCGAGACCATCAGCGCGGCAATTTGCGGCACGAGTGCGCCTTGCAACGCGCCGCCAATGGCAAGCGCGCCGCCAATCCCAAATAGAAACGCAATTGGAAGGTTGCCGAGTGGCGCCCAGGTCGCGCGTAATTTTGCGAACAATAACAAGCCTAACACGAGTGGAATGATCAGGTGCCATTGATTTGCCGCGTCATCCAAAAGGGGCCATGCCAGTTGATCAATCAGCACGACGTTGATCGCGAGTACCGCCGCATAGCCAACCGCGACACCCACAAAGATCGCTTGGGCAATGCGAAACAAAGGCGTATCGCCCAACAAGTAACTCAACACCAACAGTGTCAGGATTGCGCCGACGGTTACGCCAATAAAATCGCTGTTCATTTCGTCTTGTCCTGTGCGTGTTGCAATCGCCGTGTCAAATAAACTAGGTTGCCCAAGATAATGACGAACACGAACACTAGTTGCGCCGCAGTTTGGGCGTCGACACTTGTTACCGCCAGGCTTGCCGATTGATTCGAAAGCAATTCATATTGCGCCGCGCCCAACAAGCCGCTCGTGATTGCGATGAGTTGGTTGGCATCGCGGTAGGCGCGTGCTTTTGGTTCGACTGCGGCGCTCACACCTGCCGCCATCGGTACGTTTGAAGGCAGGGCGACTTGTTCCAGCCACAATTTCAAATCGTTTTCCGATCCCGCTAACTCGATGACCAGCTTGACGTCGCGCAACGATTTAAGGTTTGCGGTTACTGGGTATTTGCCCAACGCTTGGCCCTTGACGTCATTGCCCGTAAATCCGCGTGATGCAAACGCCGACAAACCCGCTTCGTGCCCGGCGATCCAATTCAGTATGACATAGTGTGTGCCGTACGTATAGTTACTGGCGTCTTGCGCGACGGTTGTCAAAACTCGTTGCGCAATCTGTGGCCCCGTTTCGTGCGTGCTGACGGCGACAATGTTGACATTCCGCGAAACCAGGTCGCGCGCAATGGTTGTGGCGAGCAGGTCCATCTCGCCTGACATGCCAGGATCGTAATCGAATGCCAATACGACCGTTGCGCCTGCGGGTAATTTGTGCACCACTTGGACGAAATCTTCCGCCGGCACGTGTCCTGTAATTGGCACCGCCGCGCCAAAGAGATCGAATTTAACAAAGAACGGCAACACGACGGCGATGAACATGAACAAATAAATCAGCGGGCGCATGGTCCAAGCGCGCCGTGTTTTTGCGGCAACCGGCGCAGTCGTCACCGCAGGCGCGGCGAGAATCGCTTCAAATGCGCGCGCATGCTCCGATGCAGTTGTGGACGTTGCTGATTTCGTTGTTGGAAAGGCATGTGGTTCGGCAATCGCTAATGCCAAGGGCAATACGCCACGCAACCCTTCAAGCGGTCCGGTTAGTTCCGTTTGCTCTTGTACGGCGTCGGATGTTTCGGCTGGCTTGAGCGCGGCGACCCATGCCGGCACTTCTTCCGGCAATGCGGGTTGCAATGCCGGGGGTGCTGATTCAGTTGAAGCAGGTTCGCCAGTTGACGCGGGCGCTGGACCGCGCAACCAGTCGGGCAAATCATCGTCGTCGCTGGATTCCGTCATGGGCGCTTCAAGTGCCCATGCAGGTACTTGCGAATCGAGCGGCGGCGCAACGAACGGGACATCGGATTCTAGAGATTCGAGCAAGAGATCGTTCGGCGATTCCTTGGCGGCGACAGGTGTAGACGCGGGTTCGACTGGTGGTTTGAGCGTTTCAAGCCAATCTGGGATCGCCGGTTCATCTACTGGTGTCGGCGCGATCGGTTCCGGAGTTGGCTCGACAGATTGACCAATTGGCGGCAACAGTACCGCAGGCGGTGTAACTGGAGCAGGTGGGGTAAGCGGTGCGGGTTCGATTGGCGTGGCTTCAGTCCTGGGCAACCGCTTGAGCCAATCTGGGATTTCGCCGATGGTCGGTGACGATTCTTCCTGTGCGCCAATTGCTTCGGTGAGTGCAGATTCTTCGCGCGTTGGCTCATCGCGCAAGCGCTTGAGCCAATCAGGCGTTTCATCTGGCGTGTCATCGCTCGGCGATGCTGACCCGCGTGCTGGTGGCGCGCCTTTAAGCCAATCGGGAGTATCGGATGGAGATTCTTCTTTAATTGATGAATCCAAGATGGGCGCGGCGGATGCGTCGGTGGTCGGCTCATCTGCAGGTTGCGCCATGCGCAAACGCGCCAGCCAATCTGGGGTTTGATCTGGTGCAGGTGGCGGTTCGACGGCAAGCGATTCTGGTTTAAGCGTCGGCGCTGTTTCTTCCGCGGGCGGTGTTGTGGTGCGTAAACGTTCGAGCCAATCTTCAGCCGAAGGTTGTCCGGCGGCGGAGCTTGGCGGTTCAACTTTGGCGGGCGGTTCGACATGTTTTGCCGGAAGCGACAGTCCTTTGATCGGCACAGCGGGTTGAACTTTTTCCGCCTCTGGTGCGGCGGTTAAGGGAACCAAGCGCGCGCCACAGCTACTGCAAAAAACACTTTCGACTTTGTTTGCCGTGCCGCACATGGGGCAAGTCAAACCCGACGCTTGTGTAAAGCGCGCGCCGCAGTTACTGCAAAATTTACTGCCATCTCGATTTTGGGTCCCGCAATGAGCACAATGAATCATGGTTATTCAGAATAGGGTCGATCCATGCCGACGATCAAACGCAACGCAGTCGCGATTGTGCCAAGCGCCACACCCAACAAAATGCCGCGCACGCCGGCGACACTTGGCACGTTCAGCAACCACTCTTTCGCTTGCGTTGCCACGTTGAGCAAGGGTGCCTGCCCAATAAACACGACGAGCGCGGTGATCAACATCAGCAATGTTTCGATGTTCCGTGCGCGCATCGCGCGATACGCGGCGGTTGCCAAGAAGAATGCGGACAGCGCAAAGAATGCGCTTTGTAAGGGTGTGTAGATGTTATTGAAAATCCACGCCATCGCGTCGCCGGACGAGCCAAAAAGCAGACCGATCACTAGGACTAGAAATGCGGTAACGATCACGATCACGCTATAGCCCGCGCCCGGTTCGCTTCGCTTGACAATCCGCGACAGGTGGACGAGTAATAGATTGACTAAACCCAGGAGCAACGCAAACGCCGTGAGGATCACTGCCCATTGTCGGAACGCGACGCCGAGCGCGCCCAGCACGGTCTGCTGGAAAAAGAAAGTGAGCAGAGTGACGAATCCAACGCCAATTGCAATTGCGGTGGCTAACCACTTCATCTTACACCAGCCCCAAGGTTTTCAACACGATGGCGACAAACACGCCGCCAACCAGAACCCAACGCATAATGTCTTGCGCGAGCAAACTGCTCAAGTGTGAGGGCTTGTTTGCTAGATACGCGCCGCCCGCATAAATCTCTTCGCCGATGAGTGGATGGGTCATGGTGGCGTTCACAAAGGGCAGAACCCCCGGCGCGCTCGTGCCGCCGATTTGCATGAGTTCACGTTGTGCGCCCGTTTCACCCAACAACAAAAACTCGTCGCCGAAACGCCCAATCATCACGTTCGCCGCCAACTTTTGCTGATTCAATAAACGCATAACGCCCGCCGCATACGCAAACGCCCCAGCAGATCCGTTCGGCGATTCGATTAGAAGCGGCGGCGGTGCAACAAAGCGCGCATGGGTTGGGTTATATTCTTCAGGATATCCTTGCCGATTATACGCGCGGCGCAAAATATCTTGCGCGACGAGCAAGGCTGTTGGGTTAGCGACGGTAATAGTGGACGGCGTTGCGTTGACCGCACTACGATCAGCCATATAGTCCAACACCGTGAGCGCGGCGGCGGTATCTGCCGTCGCTTCATCACCGATGCCAGCGACGCCAAGCGATAGATGCACCGGTTGCCCAAGTTCTGCCGCGCGTCCTAACAAACTTTTGAGCGTGGCATAGCCCGCAATCGGACGCAAGGTGAACTGCGCCCCGCGTTTCACTGCCCAGTAGGCAAAGAAAAAAATGGGGAGGAAAAAGAGGAAAAGTCCGAGCATGATGGCTTGCTCGGTGCCAATCGTTGAATTGAGAAGATTCAGTAACGCATCCAACCCGCGACTCCTGATGAATGGTCACGTGCGCCGATACTGCTAATTAGGATTTGGGCGTTGATTCGCTTCCAAGTGTGCGAGTAACGCTTCAACCCCGTCTGGCTCTTGCACAATCAAGGTGAAATCGTTATAGTCCGCCGCATTGAATCCAAACGAGAGCAAGGGCTGGGCAACCCAAAGCAATTGCGCGCCCAAAAACGCCAACGGCTTGAAGGACTCGAAAAACAAAATCGCCGGTGCGGTCATTCCCAGTTCGGCGATCCGCCGCGCCAAACGATTCAGAACTTCTTCGCGTCGTGCCGGGTTCAAACACATCGTTTAGCTCACAGAAGATTCTTATCCAACTCTGTTTCTCATTATAAGTCTAGTATCACGTCAAGTCAAGCGTCCGATTGTCTGCACGAATCACGCTGGCATGGGTGCGCGTCCTAGTTTTGGATCGTTGCAGAGTTTGACCGCCATCGTTTTCAAACGATGGCTCACAAGATAAAAACTCGGTGAGCCGAGTTGCGCAAAGCGAATCGGTTTGGCCGAGTTGCACTTGCTCAGCCGCCGAATTTGATTCGGCGCTCGCCAAAAAAACTGACGCACACCTCGCTGGCATCGTCAAATTGTCAAACCTCGCGCTTTCAGGTATAATCGCCACCGGAATTCTCAAGCAACCGATCGAGCGCAAACCAATGGGTTGGTGGTTTAAGAAAACCTAACCGCAACGTTACATCCGCACTATGTTTGGATCAATCCATCTTAACCTAGACCGTCTAGTCTCAAGCGAGCTCACTGTGGTCGTCGAGGCATAGCGCTCTACGGCTAGAGCCGAGGAGTATCTAGCGTGGCTGAATCTGCTACACCTGTTTCGAAAACGCAAACCCGCGTCGCCACCACTACTGTCCATCCTCACCCGCGCCGAATCCAGTGGTCAGCCTACCTCTATATCCTGCCCGCGTTTGCGATCATCATCACCTTTCACATCCTGCCTGTGTTCTACGCAATTTATATCAGCCTGAACAAAGGTGCCATCAACAAATTTCAATTTGTAGGTCTGGAGAATTATGCGCGCGCGCTGGGGAGCGGCGATTTTTGGAACGCGCTCGTCACCACGTTTGCGTATGCGCTGTTGACCATGCCCTTTACGATTGCACTCGCCTTGTTCTTTGCCTACTTGCTTTACCAACCGTTTGTCAAAGCGCGCGGTTTTTTTCGCGCAATTTTTTTCCTGCCCTATGTCGTGTCCACCGTCGGTTCTTCGATTGTGTGGGCATGGATTTTCGATCCGCGGAGCGGTCTCGCCAACTGGATGCTCAAACATCTGGGTCTGCCATCTTTGCGTTGGTTGATTGAACCCTCCGGTATTTTCGAGATCATGGCGAAAAATGCGGGCATTACTCTGCCGGGTTGGGCGAACGGGCCCAGCCTTGCGCTCGTCGCCATCGCGATTTTTTCCATCTGGCAAGCGATGGGCTATGACATTGTAATCTTTCTTGCGGGACTCACGAACATTCCGGGCGAATTGTACGAAGCGGCACGCATGGACGGCGCAAATGGTTGGGATTTGTTTCGCAACATCACCTTGCCCTTGCTTGCGCCAACGACGTTTTTCGTGATCGTCATTTCAGTCATAGGGTCACTCCAATCGTTCAATCATATCTTTACGATGAACAAAGCGGCGGCGCAATCATTGGGCGGACCGCTGGGTAGCACCAGCACCTTGACCGTGTACATGTTCGATCAACTCTACTCGTACTCCAATTACGGTTACGCCTCGGCGATTGCCATTTTGCTTTCGCTGATTATCCTCAGTTTCACCATTTTCAACTTTACCGTCCTCGAAAAACGCGCGCGCCCAAATTAACATAGGATCATCCCATGTCGCTCAATATCGATCGAATCAAAAACGGCTTGACGCAAACAATCATTTACGCCATCTTGATCGGCGGCGCGATCTGGGCGATCTTTCCCTTTGTGTGGATGGTGCTGTCATCGCTCAAAGGTTATGCGGAAGCGTCCGCCGCGGAAAATTTTTTGCCGACCCGCTGGCTCTTTTCCAACTATGTGCAAGCGTGGAACCAGGTCGGCTTTTTTCCGCAATATTTTGCGAACACCATTTTTATCGCGCTTGCTACAGTGGCTGGCGTGTTAATTACGTCAACGCTCGCCGCGTATGCGTTCGCACGCATGGAATTTCCAGGCCGCAACGTATTATTCATCATCTTGCTTGCCACGATGATGGTCCCGTTCGAAGTGACACTGATTCCAAATTTCATCATGGTGCGAAATTTGAAATGGGTGGATAATTTTGCGGCGTTGATCATTCCGTGGACCGCTAGTGCGTTTAGCGTTTTTCTTCTGCGCCAATTCTTTCGCTCGATTCCAACTGAATTGTACGATGCCGCCGTAATTGACGGATGCTCACAGTTGCGCTTTTTAATCTCGATCGTGATTCCGCTCTCGCGTCCCGCGATGATTACAAGCGGCTTGTTCACGTTTTTGGCAAGTTGGAATTCATTGATGTGGGCGATCCTGGTCACGAACAAACCTGAGATGCGTCCGATCCAGGTCGGCATGACCGCCTTTATCGGCGATGCCGGAACCCAAATCCAACTTTTACTCGCCGCCGTCACGATCAGCGTGATCCCAGTGATTATTATTTATCTGCTTTTGCAACGCTGGTTTATCGAAGGCATTGCAACGGTCGGTATTCGCGGGTAGGGCCGTTCCGATGGCGTGGCTCTGCTTCACGTTTCGAGGAGGTGAACGCACTCCAATTAGACGCTAGATGCTCGCTCAGGGTTTGTTAAACCAAACGCACGAAAATCGAAAAGGAGAAACTGTCCGATGAAAAAGTATCTTGTGATTGCGCTCTTGCTCGTAATCGCGCTCGTCGCCGTAGCGTGCGCACCCGCGCCAGCGCCAACCGCCGCACCAACCCAAGCTCCCGCGCCCACCGCGGTGCCTGCCGCGCCCAAACCGACGGATGCACCCAAGCCCACGGTAGCGCCGACGGCAGTACCGCCCACGGCGGCACCGACTGTCGCGCCGACGGTTGCGCCCACCGCCGCGCCCAAGCCCGTCGAAGTTCAGTTCTGGACGGGCCAAAGTGGTCCGCAAGATGAGGCGCTGAAGAAACTCGCCGCCTCGTTCAAACAAAAATACCCGAACATCACGGTCGTAGTGACGTATCAAGGCAACTATACCGACTTGTACAAAAAAGTCACCGCCGCGATCGCCGCGGGCAGTCCACCGGACGTTGCCATTGGCTACCAGAACGATATTGCCAATTACATCAAATCGGACGCCGTCATTGCGCTCGATGACATGATGAAGGATCCCAAGATCGGTTTCACCGACGCCGACATGAAAGACATTTTCCCGGCGTTCATTGACAAGTACGCGCAATATGGCAACAAAGTGTACTCGCTCGCGTTCTTGCGCTCGATGGAAGTGATGTACTATAACCTGGACATGGTCAAAGCCGCGGGCTTGACCAAAGCGCCCGAAACCTGGGATGACTTTCTCAAAGTCTGCGCGTCTGCTACCAAAGCCGCGCCCGATGTAGCGTGCTATGAAATGCCCGGCAGTGGCGCCGCGTCCACGTTCGCAACCTGGGTCTTTACGCGCGGCGGCGATCTGGTCAGCGCCGATGGCAAGACCGTTGCGTTCGACAAGCAACCTGGGCTTGATGCGATGACGACCTTGGGCGACCTGTTCACCAAGAAATACGCGATCCTCCAAGCCAAAGCCTACCAAGATCAAACGGACTTTTCGCTCGGCAAAGCCGTGTTCACGTTCGGCTCGTCGGCGGGCTTGCCCTACTATGCCGCCGCGATCAAAGATGGCGGCAACAAAGTTGCAAACTGGGGCATTGCGCCTTCGCCGCGCACGACCAAGGATCCGGTGGTTGACCTCTACGGTCCGAGCGTCACGGTCTTCAAGACCACGTCCGAAAAACAACAAGCCGCGTTCTTGTGGGTCAAGTATTTGATGGACAAGGACCCGAACGCTGAATGGTCCAAAGCGACGTCGTACTTCCCCGCGCGCCAGTCCACCAAAGATGCGCTTGCCGATTTCATCAAAACGAATCCGCTCTACGGTCAAGCGTTCGATTGGTTGCAGTACGGTCGCGGTGAACCGACGATGGCGGCGTGGAACCCCATCCGCAACGCCATCGGTGATGCGATGGTCGCAGTGGCAAATGGCAAAATGACTGCCGCTGATGCGATCAAGGACGCCGCGAAAAAAGGCAATGACGCGCTCGCCGCGCCCTAATCCGCGAACGATCGCACAGCAAAAGAATAGTTCATAACGCAATGCCACCGATGCTCAAACGAGTATCGGTGGCATTTTTTTCTAACGCTTCAAAACGCACTATGGTTTACTGTTCGCAATTGTTTGTTCGCCGAGTTGGAACGGATTAAAGTCCGTGTCGTAATCATAATAATCTTCATGCTCGGCGCGTTTGAGAAAATTTACAATTGCATACGTGATCGGGGTCGCGACAATTTCGTACAGGCATTTCAAGAACCACTCGGTGAGGCTGATATTGATCATTTCAGCCGGGGTCAACACGCCGGCAAATGCAATGAGTGTGAACGTCGCCGTGTCCAGCGACTCGCCGAATAACGTGCTACTGATGGTGCGCGTCCACAACCATTTACCGTGCGTCCAGATTTTCATCTTCGCCAGCACAAACGAATTGACAAACTCGCCGCTGAGATACGCGATGAGCGATGCCACGAGTAGGCGCGGCGCATAGCCAAGAATTTGATCATACGCGGCTTGCCCAGTCCAAAAATCTGCCGCGGGCAAAGCGCCCCCCGCTTGCATCGCCAGCACGGCGAGTGCGTTGCAGGCAAATCCGATCCAGATCACTTGGCGCGAGCGCGCGTAACCATAGACCTCGGTGAGAATATCACCAAAGATATAACTGATCGGGAAAATGACAATCGCCGCGGACATGATCACGGGACCCACCGCCACAATCTTGACGGTGATGATATTCGAGACGATCAAACAGGTTACAAAAACGCCCGTGACCCAATTGAGATACTGATAGTGTGTGCGTCGTTTAGATTCGCGGTTCAAATGCTCTCCCTCCTTAAATTTTGGGTGTCAAAAAAACGCGCGGCGATTATACCACGCGCGCTTTATCAAATCAATTTGATTTTGCATCCGTTCACTGCTACAATCGTCGCATCAACCTGTAGGATTTTTTGATGCATCTCACTCGGCTAGAACTCGATAATTTTCGTAATTACGCGCAACTGGCACTCGATTTAACGCCCGGCATCGCGCTCTTCCAAGGCGCGAATGCCGCTGGCAAAACCAGCTTGCTCGAAGCTGTTTTTTACTTGGCGACTGCTAAATCGCCGCACGCTGGGGCTGATCGCGAGTTGATTCGCTGGGGCGCAAGCAGTGAGCCCATTCCGTTTGCGCGCGTCCAAGCGCACATTGTCAAGCGTAACGACACGCACACGCAACTTGAAATTGTTTTGGCGCAAACCGTCGAAACCACACCGCACGAAGAACGCGGCACGGTCAACGGACGCATTGGCAAACGGATCAAGGTTAATGGTGTGCCCAAACGCGCGATGGATTTGCTGGGCGAATTGATTGCGGTTCTGTTCTTGCCGAAAGACCTTGACCTGGTATTTGGCGCACCGAGTGATCGGCGGCGTTATCTCGACATTACACTCTCGCAAATTGATCCGCGCTATGGACGCGCGTTGCTCAAATACAACCAGGTGCTGGAACAACGCAATAGTTTGCTCCGTGAATTTCGCGAACGCGCGTACAATGCGCACGAGTTGGCAATCTGGGATCACCAACTCGTCGAAGCCGGGGCGTATGTGATTGCGCGCCGCACTGAAACAATCGAACGCTATAATGGTCTGATCGCCCAAGTTCACCCGCGGTTGACCAATGAGCGCGAAGCCCTCTGCCTAGTGTATCAACCTAGCGTCACCTCTGATGCCTTGACCCAGGAAGACCCGGTTAGTCTTGCCACACTGACACGTCAATTCGCGCACCAAATCGAACGACTGCGCCCACGCGAATTGGGCGCTGGCACCACGCTTGTCGGACCGCATCGCGACGATGTACACTTTTTCATCGAACCTACGCCGAAAACCAACGCGCCACCGATGGATGCCAACCTGTATGCTTCGCGCGGTCAAGGACGTACCATTGCCTTGTCCCTCAAACTTGCCGAAGTGGCACTGATGCGCGCCGAAACGGGGGAAGACCCCGTGCTCTTGCTCGACGATGTAATGTCGGAGCTGGATGCGCCGCGCCGCGCCGCGCTCGCGCGCACGTTACTCGACGCGCGGCAAGCCATTGTCACTACCACCGATCTCGCCGATTTTCCGCCAGAGTTTTTAGAATCTGCGCGCATTGGGCAGGTCCATCACGGCGCGATCGAAGAAATTTGATCTTGCTCGGCACATCTGAGCCAGATCCGCCTTATTGAATCGGCTGACGCGCGGGAATCCCAGCGCGACGCGGAAATGTTTCCGGCGTCGCGCGGATTTTTTCGATGAGGATCAGGTGGCGGGGTTCTAGACCAGGCAATTGGATTGGCACAACGTGGCGCAAGCGTCCGCCCAGCACTTTGATCGCGCGTGTTGCCGCAAGAACTTCGGCATCCACCGCAATCCCTTTTTGCGCGATGAACAGTCCGCCCACGCGGACGAACGGCAACGCATATTCCGCCAGCACAGCTAGGTTTGCCACAGCCCGCGCTACTGCCACCGCATACTGTTCGCGATGCGCCGAAACACGCGCCAAGTCTTCCGCACGCGCTTGAATTGCCAACGTATCACGCAAATTCAATTCGGCGATCATGTGTTTGAGAAACTCCACTTTTTTGCCGGTTGTTTCAAGCAGGGTCAGATGGATTTGCGGCAGGACAATTTTCAGTGGGATTCCCGGCAAGCCTGCGCCAGTGCCAATGTCAATCACATTCATCGTGGCAGATGGAATTTGTGGAGCAACTGACAACGAATCAAGAAAATGTTTGACGATCACGTCATCATGCTCAACGATCGTCGTGAGGTTCATGCGCGTATTCCACACGACCAGTTCGCGAAAATAAATTTCGAATGCGGCTTGTTGTGCCACAGTGAGATCAAGCGCAAATGTTTGCGCGGCATCGGCTAATGATTGGATGGGCATATCGTAATTATAATGGCATTCTGCTTGACAGCCAAAAACTATTGTGGTATATTTCAAATGAGAATTGAATAGTTTGTCTGCCCAATCTCTCACCGGTCGAGTGAGAGAACGGAGGAACCAACGCACGGGGTGTATCTCGAACTGAGAGGGGCATCCTTCAGCCCTAACCCGTCAGCTAACTTCGTAGGCATTGAAGGGGACAAGTCTGTGACGCAATTAAGCGTGTATTTGAAACCACAGTCTTCCCCTGTGGTTTTTTGTTTTGTACATCGCCCTTCTTCTCCTCCTTTTCGATCGGTTGTCTCCTCCCGTCGGCGTCTGCGGGAGGAGATAACCTTTATTTGGCGTAGTGCCGCTTTTCGAGCCACACGGATCGAAAAGCGGCGTACCCAATTTTCAACCGAATGCCGCCGACCGAGTTTGACAAAAAGACGAGAACGCATACAATAGCAAGCGCCTGCCGAGGTAGCTCAGTTGGTAGAGCACACGGCTGAAAACCGTGGTGTCCGCAGTCCGATCCTGCGCCTCGGCATCTCTACAATGCGGAAGTGGCTCAGTGGTAGAGCATCTCCTTGCCAAGGAGAGGGTCGCGGGTTCAAATCCCGTCTTCCGCTCTTTATCAAGTTCACGGGGGGTCCCCACTAACCAGTCTGATCAAGACTGGTTTTTTATTTTCCCTTTCACCACAAGTAAACCCCGCCAACGCCAAAGGAAAAAGCGTCTCGTGTCTAGTAGTGAGACGCTTTTTCCTTTCGCTTGATTAAACTGGCGCGCTTGGGCTATGCCCAAAGATTGAGGTCTAATGGGGTAATACCTTTCAAGCGCCAAGTCCACATACCTTTACCATTTGGTTTTGAAAATCCCTCGACTTGGCAAATGCCGGCACGCCCATCATCGAGTTCCAATTGAAACAATTCATGTTTGCTTAATTCGATGGTCATGGCTTCATTTTGGGCTACTAGGATCAACGTCCGCCACAAAATTTGTTTTGAACTGGGTCCCAGAATCAATGCCTGGCGGTTTTTTGCAATGGCGCAACCTCGGAGTTTAAGCGTGCCTAGATTCACACCCTGTGGTTCCACGTAAGCCTCTTCTTTTTTCTGATTTTCGTTTATGGGTAACAATCAAACCCGAGCGCACGAGCGAGCCAGTTCGATTACGGATAGCGGATGAACGAGCCAATGCCCACTCTTGATTCTCCGCCAACAAATGCCCGGGCTTCAATCAGGGTCGGTGTGTTCGGCGACTCGACTCCGATATCAAATATGAACGATGTTCGTCCTGCCGCGTCTGTGGATAACAGCGGAAACCAACGTTCGCCTTTTGTAAAATGCACCACGGCATAGATCGCCGCACCCGCAATCGGTTTACCATTTTGATCTTCGACAAACACATCGACCGTCTGCTGTCCCGTCATCGCAGTTTGCGGAATTTGCACGCGTACTCGCACACTGGGATTGAGTTTGAATGTAGCGGGCAGTGGCGTTGCGCTGAGCGCCGTTGGCACCGCCTGCGTTTGCGGCACCGCGAGCGGCGTTGCACAGCCATCTGACACAATGCGGTTTCGCGCCACCAAGCTATTGGGATATTTTTTGTCTAGCCAGATTTGTCCAACCGGATTAGGATAGGCGATGGCGTTGGCGTTGGGATCAATGGGATCCCATTCCAAACGGGTGCGCTGAAAATACTGGACGAATTTTCCGTTTTCAAAATGAATGCCCGTGATTGGATAACCCAAGATATCCAGTCCGCTGTGCTGATCGAAATACGTCTTGATCCCCAAGCTAATCATTTGCCCGGTAGCCGGAAAATACTTGGTCGTTGAATCAAACACGAATGGACCTCGCGGCCAAATTTTTGGCGGATCAAAAACTCCAAACTCGGAACCCAACAAGCCCAACTGGACGCGATACGGTTCTGGATTTTCGGGATGGAACTCCAAGCGCGCGCGCGTAAAATACTGGACCACAAATCCATTTTCTAAAAAGGCTTCGGTCAGCGGCACACCCAAATTTTCTACACCATGATGCGCAAGATAGAACGCCAGAAATGCGCCATGGATGTTATGCCCAGTTTCTGGAACATACGCGCAGAGAGGCACCCCGGCGAACGCGACCGAGCTGGCGGTCCCAAGCCCTATGAGACACGCTAACCCTGTGCCAACCAAGATCATAATCCAATGTTTCATCGCGTCTCTCATTCTCCTGTCAGCGCACACAGTTCATCAAACCCAACGCGCTCGTCAACGCATGCACCTAGGACACGCTCACGTGATCATTCCAACTTAATGTGTCGTTCCATGATTCAGTGTGTACGATCGGTTTTGCTCGGCTTGGCTTTGGCGTGTCGAGCAGACCCAACCAAAATTGACTAGATTTCTGGACTAGGCGTGGGGTAACTGGAACCGGGTTGTCTCTTGGTCGGCAAATTCAGTGGGATGGTTTCAAGCGGCGCGCTACTCGCGCGCGAATCGTTAGCTGTATCTTGCAATTGGCTCAAAAGTTCCGCGACTACCGAGATCAAAGTGGGTGTCACTAGTTGCTTGGACACATAAAATGCGGCTCCCGCTTGCATCGCATCAATTCGATAATGCGGGTCCTCGTGAATCGAGAGCATGATGATTTGGGTCTTGGGCAAGGCTTGCTTGATCTGTCGTGTCGCTTGGATGCCGCTCATGTGCGGCAACTCGATATCAATCACCACAATTTCTGGCGTGCAGGTTTGAGTAAGAGTGAGCGCTTGCTCGCCGCTCGCCGCTTCGTACAAGTTACATTGCGGGAAAATTACGCCGAGCCATTCGTAGAGTGATTGGCGCACGGCCGTGCTATTGTCAACGAGCAAGATCGATGGATGTTGGGGCGTGGCGGTTTGTCGAATTCCTTTCAAGGAAACCTCCTGCCTGTTAAAAAGTCCTGACACGGTGAGTCTAACCGAATCAGGCGAATTTGTCTGTCAGGTAAATCTGTAATTTTTGTAGGGAAAACTTGATTTTGGCAAGCGCGAGCTAGATCAGAGCGGTGAAAAACGTGCGTGGAATGCTAGTCCGGAGAGATCAGCCGATGCTGGATGGCGAACTTGACCAAACCATGAAAATCGCTGACGCCAAGTTTCCGCATCAAGCGACTGCGATAGGTCTCGATAGTCTTGGGTGAGAGTGAAAGCGTTTTGGCGATTTCTACATTTGCCATACCTTCGGCAATGAATTGGAGTACCTGCCGTTCGCGTAAACTTAATTGCGCCAATTTATTTTCCGCAGGCGAGTTTCGCGGCTGACTATAGTCTTCGATCACCACCGCGGCAATGGCTTGGCTCAGATAACGGCACCCTGCCTGAACCGCGCGAACCGCATCCACCACTTCACTGCCCGCCGATTCTTTCAAAAGATAGCCGAGCGCGCCGGCTTGCAATGCCCGCGAAATATGTTCGACTGTGGAATGAACCGAAAGAATGACCACTTGGGTCGTTGGGCAATCTTGTCGAATGTGCTGTGTTGCCTCGATGCCATTCATCCGTGGCATCGAAATATCCATCACCACAACGTCCGGTCCAAGTGTTTGAACTTGAGCGACGGCGCTCAACCCGTCCCCTGCTGTGCCAATGACATGGAGATCGGGCGCGGTTTCCAGAATCATCCGCAATCCGTCTCGCACAATCGCGTGATCATCGGCAAGAAAAATTTTGATAGACATGCCCTTGCCTCATATGTCTCCGTTCGAATTAAATGCGCGCGCTGACCTCGATGCTGACCTGCGTGCCTTGCCCCGGTGCCGATACAATGCGCCAGGTTCCTCCCACCGCTTCGGCGCGTTCTTGCATTGTGACCAGCCCCCAACCGGTTTCGGAGCGCATCGCCGCATCGAATCCTACCCCATTATCTGTAATCGTCAAGCGCGCGGTTTCATCGAAAAAGCCCAGGTCAAGATTGACGTGGCTGGCTTGGGCATGTTTAGCGACATTGTTCAATGCTTCTTGGGCGATCCGAAAGAGTGCGGTTTCGGTGGCAAGCTTCAAGCGACGAGATGGTTCTGGACTATCAACGGTGACGGCAATATTCGTGCGGCGCGAAAATTGTTCGGTATACCAACGCAATGCGGCAACCAAACCATAATCATCCAACACGGCGGGACGCAGTTCCGCCATCACGTCGCGCACGTGATTCATGGTCTCTTGCACCAGCTTGAGCGAATCATCAATTTTCTCTAGCACTTTGGATTGTGCAGGAATTTGTGCGCGCATGATGTTCAGATTGATTCCTAGCACGGTCAGGTTTTGCCCAACGCGATCGTGCAGTTCACGCGCCAGTCGCTTGCGCTCGACGCCTTCAATTTCCACAAGGCGGTGCGAAAGGTCTGCCAATTGTTGGCGCGCCGACATGACTTGTTGCAATAAGCGTTCCTTTTCCTGTTCAACTCGTTTACGTTCGGTAATGTCAATGAACGTCACGCAAAATTGTTGCGCGGTGGGACTAAATGCCGTGCCTTCAAACCACTTGTCCAAATTGGACGCATACTGCACATAGTGACGCGGTTGTCCGGTCAACGCGACTTGGCTAAACATGTCGAGCCACGCGCGATCAAGATTCGGCGTGGTGGCGTATGCCCGGTTGCCAAGCACCAATTCGCGCGGTACCCCCAAGAGTTGCTCGTATTCCCGGTTGACTTCTAACGTAATGTAATCCACTGGCTTGCCGTTTGCATCACACACCAGTTCATGCAGAGCCGCGCCATTGGCCATGCCCTCAAATAATTGCCGATATCGCTGTTCGCTAGCGTTCTGCGCTTTTTCGGCATGTTTGCGCTCGGTCATATCGTTCATCACGGTCAACAGCACCCGGCGGTCTTGCAGTTCAATATATTCGGCGGAAAACAAGCCCTCCAAAATTTGTCCCGCTTGATTTTGCACGAGAGCTTCAAATTCACGCAGATAGCCCTGATCTTCAAGCAACTGCAATGCGTGGCGGCGTTGTTCTGGTTGGGCGAACAGGTTCAGTTCGTGTGACGTGTGACCGATCACCTCAGCGCGCGTATAACCCAAAGTTTGGAGAAAGGCGTCGTTGACATCAAGATACAATCCTTTTTCCAAATCTGAAATTGCCATCAACATTGGGCTTGCGCGAAACACTTGGGCAAATTTTTCTTCGCTGTGCGCCAAGGCGTGCTGGGCTTGTGCGATCGCGTCGAGCATGTGATTGATCACGGCGGCGAGTTGCGTCAATTCGTCGTTGCCCGTAACTTGAACGCGCGCGGTAGCCTCGCCTGCGCTGGCGATTTGTTTGATGCGGTCGCTCAGATCAAAAATGCGTTTGACAAATAACTGGTCCAGCACCAACCACACGATGGCAAAAAATATGCTTCCAATAGCGACAAGCGACCACATCCAATACAAAATACTGGCTTGACCTTGTTCGTAAATATCGCGCGCTGTATTTACGCGCAGGATGAGTGCTGGCTTGCCATACACATCGGGTAAGAGCGCGTACCCGGCAATAGTCTGTGCGTCAAGTGGACGAACTGCTGTGGCTGTTCCGTTCGACAGCGCGGCATACGCGGCTTGCACATCAACCGGCAGGTTGGGTGTATCCAAACGATAGAACGCCAGGTCAAGGTCCGTTGTCTTGGACAAACCGGCGATGGCGGAAGCATCCAGGTACCGCCCAAAAATCAACGTGCCACGCGCGGGGCCCTCGCCATGACTGGTCAGAATGGGCAATGCGACAATGAGCAATGAACCGGTTGGAAAAAGCAAAATCCCCGTCACGCTACTCTGGAGATTGGGGCGGCGGAACAATGGATTGTCGGGAGTCAACTGCTCCAGTATGCTTGCCGAGGCGGGTGTTTCTTTTTGCGTAGCCAGATCGAAAGCGCGGCTATAGACAATTTTGCCAGACGCATTAACAAACACAGCCAGGTTCAAACCCAAGTTGTTGAACGCCGCGCGATTCAAATTGGCGCGAATATAATCGGCATTGCCATTCTCGACGAACGCATACGTGTCATCCCAAAATGCCCAATCGCGCGCCGTTTGTTCCAATTGTGCCGCTTGGATCGCCAGCGCATTTTGTACGCGGCTCGTATTCTCGCGCGTCTCTTGCGTTTCGAGTTGGGCGAAACTATTCATCAGAATGATTTGCGCGACAACTTGCAAGACGCCAATCAAACACAGAATCGTCACACTACTAATGAGCAACGTCTTGCGTCGTAGAGACATACGACCTCCGCCTCGAGTTCGAGACATATTGGTTGCGGCGCTGGCATTTGAACGACGATCTGCGCCGAGAACATCCGCGCCAAAGACGCAAGCCCTTTCTATGAATTACAGAAAGGGCTTGCGTCTAACTTGCGAGGTTGCGTTCAATAATTCAGCCGATTCGCTCATGCCATGGGAACATGCCTGCTTGTATCGAAAATTAAATTTGACCCCGCTTACCCACACACGCGCGCGCGCAAGTGACACGCAACCACTATACAATAAACGCATATGCGCGTCAATAAACCGA